>NZ_CP139715.1:4110000-4410000 GCF_034377285.1 Thalassobaculum sp. OXR-137 | reverse complement strand
ATGCAGATCATCTGCGCGGTGTCCTTCCTGTTCATGCTCGCGGCGATCTTTTCGCTGATCGGGTCGATGGCGTGGCCGTTCCTGCTGGCCGCCTTCGTGTTCTTCCAGGGCTCCGGCTACGGGGTGACGTCGATCACCCGGCCGGTGGTGACGGCGGAGATCCTGGGGCGCAAGGGTTTCGGGTCGATCTCCGGCGCGCTGGCGCTCGGCTTCATGGGCGCCAATGCGGCGGCGGCGACGCTCGGGGCGGCGCTGTGGGAGGTCGGCGGCTATGCGCTGATGCGCTGGGCGATCTTCGTCCTGATCCTGGTCGGCGCGACGGCATTCCTCACCGCGATGACGCTGGCGAAGCGGGAGCGGGCGACCTAGTTCGTCGCCCTGGTCATTCTCTATTTCTCCCAACCGTCATCCCGGGAGACCCCGGACTTGATCCGGGATCTGCCCGGGACCCTGCCCCGACGCCCGCACCGGGTCCCGGCCTGCCCCCGGATCAGGTCCGGGCGCATCCGGGATGACGGTGTGATTTAAGCGGGGCCGCTCGCCGCCAGCAGGGAGGCGTTGCCGCCTGCCGCCGTGGTGTCGATGCAGAGATGCCGCTCCAGGACGTAGCGTTCCGGATCGATCCGGTCGGTGATTGGGATCAGCAGAGGCCCGTCGCGTTTGGCCAGGGCCTGGGCGAGGGGGCGGACGGCCTCGCGGTCGCCGGCATAGGCCACGCCGTCGATGCCGGGGATCTCGGCCAGGGCCTCCACCGCGATGGCGCCCTCAGCCACGATCAGGGCCGGGGCCAGGTCCTTCAGATCGGCCAGTGCGTCCTCCGCCCCCGGCGCGACGACCACCGCCCGGTTTCCGGTCGCCAGCGCCTGGATCGCCTGATCGCGCGCCGCCTCGGCACTCGGCCCCAGGCACAGGATGAGGCCGCGCGGATGGACGCTGAAGCGGTTGCTCTCGCCGGTCGGGCCGGGGAGTTCCAGCACCTGATCGGCGATGTCGGCCGCCGCACTCAGCGCCGGCGATCCGGAGGACAGGGCCTTGCCGACCGCCCGCAGGGAGGACCGCCCGCGCGCCGAGGAGATCAGCCGCGACAGGGCGGCGGCATCGACGAACCCGGCGGGCGGCTGGGCGGCCACCGGCTCCTCCTGTGACGTGCGGAACCGCGACAGGTAGTGCGGCCCGCCGGCCTTCGGGCCGGTGCCGGACAGGCCCTCGCCGCCGAACGGCTGGGAGCCGACGATGGCGCCGATCTGGTTGCGGTTGACGTAGAGGTTGCCGACCTCGGCCCGGTCGACCACCTGCTGCACCCGGCTGTCGACCCGGGTGTGCAGGCCGAAGGTCAGGCCGTAGCCCTTGGCGTTGACCCGCCCGACCACCCCGTCGAGATCGTCCGGCGCGAAGGTCGCGACATGCAGGACCGGGCCGAAGATCTCGCGCTCCAGCTCCTCGATCCCCTCCACCTCGATCACCGTCGGCGGCACGAAGGTGCCCTTGGCCGGGGTCTTCAGCCGCTTCAGCACCTTGCCGGCCTTCTCCATGGCGGTGCAGTGCGCCTCGATCCCGTCACGGGCTTCGGCGTCGATTACCGGCCCCACATCGGTCGACAACAGGCGCGGGTCGCCCAGGCGGAGCTCGTCCATGGCGCCGAATAGCATTTCCAGCAGCCGGTCCTTCACCTCGCGCTGGACATAGAGGCAGCGCAGGGCCGAGCAGCGCTGGCCGGCGCTCTGGAAGGCCGAGGCGATGATGTCGCGCACCGCCTGTTCGGGCAGGGCGGTGCTGTCGACGATCATGGCGTTCAGCCCGCCGGTCTCCGCGATCAGCGGTGCGTCGGCGGCGCCGGTCTCGGCCATGGCCTGCTGGATGCGCCGGGCGGTGTCGGTGGAGCCGGTGAAGCACACGCCGTCGATCCGCGGGTCGCCTACCAGCGCGCCGCCGACCGTGGCGCCGTCGCCGGGCAGGAGCTGGATCACGTCGTTCGGCAGCCCCGCCTCGTGCATGAGCGCCACAGCGCGGGCGGCGATCAGCGGCGTCTGCTCGGCCGGCTTGGCGATGGCCGTGTTGCCGGCGGCGAGCGCGGCGGCGATCTGCCCGGTGAAGATCGCCAGCGGGAAGTTCCAGGGCGAGATGCACACGAAGGTGCCGCGGCCCTTCTCGGCATCGCCGAAGCGGCGGGTCTCAGCTGCGTAGTAGCGGCAGAAATCGACCGCCTCGCGCACCTCGCCGATGGCGTCGAGCAGGGTCTTGCCGGCCTCGCGCGCCAGGATGACGAAGAGCTCCGGGGCATTGGCCTCGTAGAGATCGGCCACCCGTTCGATAAGCGCCGCCCGCTCGGCGGCGGGACGCTCGCGCCAGGCCTGCTGGGCCGCCCGGGCGCGCAGGATGGCGTCCTCGACCTCCTGCTCGCTCGTCTCCACCACCCGGCCGACAAGGTCGTCCGGATCGGCGGGATTGATCGCCTCGACCCCCGGCCGGTCGCCGCCATGGGTCGGCGCAGCACTCCAGGTCGCCTTGGCGAAGGGGGCGCGGGCCTCGTCCAGCTCGGCCAGGTCGACCGGATCGGTCTGGTCCCAGCCCTTGGCGTTGCGCCGCCCGGCACCGTAGATGTTCGCCGGCTTGGGGATACGCGGATTGGCGGTGCCGGCGCGCGGAAAGGGGTCGGCGGCGACCTGCTCGGCGGGCACGCTCTCGTCGACGATCTGATTCACGAAGGAGGAGTTGGCGCCGTTCTCCAGCAGGCGGCGGACCAGATAGGCCAGCAGGTCCTGGTGCTTGCCGACCGGGGCGTAGATCCGGCAGCGGGTGCCGTATTCCTGCTTCATCGTGCCGTGCAGCGACTCGCCCATGCCATGGAGGCGCTGGAACTCGAAGCTGTCCCGGTCCTCACCCGCCATATGGAGGATGGCGGCCGCCGTGTGTGCGTTGTGGCTGGCGAATTGCGGGTAGATCCGGTCGGTCATGCCCAGCAACAACCGCGCGCAGGCGATGTAGGAGACGTCGGTATTGGCCTTCTGGGTGAAGACCGGATAGCCGTCCAGCCCGAGGGTCTGGGCACGCTTGATCTCGGTGTCCCAGTACGCCCCTTTGACCAGCCGCACCATGATCCGCCGGTCCAGCCGCTCGGCCAGATCGTAGAGCCAGCGCAGGACGAAATGGGCGCGCGGCCCGAAGGCCTGCACCACCACCCCGAAGCCGTCCCAGCCGTCCAGCGCCTCGTCGCTCAGCACCGCCTCAATCACGTCGAGGGAGAGGTCGAGCCGGTCGGCCTCCTCGGCGTCGATGTTGAAGCCCATATTGGCGCTCTTCGCCAGCAGGGCGAGCGAGCGGCAGCGGGCGGTCAGTTCGGACATCACCCGCTTCTTCTGCGACACCTCGTAGCGCGGGTGCAGGGCCGACAGCTTGACCGAGATGCCCGGGTTCTCGCGGATGTCCTTCGATTTGCAGGCGGGGGCGATGGCGGTGATCGCGTCGGAGTAGGAGAGGTGGTAGCGCCGCGCGTCGGCCTCGGTGCGGGCGGCCTCGCCCAGCATGTCGAAGGAATAGGTGTAGCCGCGCTCCTCCATCCCGGCGCCGCGTTTCATCGCCTCTTCGATGGTGCGGCCGAGCACGAACTGGCGGCCGAGCTCGATCATCGCCTGGCCCACGGCGGTGCGCACCACCGGTTCGCCAAGGCGGCGCACGGCCCCGCGCAGGGCGGTGACCAGCCCCTGCTGCTCGCCCGGCCGAAGGACGCCGCCGGTCAACATCAGCGCCCAGGTGGAGGCATTGACCAGGGAGGAGGAGGAATGGCCCAGATGCTGGCCCCACTCGCCGGGGACGATCTTGTCCTCGATCAGCGCGTCGATGGTCGGCGTGTCCGGCACCCGCAGCAGCGCTTCGGCCAGGCACATCAAGGCGATGCCTTCCTTGGTGGAGAGGCCGTATTCGGCGAGGAAACTCTCCATCGCCGTGGGCTCGGTCGAGCTGCGCACGCTTTCCACCAGCCGGGCGGCATCCTTGGAGATCGCCGCCCTGTCCGCCTCGCTGAGGGAGGCCGCCTGCTTCAGGGCGGCGATGCGCTCCGCCTCCTCCGCCAGGGTAGCCGCCCGGATCTCGGCCCGCAGATCCGCATTCGCATGCGTCGCGGTGGCCAGGGAGGCGGTGGCCAGGGAGGGCGTGGAATGGCTATGCTCGGCCGACGGTGCGGTCATTGCCTTCTCCGATCTGGGGTTGTTGGAAACCTACACGCTGGAGGGGTGGTCCGTCATCGCTTGTGAAACTGTCCAGGGCGCCACGCCACGTGACCGAGATCGGCTTCTATCACCTGACCGCCACCGCGATGGACCGCGCCCTGCCGAAGCTGCTGGAAAAGACTCTGGAAGCCGGCGAACGCGCCGTGGTGCGCCTGGCCTCGGCCGAGCGGGTGCAGGCGCTGAACGCCCATCTCTGGATCTATGAGGAGCGCTCCTGGCTGCCCCATGGCTGCGAAAAGGACGGCGAGGCGGCGCTGCAGCCGGTCTGGCTGACCGACCGGGAGGAGAACCCGAACGGGGCGGGCTTCCTGTTTCTGGCCGAAGGGGTGGAGGCGTCGGACCTGGACAGCTTCAAGCGGGTCTTCGACCTGTTCGACGGCCGTGACGACCAGGCGGTCGCCGCCGCCCGGTCCCGCTGGAAGACGGCGCGCGACGCCGGTCACACGCTCACCTACTGGCGTCAGAAGGACAATGGCGGCTGGGAGAAGGCCGGGTAGGGCAGCGTGCGGCCGTAAGCAATCTTGCCACCGGCGCTTGCCGCTGCGCACCCGCATCGCTATAAGGCGCGCGAGCGTGCCGGCGGGGTGATCTGCCCCGCTCGGAACCCACAGTTTCCTTCAACGCATCTGCCAACGGAAGAGAGAGCCATGGCCCTCCAGCGCACCTTCTCCATCATCAAGCCGGACGCCACCGAGCGCAACCTGACCGGCGCCGTCAACGCCAAGATCGAAGAGGCGGGCCTGCGCATCGTCGCCCAGAAGCGGATCCAGATGACCCGCGCCCAGGCCGAGACCTTCTACGCCGTCCACAAGGAGCGGCCGTTCTTCGGCGAGCTGGTCGACTTCATGATCTCCGCCCCGGTCGTCGTCCAGGTTCTCGAAGGCGAGAACGCGGTCGCGAAGTACCGCGACGTCATGGGCGCCACCAACCCGGAGCAGGCCGCCGAGGGCACGATCCGCAAGGCCTTCGCCAAGTCGATCGGCGAGAACTCGGTGCACGGCTCCGACGCTCCGGAGACCGCGGCGATCGAGATCGCCCAGTTCTTCAGCGGCAACGAGATCGTCGGCTGACTTTAGGTCCTCACCACTCTGTTCCGACTTCCTGGACGCCCCCGGTTGTTACCGGGGGTGATCCAGGACCCTGGATCGGACGTCGGCATTACGGTCCTGGATCGTCCCTTCGGGCCGTCCAGGAAGTCGGTGAGGGGTAGGAGGGCGGCTGACGCTCGCCAGACCGTAGAAACGAAAAGGGCCGGTCCTCAGGACCGGCCCTTTTTTCATGCGCGGAACGCTTGGCTCAGGCGACGAAGATCGCCAGCAGCGCCACGAAGATCGCCAGCGCGACTCCGGTCCAGGTCGTGAAGCTCATGAAGCCGTCCCAGAACGCCTTCCGCTCACGGGTCATTTCAGCGAATTGATCGTTACCGGCCATGCTTCTATGCCCTCCAAGGCGCAGGATTGTTCGTCTGACGGGTTTATACGGTAAGGCGCGCGGCGCGAAAAGTGTCTTGCGGCACTGCCAGATCGCAAACCCTCAGATCATCGTGCCCATCATGCCGGCGCCGACCGCCGCGATCGTGACGCCTGCGACACGGATCGCCGTCATCCCGTTGGCGCTGAACCGCCGGGTCAGAACGAGCGCACCGAACAGCCCCGCCGCGTGCAGCAGTGCGGTCGCCAGCGCGAAGCCCGCGCCATATTCGACGGCCGTCAGCATCGGTCCCATCTCGGTTCCGTGTGCATGGCCATGGAATACCGCGAAGACGCCGGCCAGACCGACGGCGGCGGTCTGCGTCAAAGACCGTCCGAAGGTGGTCGCCAGGCCGGTGACCACGATGGAGGCGGCGATGCCCACCTCGACCAGCGGCAACGGATAGCCTGACGCGCCGGCCACCGCCCCCAGCATCATCATCGCGATGAAGGCGCAGGGCACGCTCCACATCGCCCGTCCGCCGACCACGGCCGCCATGGTGCCGACCGCGACCATGGTCAGAATATGGTCGAGGCCGCCCAGCGGATGCATGAAGCCGGTCAGGAAGCTCCCGGTCGGCCCGGCGCCGGTATGGGCGAAGGCGGAGGTCGTGAAGAGACCGAGCACGGCGACGGTCAGGGCGGCGACGGGAAGCGAGCGCATGGAAAAGACCCTCCGGAATGACGATGGAGGAAGTCTAGACCGCGCTTTTGCGATGCAACAAGACGCAGGGTGTCGTCGCTGGCGGTGCGCTCAACCGGTGAAGGCGCGCCGGCCCTCGATCCGCACCGATCCGCCGGCCAGCAGCGCCAGACCCGTGGGATAGATCCGGTGTTCCTGCTCCAGAATCCGCGCCGACAGGCTCGACTCGTCGTCGCTGTCCAGCACCGGGACGGTGGCCTGCGCCAGAATCGGGCCGTCATCCAGGTCGGGCGTCACCAGATGGACGGTACAGCCCGCCACCTTCACCCCGGCGTCCAGCGCCTGGCGCTGGGGGTGCAGCCCCTTGAAGCACGGCAGCAGGGAGGGGTGGATGTTCAGCATCCGCCCGGCCCAGCTTTCCACGAATCCGGTCGACAGGATCCGCATGAACCCGGCGAGGCAGACGATCTCGCAGCCGGCCGCGCGCAGGGCGGCGTCCATGGCGGCATCGAAGCTCTCGCGGTCGGCGAACTGCTTGTGATCGAACACCTGGGTGGCGATCCCGGCCTTGCCCGCCCGCTGCAGGCCGAAGGCGGAGGCCTTGTTCGAGATCACCAGGGCGATCTCCGCCGGGTAGGTCGGGTCGGCGGCCGCGTCGATCAGGGCCTGCAGGTTGCTGCCGCTCCCCGAGATCAGCACGCCGACGCGTTTGCGCGCCATCACGCCAGCCAGGTCTGATCGAGGCCGTCGAACACCACGGCGTCGCCGCTGCGCTTCTCGATCCGGCCGATGCGCACCGGGGTTTCGCCGTGGGCTTCCAGCGCGGCTTCGACGGCCGCGACTGCGTCCGCTTTGACCATCACCAGCATGCCGAGGCCGCAGTTGAAGGTTCGCAGCATCTCGCGCCCCTCGATCCCGCCTTCCTTGGCGAGCCAGGGGAACACGGCGGGCGGGGTCCAGCTTTGCAGGTCGAGCCGCAGGGCGAGGTGGTCGCCATAGACCCGGGGCGGGTTCTCGATCAGGCCGCCGCCGGTGACATGGACGAAGCCGTGGACGGCATCGGTCTGCAGGGCGGCGAGGCACGCCTTCACATAGATCCGCGTGGGCGCCAGCAGCGCCTCGGCCAGGGTCTTGTCGGACTCGAACGGCGCCGGCGCGTCCCAGGCGAGGCCCGTGCGCTCCACCACCCGGCGCACCAGGGAATAGCCGTTGGAATGCACGCCGGAGGAGGCGAGGCCGAGGACGATGTCGCCCTCGCCGACCTTGTCGCGCTCCAGCACCCGGTCGCGCTCGACGGCGCCCACGGAGAAGCCGGCGAGGTCGTAGTCGCCCTCGGAATACATGCCCGGCATCTCGGCGGTCTCGCCGCCGATCAGCCCGCAGCCGGCCTGGCGGCAGCCTTCGGCGATGCCGGCGACCACGTCGCGGGCGACGGCGACCTCCAATTTTCCGGTGGCGTAGTAGTCCAGGAACATCAGCGGCTCGGCGCCCTGAACGACGAGGTCGTTGACGCACATGGCGACCAGGTCGATGCCGACGGTGTCGTGCTTGCCGGATTCCAGCGCCACCCGCAGCTTGGTTCCCACCCCATCGGTGGCGGCGACCAGGATCGGGTCGGAAAAGCCGGCCGCCTTCAGGTCGAACAGCCCGCCGAACCCGCCGAGATCCGCGTTCGCGCCCGGTCGGCGCGTGGACGCGGCCAGCGGCTTGATGGCTTCGACCAGGGCGTCGCCCGCATCGATATCGACACCGGCATCGCGGTAGGTGAGGGGCTCGTTCGGGCGGCCGTTGCCGGGGCCCTTTGAGTAACTGTCACTAGGGGCGGTTATGGTGTCCTCCACCGCGCTGGGCTATAAGTCTGGTTCGGTTGCCGTTTACCAAAGGGGTATCGGGAACCTTTCGCCGCGTTGGCGGTTTATGCCGTGACGCTCATGCTCCCCGCAAGCGGCAAGTGGGAAGAAACCGTGCACCATCGATCCATCTTCATCGCCTCGATCATGCTCCTGGCGGCTGCATTCGGCAGCGCCGGCGCATCGGCCCAGGAGATCTTTACCGTGCGCGGGGTCCCTGTGGACGTGACCGCGGACAGCCCGTCGGCCGCACGCGAGAAGGCGATCGCGGAAGGCCGGCGCAAGGCGTTCGACATTCTGATGGGGCGGTTGCTTCCCGAGGGCGGCGCCTCCTCGGTGCCGCAGCAGTCCGACCAGAGCCTGGCGCTGATGACTCTGGGCTTCGAGGTCGCCAACGAGCGCAGCTCGGCGGTGCGCTACGTGGCGAACATGACCTACGCCTTCGACGAGGCGCGGGTGCGCAACTTCCTGAACCAGAGCGGGGCCGCCTATACCGAGACGCGGAGCCTGCCGGTGCTGGTGATCCCGGTGCTGGACGGCGCCGGCGGTCCGGTGCTGTGGGAGGAGGGCAACCCCTTCCGCGCCGCCTGGAGCCGGTCGCCGGTCGAAGGCGGTCTGGTGCCGGTCGTCGTCCCGTATTCCGACATCGCCGATGTGCGCGAGCTGAGCACGGCCCAGGCGCTGGACGGCGACGAGAAGGCGCTGACCGACATCGCCGAGCGGTATGGCGCGCGGGACGCGGTGGTCGTCGTCGCCAAGCCGAGCGGCGGATCGGTGGGGCTGACGGTCCGGCGCATCGGCCCGTCGGGCTCTGCCCGGACCCTGACCGGCACGGTGTCCGGCGAGACCGACACCGAGCGCTACAACGCCGCCGTCCAGAAGACGGTCGCACTGCTTGAGGACGCCTGGAAGCAGGACAACACGATCCGCGGCGGCACCGAGTCCCGCGTCACGGTGACGGTGCCGATAGACAGCCTGCGCCGCTGGCTGGCGGTCCGCGAAGGGCTCGACCGGACCTCGATCGTCTCGCGCTACGACGTGATCCAGCTCACCCGGATCGAGGCGCTGGTCGACCTCTGGATGATCGGCGGAACCGAGCAGCTTCGCGTGGCGCTGGAACAGCAGAACCTGCGTCTGGTGCCGGGGGCCGGCGATTACTTCCTGATCCAGCGCGGCCAGGAGATCCCGACCTCGCCTGACGGCTACTCCACGTCCGCTCCAGGTGCCGGGCCGGGCCTTCGCCCCGCGCCGGGGACGACAGTTCCGGCGACGGTGCCGGGTGGCACAACCACGCCGTCGAGCGCGCCTCCGACCGGGGGACCGGGCGGGTTCTCGCCGGCTCCGGGCAACGTGTCGCCCCTGCCTGCTCCGGCTGCCGGATAGCGTCTGTGACCAAGCGCGAACGGCAAGTCTTCTGGCTGCTTTTCCTGGCGGTCTTCCTGACGCTCGTCTACGTGCTGCGCGACGTGCTGCTGCCGTTCGTCGCCGGCATGGCCGTGGCGTATCTCCTCGATCCGGTGGTCGACCGGCTGGAACGGTTCAAGGTGAGCCGCACCCTGGGGACGTCGATCGTCGTCCTGGCGTTCTTCCTGGTCACCATCGGACTCGTGCTGCTTCTGGTGCCGCTGCTGCAGACCCAGGTCGAGCAGTTCGCCAAGTCGGTCCCGACCTATGTGGAGATGATCCGCGAGCGGGTCGGCCCGAAGCTTCAGGAAATGCTGTCCGGCTTCGACGAAGAGTCGGCGGTCAACAAGCTGCCGAACATCGCCGGCAATGCCATGGCCTGGATCGGCAATATCTTCGGCAAGCTGCTCAGCGGCGGCGCCTGGCTGGCGAATTTCCTGTCCATCCTGGTGATCACGCCGATCGTCTCGTTCTACCTGCTGCGGGACTGGGACCGCATGGTGGAGACCATCGACGGCTGGCTGCCGCGCGAACAGGCCCCGACCATCCGCGAGCAGATGCGGGCCATCGACCGCACCCTGGCCGCCTTCGTGCGCGGACAGGGCACGGTCTGCCTCGTCCTCGGGGTGTTCTACGCCATCGGCCTGTCCCTTGCCGGGCTCGATTTCGGGCTGGTCATCGGGCTGTTCTCCGGTCTGGTCTCCTTCGTCCCCTTCGTCGGCTCGACGTTGGGCGCCATTCTCAGCGTCGGGCTGGCCGTGGCCCAGTTCGACTCGTGGCAGCCGGTCGCCATCGTCGCCGCCATCTTCGTTGCCGGCCAGCTCATCGAAGGGAATTTCCTGACGCCGAATCTGGTGGGCGACGCGGTCGGCCTGCATCCGGTCTGGATCATCTTCGCCCTGCTGGCGGGCGGCGCGCTGTTCGGATTCCTGGGCGTTCTGCTGGCGGTGCCGGTGGCCGCCGTGATCGGCGTCTTGACGCGGTTCGCGCTGGAGCACTATCTCGCCAGCCCGTTGCATCTCCACGGCATACCGCCCGCCGACGATGCGATGAAACGCATTGAGTATGATGACCACAAGCCCTGACGCCGCCGCCCGCAGACAGCTCGCCCTCGATCTCGGCTTCCGGCCCGCGCTGGGCCGGGCCGACTTCCTGGTGGGGGCCTCGAACGCCGAGGCTGCCGCCTGGATCGACCGCTGGCCGGACTGGCCCGAACCCGCCCGCGGCCTTGCAATCGTCGGGCCGTCTGGTTCCGGCAAGAACCACCTGGCCGCGGTCTGGCAGGCGGCGAGCGGAGCCGCTCTGGTCGATGCGCCGGCGCTCTCGAGCGACATCGTCCCGGACGCCCTGGGGGACGCGCGCAACGCCGTCGTGGACCGGGTCGACGGCGGGATCGACGAGCCGGCCCTGTTCCATCTGTTCAATATGGTGGTTGAGCGGGGCGGCTCGCTGGTTATCCTGTCGCGCACTCCCCCGGCCAGGATGGAGATCTCGCTCCCCGACCTGGCCTCCAGGCTGGCGACCCTGCCGGTCGCGACCATCGGACTGCCGGACGAAGCCCTGCTGGCGGGCGTGCTCGCCAAGCATTTCGCCGACCGTCAGGTGCTGGTGCGCGATGACGTCATCGCGTATCTGGTGAACCGGATGGAGCGGTCCTTCGACGCCGCCGAGCGGCTGGCCGACCGGATGGACCGGGCCGCCCTGGAGGGGGACGGGAAGATTTCCATGCGCGTCGCGCGTCTGGCCATGGCCGACGAGGACATGGGCGACGCGGACGGGCAGTAACGCGAACGGGTAACGCCAACGGGCGGGCCGAACAGGAGAGGAGACTTAACGTATGGATCTGGGAATCAAGGGCCGCAAGGCGATCGTCTGCGCCGCCAGCAAGGGGCTGGGCAAGGCCTGCGCCATGAATCTGGCCGAGGCCGGGGTGGACCTGGTCATCAACTCCCGCACCCAGGAGACCCTGGAGGCGACGGCGGAGGAGATCCGCAAGGCGACCGGCGCCAATGTCGTGGCCGTGGCCTGCGACATCACCACGCCGGAAGGCCGCAAGCAGGTGCTGGATGCCGCGGGCGACGTGGACATCCTGGTGAACAACGCCGGCGGCCCGCCACCGGGCAACTTCCGCGACTGGGAGATCGAGGACTGGCAGAAGGCGGTGAACGCCAACATGCTGACCCCGATCGAGCTGATCAAGGCGACCGTCGACGGCATGATCGACCGCAAGTTCGGCCGCATCGTCAACATCACCTCCGCGGCCGTGAAGGCGCCGATCTCCTATCTCGGCCTGTCGAACGGTGCGCGTGCCGGCCTGACCGGCTTCGTCGCCGGCATCGCCCGCGAGACCGTGCGCCACAACGTGACGATCAACGGCCTGCTGCCGGGTCCGTTCGCCACCGACCGTCTGCACGGCAACCTGCGTCTGCAGGCCGAGAAGGCGGGTCGCAGCTTCGAGGACTACGCTGCCGAACAGGCGTCGAAGAACCCGGCCGGCCGCTTCGGCGAGCCCGACGAGTTCGGCGCCACCTGCGCCTTCATGTGCAGCGTTCACGCCGGCTTCATGACCGGTCAGAACATCCTGCTCGATGGCGGCGGGTACCCGGGCACTCTCTAAGGAGCAAATCACGATCAGATGGAGACATCTGGTCGTGTGAATTTGCTCTATACTCGACGAATTAGGGGACGATTCACGGTTCAGATCGAGTCGATCTGAACCGGTCGTGCTCTAACCGCAATCCGGAAAGCCGTCCGGTGTCATGCTCCTGTCACACGGGACGCGTACACGGGACGGCAGACTGTCCCGGAGGGCGGGCGGACAAGCGAGGAGAGCGTACGTGAGCGAGCAGGCCAGCCAGAGCGAGAGGCCCCGTCGTCCGACGTCGAAACGCGCCTCGGGCACCGCCAAGAGCCCGTCCACCGTCAAACAGGCGGCCGACGAGACGCCGGCGATCACGATCGGCAGCCCCGACCGGCTGATCAACCGCGAGCTCTCCTGGCTGTCCTTCAACACCCGGGTGATGGAGGAATCCCTCAACCCGCGCAATCCGCTGCTGGAGCGGCTGCGCTTCGTCGCCATTTCCGCCTCCAACCTGGACGAATTCTACATGGTCCGCGTTGCCGGCCTGAAGGGCATGGTCAACGCGGACATCACCTCGGCCAGCGACGACGGGCTGAGCCCGGCGCAGCAGCTTGCGGAGATCACCCGCGAGGTCGCCATCCTGATGAGCGACCAGCAGACCTGCATGAAGCGGCTGCGCGAGGAGCTGAAGGCGGCCGATTTCCACCTGGTCGACATCCCGGAACTCACCGCCCAGGACCGCGACTTCCTGCGGGCCCATTACAGCGAGCATGTCTTCCCGGTCCTGACGCCGCTGGCGATCGATCCGGCGCATCCGTTCCCGTTCATCCCCAACAAGGGCCTCTGCCTCGCCCTGACCCTGCGCGGCACCGCCGGGGCGTCCGACATGCAGGGGCTGGTCCCGCTGCCGTCCCAGGTCGGCCGCTTCGTCCGCCTGCCGGGCGACACCATCCGCTTCATCGCCATCGAGCAGGCGATCCTGCTGAACGTGGACCGGCTGTTCCCGAAATACGAAGTCACCGGACAGGGCGTCTTCCGGGTCATCCGCGACAGCGAGATGGAGATCGACGAGGAGGCCGAGGATCTGGTGCTCTCGTTCGAGACGGCGCTGAAGGCCCGGCGGCGCGGCAACGTGATCCGGCTCGCGGTCGACCTCGCCATGCCCGAAGAGCTGAAGGCGATGGTCATCAGCGAGCTGAACGTGGCCGAGGAGGATGTCTTCGCCCTGGAGGCGATGGTCGGGCTGGCGGACCTGTCGCAGCTCATCACCGCCGAGCGGCCGGACCTGCTGTGGCCGCCGTTCAACGCCCGCTTCCCGGAGCGGATCCGCGATTTCGCCGGCGACTGCTTCGCCGCGATCCGGGCCAAGGACATCGTCGTTCATCACCCCTACGAGAGCTTCGACGTCGTCGTCCAGTTCCTGCGCCAGGCGGCCTCCGACCCGTCGGTCATCGCCATCAAGCAGACCCTGTACCGCACGTCCAAGGACAGCCCGATCGTCAAGGCGCTGATCGAGGCGGCCGAGGCCGGCAAGACCGTCACCGCCATGGTCGAGATCAAGGCCCGGTTCGACGAGGAGGCCAATATCCGCCTCTCGCGCGATCTGGAGCGGGCAGGGGTGCAGGTGGTCTACGGCTTCGTCCACCTGAAGACCCACGCCAAGGTCTCGCTGGTGGTGCGGCGCGAGGGCAATTCCCTGCGGAACTACGTGCATTTCGGGACCGGCAACTACCATCCGATCACGGCGAAGATCTACACCGACCTGTCGTTCTTCACCTGCGATCCGGCCCTGTGCCGGGATGCGGCGCGGATGTTCAACTACATGACCGGCTATGCCCTGCCGGAGGAGATGGAGAAGCTGGCGATCTCGCCGCTGACCCTCCACAAGACGATCATCGACGGTATCAAGCAGGAGATCGACCATGCCCAGGCCGGTCGGCCGGCGGCGATCTGGGCCAAGATGAACAGCCTGGTCGACCCGATCCTGATCGACGAGCTGTACAAGGCGAGCCAGGCCGGGGTGCAGATCGACCTGGTGATCCGCGGTATCTGCTGCCTGCGGCCGGGGGTGAAGGGCCTGTCGGAAAACATCCGGGTGCGCTCCATCGTCGGGCGGTTCCTGGAGCATTCGCGGATCGTGGTGTTCGGCAGCGGGTCGAAGTTGCCGTCGGACGACGCGAAGGTGTACATCTCCTCCGCCGACTGGATGCCCCGCAACCTGTACCGACGGGTGGAGCATCTGGTCCCGATCGAGAACCCGACCGTCCACCGGCAGATCCTGGATCAGATCATGGTCGCCAACCTGAAGGACCAGACCAACAGCTGGATCCTGCGCAGCACCGGGCGGTTCGAGCGGATCGCCGCCGGCGAAGAGGATTTCTCGGCGCATACCTATTTCATGACGAACCCGAGCCTGTCCGGACGGGGCAGCGCGCTGCGGCGCGGCGGTGGTCCGAGGACCATCGGCGGATCGTCCTCCTGAGCCCTAGGCGCGAGCGGAACACTGACTACCGAGACTTCCGACACAAGATCGAAGCGGGCACGGCGCGACCATCGCATCGGCGTCCTCGATATCGGCTCCAACTCGATCCGTCTGGTCGTGTACGACCACGAGGGGCTCTCACCGGTGCCGGTGTTCAACGAGAAGGCCCTGTGCGGGCTGGGCCGCGGCCTGGACGAGACGGGGGCGCTGTCGGCGGAAGCCATGGCGTCGGCCCTGACCAACCTGCAGCGCTTCGCCGCCATTGCCGGGGCCATGCGGGTGGGCTGGGTCGATGTGCTGGCCACCTCGGCCGTGCGCGACGCCTCCAACGGTCCTGAGTTCGTCGCCGAGATCGAGCGGCGCACCGGCTACACGGTACGGATCATCGGCGGCGACGAGGAGGCGCGGCTCTCCGCCCTCGGCGTGGTCAGCGGCTTTCCCGACGCCAACGGCGTCGTCGGCGATCTCGGCGGCGGCAGCCTGGAACTGATCGACGTGGCCGACCAGCAGCTCGGCGCCCACACCACGATGCCGGTCGGCCCGCTGCGGATCGGCGAAGTGGAGCCGGGCAAGCGCCGCAAGATGGAGGCGCTGGTCGACGGCTATCTCGACGGCGCCCCTTGGATCGCCAACCTGGAGGGACGCACCCTCTACGCCGTGGGCGGCGCCTGGCGCAGCGTGGCCAAGGCGCATATGGCGGCGACCAACTATCCGATCGAGGTCATCCACGGCTACACCATCGACCGGGCGACCCTGACCGCCTTCCTGTCGAGTCTCTTCGGCAGCACCAAGAAATCGATCCGGGCGACGCCGGGCGTTTCGCGCCGGCGCGCCGACACCATGGCGACCGCCGCCCTGGTCCTTCAGCGGGTGCTGATGCGGGGCAAGCCGGACCGGGTGGTGTTCTCCGCCTTCGGGCTGCGCGAGGGCTGCATCTTCGACCGGCTGTCGTCGGAGGAGCGCCACGAGGACCCGCTGCTGGTGGCCGCCGTCTCCATCGCGCGCGAGACCAACCGTTTCGCACCGCCGGCGGAGACCGTGTTCAACTGGCTGAAACCGCTGTTCGGGGAGTTCGCCCGACGCGACGAACGTCTGGTGCGGGCGCTGTGCATGCTGAGCGACATGGCGTGGGCGGAGCACCCGTCCTATCGCGGCGAGCATGCCTTCCTGCGGATCTCACGCCTGCCGGTGGCCGGTCTCGACCATGCCGACCGGGTGTTCCTCGGCCTCGGCATGCTGGCCCGCTACAGCGGCCACGTGCAGATCGAGGCGGCCACGAAGGTGGAAGGGCTGCTGGATCCGCAGCGCCGGCTGCTGGCGGTTCAGGTGGGGCTGGCGCTGCGCCTCGGACTGACCCTGTCGGGCGGGGCGACGGCGCTGCTGCGCCGCACGCGGATCGAGGGGAGGGACGACGGTTTCGCCCTGACCTTCGCCCCCGAGGCGGTCGTGCTCATGGGCGAGGTGGTCGAGCGCCGGGTTCAGTCCCTGTCGGAATCCCTGCAGCGACCGATCGTGCTCAGCGTCCGCCCAGCGCGCAACGG
The DNA here is from genome assembly GCF_034377285.1 of Thalassobaculum sp. OXR-137. Lineage (NCBI taxonomy): Bacteria > Pseudomonadati > Pseudomonadota > Alphaproteobacteria > Rhodospirillales > Thalassobaculaceae > Thalassobaculum > Thalassobaculum sp. OXR-137. The sequence goes on along the minus strand of NZ_CP139715.1, from coordinate 4,393,804 downwards.
CAAGCGCTGACCGGCTTCTACTCGGGAACCTCGATCAGGGCCAGGCGGTCCTTCTCCGGATCGAAGGCGAAGGCCAGCTTGCCGTGTTTGACCGCGAGCGCGGCATCGCCGAACACCTCGCGCCGCCAGCCCTTCATGGCCGGGACGTCGGCATTGTCGTCGGCGGCGATGGCGTCCAGGTCGTCGGCGCTGGCGACCAGCTTCGGCGCCACGTCATGGGCATCGCACTGCACCTTCAGGAGCACCCGCAGCAGTTCGGCCACCGGCTGACGGCCCTGGGGCTTGTCGCGCTGGTCGGAGACCTTGGGCCATGTTTCCTTCGGCGACTCCAGCGCGGACTGAACGGCCTCGAGGATCGCCCGGCCGGTCTTGCCGTTCGCCGATTCCCGGTTGAACGACCGCGAGCGCGACAGCTCGTCGGCCGAGGTCGGCGCCTGGGCGGCGATGTCGACCAGGGCGTCGTCGCGCAGGACGCGGCTGCGGGGGATGTCGCGGGACTGCGCCTCAACCTCGCGCCACGCGGACAGCGCCCGCAGCACGGCGAGGAATTTCGGCTTGGTGGAGCGGGTCTTCAGCCGCTTCCAGGATTCTTCCGGCTCGGTGACGTAGGTGGCGACGTCGGTCAGGACCGCCATCTCCTCGTCCAGCCATTCCGAGCGCTTGGTCTTGGCCAGCCGCTTCGCCAGGCGCTCGTAGCAGGGGCGCAGATGGATCACGTCCGCCAGCGCGTAGTCGATCTGGTGCTGCGACAGTGGCCTGTGGCTCCAGTCGGTGAAGCGCGAGGTCTTGTCGATGTTCGCGCCGGTGATCGCCCGGACCAGCCGGTCGTAGCTGACCGCGTCGCCGAACCCGCAGACCATGGCGGCGATCTGGGTGTCGAACATCGGCGCCGGCACCTGGCCGGTCATGTGCACGAAGATCTCGATGTCCTGGCGCGCCGCGTGGAAAACCTTCAGCACGTTGGGATTGGCCATCAGCTCGAACAGCGGCGTCAGGTCGATATCCGGGGCAAGGGTATCCACCGCGACCACATCCTCCTTGCCGGCGAGCTGCACCAGGCAGAGTCGGGAGTAGTAGGTCTTGTCGCGCAGAAATTCGGTGTCGATCGCAACGTAAGGCTCGTCCGCGATTCGCTGGCAAACGGCGGCGAGGGTTTCCGTGTCCGTGACGAGTGTCATGGCCGGTGGTAATACACGAGCCTTCCGGCGGCGCAAGAGTGCGCGGGATCCGGCGCCGAATCAGCACCGCGTTCGGACGCCGTTTCGACCCTTCGAGAGGAGGGCGCGATTCACAAACAATTTGACATAAACTACGACTGTTGCGCCGGTCGCTGCGATAAGTGAAGATTCGCACATTAAGCGCCTGGTGGGACGGGGGAAATCTCATGAAACGTATGATCGCGGTCGCCGCGATGCCATTGATTCTCGGCGGATGTCTGCCGATTCCGGTGACGATCGCGTCGACGGCGATCTCCGGCATCAGCTACATGCAGACCGGCAAATTTTCCGCCGATCACGTCCTTTCCGCCTTCGCCGAGCAGGATTGCGAGCTGACGCGGCCGCTCACCGGCGAGGCCATGTGCCAGGCGCTCGACCCCGAAAGTGCCGCCGCCGGCGAACGCGTGGTCGTCGCCGCCTATCCCGGCGACCGCGACAGCGGCAGCTTCCGCTCCAACAACGATCCGGAAATCAGCCTCGGCGCGATGAAGGTCGAGGACCGCGAGGAGCCGGTCCTGGTGGCGGCCGCGCTGTCTTTCTCCCCGCCGTTCCGCGCTCCGATCGAGACCCCGGGTCTCGTCTCCACCGACAAGCCGGTTCTGGCGGCCCCGAAGGCGATGGCCGGCGCGATGCCGCCGGTGCCGATCGCCCGCCCGGTGCTGGTCGCCCGCAGCATCGAGACCCCGGTCGCGGCCACCCTGGTTAGCACCGTATCGGTTTCGGCGCCGATCGAGCCCTGGACCCCGCCCGCCAACTACGTCCGTGGCCATCGGAGCGAGCGGGCGATGCCCGTCGCCGCGACGACCCAGGCTCCCGCCGGCGAGCAGCGTTATGTGGTGATCGGCTCCGTTCGCGACACCGGCCGGGCCGTGAGTCTGGCCGAGCGGTTTGCCGACAGGAATGCGGAGATTCGACCGGTCGATGTGGACGGTCAGATCTGGCATCGCGTCCTGGTCGGTCCCTACGGGCTGCGCGACGCGCAGCAGGCCAAGGCGGATCTGGGCATCGTCGACGGCCATCAGCCCTGGATCATCCGGCTCGCCCCGCGCGGCGAGGGCGATCAGGTGGCGATGCGCTGAGACGCCTCCGCGTCGACCTGGAGAGATTTCGGATCTGGCAAGGGCGGCTCTCGGCAGCCCTTTTCCGTTTTTCGCCGGCGGCCTGGTTCCGGGCCTCGGTCCCGGTCTCAGGCGCGGCGCTCGGCCTTGCGCCGGTACATGATCTCATCGGCGCGGTTCAGCACTTCGGCCGGCCGGTCCTGCGGCCGAAAGCTGACCGCGCCGACACTGGCGGAGACCGGCAGAACCAGCTCCCCCCAGCTCAGTCTCGTTGCATTCAGGCGCTTCTCCAGGCGCTTCGCCCGGGCCAGCCCGTCCGCGGCGTCCAGATCCGGCATCAGCACCGCGAACTCGTCGCCGCCCAGGCGGGAGACGGTATCGCTGGCCCGCACGTCGCGGGTCAGGACGCCGGCCACCAGCCGCAGCAGCTCGTCGCCGGCGGCATGGCCGTAGGTGTCGTTGACCGCCTTGAAGCGGTCCAGATCGATCATCAGCACAACGCCGCCGCCATTGTCTTCGCTGTCCTGGCTGTGGCGCTTCTGCTGGGCCATGGATTTGCGGAGCTGCATGTCGAAGCCGCGGCGGTTCATGACACCGGTCAGCTCGTCGGTGACCGAGAGATTTTCCAGCTCCGCGATGCGGGCCTGTTGACGCTCGATGCGCTTCTGCGCCTCGGTCATGGCTACGAGGGCCAGTTTCAGGGCGGCCGTCGTTTCCGACGGGCTCAGCTCCTCGGCATCGTTGGCCGGGTCCAGCGCGCCATTGAAACGGGCGAGCATACCCGCCACTTCGGCGTACATGCGGGCACTCGGTCCATCCAGCGGCGCGGTCATCAGGCTCGGATCGTGTGACATGGGTCACCTCACACATTGGTTACCCCATGCCATGCATCCGCCGTGCCACATGCGGCGTTTCTGTCAGTCGCGTAAGGTCATGAAAGCCTTTACTAATTTCTGGAAGGGCGCCGGGGAGATCCTGCATTGGGAAAAACTTGCCGATGCGGACGGACGGACAGGGGCCATTTTTCCGCCCTGTTCGCCATGTCATAGTCGGCGGAGAGTATGATGAAGGAGTGGCTTATGTTGGACCGAGCCCGCGCCGCGGCTGTTCTTGCGGTTGCCGTGTTGGGCGTTTCGGCGCTCGCACCCCACGCGACGGCGGGTCCCGCGACTGCCGTTCCGACGGCGGCCGTCGAGATCCTGCCGCACCGTGCGCTGTATAAGGTGACGCTCGACAAGGCGTCGTCCTCCTCCTCGATCGTCGACGTGCAGGGCCGCATGGGCTTCGAATGGCGTGACGCCTGCGACGGCTGGGCCGTCGAGCAGCGCTACGCCATGGAGTTCTCGCGGGCGGACGGCGACGGCTCGGTGATTCAGTCGACCTATTCGACCTGGGAATCCAAGGACGGCGACGTGTACCGCTTCTTCGTGAAGCGCGACCGGGGCGGCGGCGAGGAACGGATCGAGGGCAAGGCGGTGATGCCGCTGCCCCTGGGCTCCGGTCCGGGCAAGGTTACCTTCGCCGAGCCGGAGCAGCAGGAGCTTAAGCTGCCCAAGGACACCCTGTTCCCGACCGAGCACACGATCCGGATGATCCAGGCGGCGACCTCCGGCAAACGGTTCCTGCGGGCGCCGGTGTTCGACGGCGGCGAGCCTGAGGCGCCGTCGCTGATCTCCGCCGTGCTGGGCAAGGGTCGGACCGACAAACTGCCGTCGATCAAGGCCGAAGCCGCGCAGGGTGTCTACTATCCGTCGCGGCTGGCCTGGTTCGGTCCGGACAGCGAAGGATCCGAGCCGGATTTCGAGATGAGCATCGACGTCCTGGCCAACGGGATCGCCCGCTCGATCCTGGTGCATTACTCGGATTTTTCGGTCCGCATGAGCCTGGAAGAGGTCGAGGCGCTGCCGCCACCGGCCTGCTGACCGGCCGGACCTCCGAGCCTCAGAACTCCTCGCCCTCCGGCATCTTGTCGGAGGGTTGCTGACGGATTTTCTGCGCCTTCAGGCCGATGCCCTTGGTGATGGCCGCGGTGCCCAGCTTGGCGCGAACCGCGTCCATGGCGCTCTCCACCTTGCGCCGGGTCTCGAAACCCGGATCTGCCAGGTCGGCCGGATCGGCCAGCCGTTCGCCTTCAAGCTCGCTCACCCCCACGCCAATGAGCCGGAACCGCCGCCCGTCCGCCTGCTTGGCGAGCAGCGCGTCGGCCGTGCGGTAGATGCGGTCGGCCATCTGGGTCGGCGCCATCAGGTGCTGTTGCCGGGTCAGGATCTTGAAATCGGTCGTCTTCAGCTTGAGGGTGACCACGCCGCCGGCGATCGCCTTGCGCTTCAGCCGTCCCGACACTTCCTCGCTCAGCCGCCAGAGATAGGGCCGCAGCACCTCCACGTCGGAGATGTCGGTGTCGAAGGTGGTCTCGTTGGAGACGCTCTTCACCACCGACCCGGGCTCGATCCGGCGGTCGTCGCGGCCGTGGGAGAAGCGGGCGAGCCGCTGGCCTATGCTGCCGTAGCGGCGCATAAGCTCGGTTTCCTCGAAGGGCTGCAGATCGCCGATGGTGCGGATGCCGTCGGCGATCAGCTTGCGCTGCAGGGTCTTGCCCACGCCCCACAGGATGGACACCGACTGCTCGGCAAGAAAGCCGACGGCCTCGGTCCGGCCGATCACGTGAAAGCCGCGCGGCTTGTCCAGGTCGGAGGCGACCTTGGCGAGGAACTTGTTGTAGCTGAGGCCTATGGAGACGGTGACGTGGATGGTGTCCTCCACCCGCTTGGCCAGACGGGCAAGGGTTTCGGCCGGCGGCGCGCGGTGCAGGCGTTCGGTGCCGCTCAGGTCCATGAACGCCTCGTCGATCGACAGCGGTTCGACCTGCGGGGTGATGGCCCGCATCATCTCGCGGATTTCGCCGCCGACCGCCGCATATTTCTTCATGTCGGGCTTGATGACCACCGCATGGGGACAGGCGTCCAGCGCCTTGAACATTGGCATGGCCGAGCGGACGCCGTAGATCCGCGCCACGTAGCAGGCGGCGGAGACCACGCCCCGGTGCCGGCCGCCGACGATCACCGGCTTGTCGTGCAGGGACGGGTCGTCGCGCTTCTCGACGCTGGCGTAGAAGGCGTCGCAGTCCAGATGGGCGATGCTCAGCGTGCGCAGCTCCGGATGCGACAGAACCCGAGGCGAGCCGCAGGCGGGGCAGCGCCCCGGCGTGCCGGGGCTCCACACGAAGCATTCCCGGCACAGGGTCTCGACCGCCATGGCGGGGTCACTCCGCTCCGTGCAGGAAGGTGGCGGCGGCACGTCCCTGCCGCTCCGGCGGCCAGAGCCAGGCGGCGCCACGCACGCCGCTGCTGTCGCCATGGAGCGGCGGCACGATGCGGGTGTCGAGCCGGTCGGTGAAGACATGGGCCGGCAGGAGCTGCGGCAGGCGGGTGTAGAGCATCTCCACCCGGGAGAGGCCGCCGCCGAGGACGATGACGTCCGGATCCAGGATGTTGATGACGCCGGCGAGCCCGCGCGCCAGGCGGTCGGCGTAGCGTTCCATATAGGCGGCGGCCGTCGGGTCCCCGGCCTCGGCCGCCTCGGCGATCTGCGCGGCGGTGAGCGCCGGTCCGCCGGACTCCGCATAGCGCGCAGCCATGCCGGGGCCGGAGAGGAACGTCTCCACGCAGCCCCGGCGGTCGCAGTAGCAGGCCGGCCCCGGCCGCTCGTCGTCCTGCGGGGCGGGCAGGGGATTGTGGCCCCATTCGCCGGTGACCCCCATTGGGCCGTCGATCGCCTGCCCGTCGATCACCAGGCCGCCGCCGACCCCCGTGCCCAGAATCACGCCGAAGACGATGCCGGCGCCCCGCGCCGCGCCGTCCACCGCCTCCGAGACGGCGAAGCAGTTCGCGTCGTTCTGCACCCGCACCGGGCGATCCAGGCTCTCCGACAGGTCGCGATCGAGGGGCTTGCCGTTCAGCCAGGTGGAATTGGCATTCTTCACCACGCCGCTGGCCCGCGACAGGGAGCCGGGAATGCCGACTCCGACGCTGCCCTGGAGCCCGAGCTCCGATTCCAGGGAGCGAACCAGATCCGCGGCGCCCCGGACGGTGCCCGCGTAGTCGCCCTTGGTCGTCGCGACTCGGCGCCGCAGCAGTTCTCGGCCGTCCTCGTCGAGGGCGATCGCCTCCGTTTTGGTGCCGCCGAGATCGACGCCGATGCGCAGGCGGTTCAAGATCGGCTTTTGGTGCAAAGCTGCGTCATCCATGGTAAGCCCGTGTGTGATGGAATCGGGTCGAAGGGCTTGGTATTATCTCTATCCGGCTCAACTAATCGGGTCGAGTGTATCCCAGAACGGATCAAGGTGGATGAGGGTATGACCTCGGTCGAGACACAGAACGGAACCTCGGAACCGGCACCGTCTGCGGCAAAAACAGTCCTCATCGTCGAGGACAACGAGCTCAATATGAAGCTCTTCCATGACCTCCTGGAGGCTCATGGCTACGACATCATCTGCACGCGCGATGGGATGGACGCCCTGCGTCTGGCGCGCGACAAGCGCCCGGACCTGATCCTCATGGACATCCAGTTGCCGGAAGTCTCCGGGCTGGAGGTGACCAAATGGATCAAGGAGGACGATCGCCTCAAGTCGATTCCGGTGATCGCCGTGACCGCGTTCGCGATGAAGGGTGACGAGGAGAAGATCCGGGAAGGCGGGTGCGAGGCTTACATCGCCAAGCCGATTTCGGTCGGGCACTTCCTGGATACCGTGAAAAAGTTCCTGGGATAGCGCGATGCCGGGCCGCGTCCTCGTCGTCGACGATGTGCTGCCGAACGTCAAGCTGCTCGAAGCAAAGCTGACGGCGGAGTATTTCGACGTCCTCTCCGCCTATAACGGCCCGGAAGCGCTCGAGATGATCGAGCGCGAGATCCCCGATATCGTGCTGCTCGACGTCATGATGCCGGGCATGGACGGGTTCGAGGTGTGCCGCCGGATCAAGGCCGATCCGCGCACCACCCACCTGCCGGTCGTCATGGTCACCGCCCTGTCCGACGTGTCGGACCGGGTGCGCGGGATCGAGGCTGGTGCCGACGACTTTCTGACCAAGCCGGTAGTGGATGCCGCCCTGTTCGCGCGGGTGCGCTCCCTGCTGCGTCTGAAGATGATGATGGACGAGTGGCGCCTGCGGGTGGAGACCTCGTCCCAGCTCGGGATGCAGGAGCCCCGGGCGATGACGGAGATCGACGTCACCCAGGCCCGGGTCCTCGCCATCGAGGACAACCGCATCGACGCGATGAACCTGCGCGAGAGCCTAGCGGTCGACGGCGACACGGTGGAGCAGGCGGCGGACGGCGCAACCGGCTTCGCCCGCGCCTCTGCCGGCGAGTTCGACCTGGTGATCTGCAGCCTCAACCTGGCCGCCGACGACGCCCTGCGGCTGGTCTCCCAGTTCCGCGCGGCGGAGGCGACGCGCCATATCCCGATCCTGATGGTCGGCGAGGAGGACCAGACCGAGAAACTCGCCAAGGCGCTGGATCTCGGGGTCAACGACTACCTGATGAAGCCGATCGACCGGAACGAGATGCTGGCGCGCGTGCGCACGCAGATCCGCCGGCGGCGCCACCAGGAGCGGATGCGCGAGACCTATGAGCAGAGCCTCGCCCTGGCGCTCACAGACAGCCTCACCGGCCTCTACAACCGCCGCTACCTGCTGACCCACCTGGGGCGGCTGATGAGCGACACGGCGGAGCGGCAGAAGCCCCTGGCGCTGCTGGTCATCGACGTCGACTACTTCAAGCAGGTGAACGACACCTACGGCCACGGGGTCGGCGACCGGGTGCTGCAGCACATCACCGAACTGATGCGCAGCAGCGTGCGCAACGTCGATCTCGTCTCCCGCCTCGGCGGCGAGGAATTCGTGGTTGTGATGCCCGATACGCCGGAGCATTTCGCCATGATCGTGGCCGAACGGCTGCGGGACGTGATCGGCTCGACGCCGATGCGCCTGGAGGACGGCCGCGAACTCGGGGTCACTATCAGCATCGGCTGCGCCCTGCGGAGAGCCGAAGGCGAAGACAGCATCGACAAGCTCATCGGCCGAGCCGACGACGCGCTGTATCAGGCGAAGCGCCAGGGTCGCAATCTCGTCGTCCTGGCCAAGGACGAGCCCGCAGCGGGCAACATCACCGCCGCCAAATAAGGCCCCCGTACCGGCCCGAAGAGACCGGATCAGCCAGCAAACCGTCCCGGCAAAACAAAAGGGCCGCCCACCGGGCGACCCTCGGGGTCGTCAGCCAGAGGCCGAGATCACTTGATCTTGGCTTCCTTGAACAGGACGTGCTTGCGCGCGACCGGATCGTACTTGCGCAGCTCCAGCTTCTCGGTCTTGGTGCGCGGGTTCTTCTTGGTCACGTAGAAGTACCCAGTCTCGGCGGTGCTGACCATCTTGATCAGAACGGTCGCGGGCTTCGCCATCTCTCATCTCCTTCGCCTTAGCGGAGGCCGCAAAATAGCTACGGCGCCGCACATGTCAAGCGTGCTTAGTTCGGATCCTTCGGCCGCTCGCCGAGCGCCACGCGGGACGCATGGAAAGCGAGCTGGAACAGTTTGCGGTCGGACAGCAGGCGCACGGCCAGCCGGGTGTCGCTGTCGGTGGTCGACGGCGGATGGTCGGCATGGCACCAGCCGAGCAATTTCTGCCGTTCCGTCTCGTCCATCCGGGTGACGTAGAGCCGCTTCTGCATCGTCTCGCTCAGCCGCAATTCGCCCGACTCGAGGGCGGCCGCGCTGACTTCCGGATCGTCGCCGTAGTCGGGCGTGCAGATCGACGGGAACACGCCGAAATCCGACAGCGCATAGCCCGACGGGGCGTGCATCCGCGCCCAGGTGAGAATCAGCTCGCTGGAGATCGGCGGAATATCGATCACCCGCTGCACGGTCCCCTTTCCGTAGGAGCGGGCGCCGATCACCAGGGCCCGGCCGGAATCCTGCAGGGCGGCGGCCACGACCTCGGCGGCGGAGGCGGAGCCGCTGTCGATCAGCACCGCGATCGGCGCCAGGGTGGCGGTGGTGCGGTATTCGGCGTCGTAGCGGTGGCGCGACATGCTGTGCCGGCCCTGGGTCTCCAGGATGATGCCGTGATCGACGAACAGATCGGCGACCTCGACCGCCTCGTCCAGGGTGCCGCCCCGATTCTGGCGCAGATCCAGGATGATCCCGGGCAGATCGTCGCCCAGCGCGGCCTTGGCCTCGAGCAGGGCCTGGGACAGGGCGTGGGCGGTATCGCTGTTGAAGCCGCTCACCTTGAAATAGGCCATGCCGCCGACGGCGGCATAGCTCACCGTATCCTCGATCACCCGTTGGCGCAGGATCTCGAACGTCCGCTCCTCGGTGCCGCGGGCGATGCGGATCGCCACGGTCGTGCCGATGGTGCCGCGCAGCAGGTTGGCGGTCGCCTCCATATCCTTGTCGGTCACCGAGTGGCCGGCGACGGAGACGAAGCGGTCGCCGGGCAGCAGCCCGGCCGTCGATGCCGGCGAGCCGTGGAACACCGAGGCGACGATCACCGACCCGTTGGCCTCGCCGATGGTCACGCCGATCCCGGTATAGCCCTTGCGCGCGGCCCGACCGGCGCGGGTTTCCGCGGCGTTGTGGTAGCGCGAGAACCGGTCGAGCTTGCCGGCGATGGCGTCGAAGGCGACTTCGTAGAGCCGGTCGGCGGTCGTCTCCGAAAGGACGAGCGAGCGCTGGCGGGCCGCCTCCAAGGCGGCGGCGGTCAGCCGGGCCCATTTGGTCGGATTATCGTCGCCCGGAACGGTGAATTTCGCGAAGGGGGTTCCGGTCTCGGTGACGATCAGCGAGTCGCCCCGGCGCACGAAGTCGATCGCCGGATCGAGCGCGGCCACACCATCCAGCGCCGCCAGCGCCAGGGACTGGGTCGGCACCGGCTCGACATACAGGTCGGCGATGCCTTCGTAGCCGATGGAGAAGGCTTCGGCGCCGGTATCCATGGCGAAGGACGTCGGTCCGGGGGATTCCGGCCGCGAGCCCGTGCACGAGCCGAGCAGCAACAGCGCGACCCCGGCGACGGCGATGCGGGGAGCAGCGGAAACGAAGGCGGTGAGCGGCGAGAACCGACGGGGGTTAAGCATTCACGGGCACTCGACATTACGCGTGGAAGCAGAAAACCACGATAGGTCCACAATGGTCCAATTCCAGGGCTGAATCAATCGCCGCCACCGGCAGGCCGGGACGGCGTTTCCGGCATGGCTCAGCGCCGTTTGCGGCCCTTGGGCGGCTTGCCGCGGGCCTGCGGGCGGCGTTTTGGACCGCCGTGGCGCCGGCCGCCGCGCGGGGCCGTGCCCTGCTCGCCGCCGGACACGATCTCGACGACGATTCCCCCGGAGGCCGCATCGGCATCCACCAGCCGCACCTCGACTCGGTCGCCCAGGCGGAAAATCCAGCCATGCGAGCGCCCGGTGAGCGTGTGGTGCACGTCGTCGTGGTCGTAATAATCGTCCGGCAGGGAGCGGATCGGCACCAGCCCGTCTGCCCCGGTCTCGTCCAGGGTGACGAAAACGCCGAACTTGGTCACGCCGTTGATCCGGCCGGGGAAGATCCCGCCGACCCGGTCCGACAGATGGCGGGCGAGGTAGCGGTCCATGGTGGTGCGCTCGGCCACGGCGGCGCGGCGCTCGGTCATGGAGATGTGCTCGCCCCATTCCTGGAACTCGCTGTCGTCGTCCGGCCGCAGCCCGTCCTCGCCGAATTTCAGGCCGCGAATCAGCGCGCGGTGCACCAGCAGATCCGAATAGCGTCGGATCGGCGAGGTGAAATGGGCGTATTTGGTCAGCGCCAGGCCGAAGTGGCCCAGATTCTCGGGGGCGTAGACCGCCTGGGACTGGGAACGCAGGACCAGCTCGTTGACCATGCGCTCGTGCGGCTCGCCCTTCACCTTGGCGAGAACGCCGTTGAACGCCTTCGGCCGGATCACCTGACCCTTGGCGAAGGCGATGCCGAGTCCCTCCAACACCTCGGACAGGGCGGCGACCTTCTCCGGATCGGGGGTCTCGTGCACCCGGTACATGCAGGGCTGGCGGCGGTCCTCCAGGGTCTCGGCGGCGCAGACATTGGCCAGCACCATGAACTCCTCGATCAGCATATGGGCGTCGAGGCGCTCGCGGATGCCGATTTCGGTGATGTTGCCGGCCTCGTCGAGGATGACCTTCTTCTCGGGCAGCTCGATATCGAGGGCGCCGCGTTCCGTGCGCGCCTTGCGCAGGGCGGCGAAGGCGCCGTAGAGCGGCTCGAGCACGCCGTCGGGGATCCCCTCGGCGCTGCCGCCGTCGCGGGCCTGCTGGACCTGGCGATAGGTGAGGCGGGCCCGGGAGCGCATCAGCCCCCGCATGAAGGCATGACGGCGCTTATTGCCCTCGGAATCGATGACGATCTCGACGGCCATGCAGGCGCGGTCCTCGTCGGGACGCAGGGAGCACAGGCCGTTGGACAGGGCCTCGGGCAGCATCGGCACGACCCGGTCGGGGAAATAGACCGAGTTGCCGCGCTTCAGCGCCTCGCGGTCCAGCGGATCGCCGGGCCGCACGTAATGGGCCACGTCGGCGATGGCCACCAGCAGGCGGTAGCCGCCCGGGTTCGCCGGATCCTCGTCCGCCTCGGCGAAGACCGCGTCGTCGAAGTCGCGGGCGTCGATGCCGTCGATGGTGACCAGGGGGATGGCGCGCAGGTCGGTGCGCTTGCCGAGCGCCACCGGCTTGGCCTTCTCCGCCAGCTCGACCGCCGCCTCGGGAAAGACGTCGGGGATTTCCTGCTCATGGATGGCGATCCGGCTGAAGGAGCGCGGATCGGCGGCCCCGGCGAAGCGCTCGATCACCCGGCCGAGCGGCATGCCGAGCCGGCTTTTGGGCATGATCTCCACGGTCACCAGGTCGCCGGTGACCGCTTCCTTCTCGTCGCCCCGGGGGATCCGGATCTCCGATTTCGCCTTCTTGTCGGTCGGTCGGACCCGGCCGCCATCGGCGGTCTTCTCGAACACGCCGAAGGTACGCGCGGCGGTGCGGCCCAAGCGGCGGATCACCCGGGCGATGTAGAAGCTCTCGCCGGCGCGCTCCAGGCGGCACAGGGCGCGGTCGCCGGAGCCCATGGGGCCGGAGCGGCGGTCGGGCAGGATATGGATGCGCGGGGCCGGCTCCTCGGCCTCGCGGCCGACGGCGCGGGCCATGACCTCGCCGTCCTTGTCGGTGCCGGTGACTTCCAGCACCGTCACTTCCGGCAGGGCGCCCGGCGGCGCGACCTTGCGCTTGCGCCCCATATCGAGGTCGCCGGCGTCGGCCATCTCCTTGAGCAGGCCGCGCAGCTCGGCGCGCAGGGGGCCCTTCACGTCGAAGGCGCGGGCGATCTCGCGACGGCCGACGGGGGTGGGACTGTCCTCGACGAAGGCGAGGATCTGCTCACGGGTGGGAAGCTGGGCGGGGGGACGGGCCACGTCGCGGTCGCTCAACTTCCCGTGGTTCCGGCGGTGTCCCCGTCACCCGCCTTCTTGGATTTCGCCGCCGTCTTCTTGGCGGGCGCCTTCTTGGCCGAGGCCTTCTTCTTCGGCGCGGCCTTCTTCGCCGCCGGCTTGCCGCCGTCCGCCTTGGCGTCGTCCGCCTTGGCGTCGGCCTTCTTCGCGGTCGACTTCTTTGCCGGGGTCTTCTTGCCCGAGGCCTTCTTCGGCGCGCCCTTGCCGCTCTTCTCCGCCTTGGCGTTCAGCAGCTCGATCGCCCGTTCCAGGGTGATGTCGTCCATCTCCTCGCCCTTGGGCAGGGTGGCGCGCAGGGAGCCGTGCTGGGCATAGGGGCCGTAGCGGCCGGCCTGGACCGTCACCGGCTTGCCGTCCACCGGGTGGTCGCCCAGGGGGCGGCCCGGCTTCTTCTTCGAGCCCTTCTCGGCGAGAATCTGCACCGCGTGGTTCAGGCCGATGGTCAGGACCGTGTCGTCGCCGGGCAGGCTGACATAGCTGCCGGCATATTTGAGGTACGGACCGAAGCGGCCGATCCCGGCCTCGATCATGTCCTTGGTCTCCGGATGCTCGCCCACCGGACGGGGCAGGGAGAGCAGGGCGAGGCCCTTCTGGAGGTCGATATCGGCCGGCGACACCTGTTTGGGCAGGGAAGCGCGCTTGGGCTTCTCCTTGGAGCCTTCCTCCGGCTCGCCGAGCTGGACATAGACGCCGTAGGGCCCCTTCTTCAGGCTCACGTCCTTGCCGGTGACCGGATCCTGGCCGAGCACCCGGGGCAGGGCGCCGCCCTCGCTCTCGCCGTCGACCGGGCGGCCGCCGGCGGCCTCGCCGAGCTGGCGGGTGAACTTGCATTCCGGATAGTTCGAGCAGCCGATGAAAGCGCCGAACTTGCCGAGCCGCAGGGACAGCTTACCGGCGCCGCAGCCCGGGCATTCCCGGGCCGGCTGGCCGTCCTCGCCCTTGGGAAAGAAGTGGTCGGCCAATTCGGCGTCGAGCTTCTCGATCACGTCGCCGATGGACAGGTCCTTGGTTCCGTCGACCGATCCCTTGAACGCCGACCAGAAGTCGCGCAGCACCTGGCGCCAGTCGATCTGCCCGTCCGACACGTTGTCGAGCTGGGTCTCCAGATCGGCGGTGAAGTTGTACTGGACGTAGCGCTCGAAGAAACTGGACAGGAAGGTGGTAACCAGACGGCCACGGTCTTCCGGAATGAACCGGCGGCGGTCCAGGCGCACGTATTCGCGGTCCTGCAGCACCTGCAGGATGCTGGCATAGGTGGAGGGCCGGCCGATGCCGAGCTCTTCCATCCGCTTCACCAGGCTCGCTTCCGAATAGCGCGGCGGCGGCTGGGTGAAGTGCTGTTCCGGGGTGACCTCCTGGCGCGAGACGGCGTCGCCGTCGGCCACGGCGGGGAGGATCTTGTCGTTCTCGTCGTCGCTCAGTTCCGCGCCGTCGCTGTCGTCGCGGTCTTCGCGGTACAGCTTCAGGAAGCCGTCGAAGGCGATGACCGAGCCGGTCGCCCGCAGCACGCTGCGTCCGCCCTTGTCGGTCACGTCAATGGTGGTCTGGTCGAGTTCCGCGCTGGCCATCTGGCTGGCCACGGCGCGCTTCCAGATCAGCGAGTAGAGCTTCCACTGGTCGGCGTCGAGGCGCGAGCGCAGCGCTTCCGGCGACCGGTTCACATCGGTCGGACGGATCGCCTCGTGCGCCTCCTGGGCGTTCTTCGCCTTTGTGCTGTAGACCCGCGGGGTGTTCGGCAGGTAGCGGTCGCCGTATTCGCCGCCGATCGACCGGCGGATTTGGGTGATCGCCTCCGGCGACATCTGCACGCCGTCGGTTCGCATATAGGTGATGAGACCGGTGGTCTCGCCGCCGATATCCACGCCCTCGTAGAGCCGCTGGGCGAGCTGCATGGTGCGGGTGGCGCCGAATCCGAGTTTGCGGGACGCCTCCTGCTGCAGGGTCGAGGTGGTGAAGGGCGGGGCCGGGTTGCGCTTGACCCGCTTCTTCTCCACCGAGCCAATGGAGAAGTCGCCGGCCTCGATGGCGGCCACGGCGGCCTTGGCCTGGGCCTCGGACTTGATGTCGAGACGGTCGAGCTTCTGGCCGTCCAGATGAGTCAGCCGGGCGGTGAAGGTCTTGCGTTCCTGGGTGCGGAATACCGCTTCCACCGACCAGTATTCCTGGGCGACGAAGCGCTCTATCTCCGACTCGCGCTCGCAGATCAGCCGCAGGGCGACGGACTGCACACGGCCCGCGGAGCGGGCGCCCGGCAGCTTGCGCCACAGGACCGGCGACAGGGTGAAGCCGACCAGATAGTCCAGGGCCCGGCGCGCCAGATAGGCATCGACCAGATCCTGGTCCAGCTCGCGCGGATGCGCCATGGCGTCGAGCACGGCGTCCTTGGTGATGGCGTTGAAGGCCACGCGCTTGACGTCGATGTCCTTGAGGACCTTGCGCTCGGCCAGGACGTTGCGGATGTGCCAGCTGATCGCCTCGCCTTCGCGGTCCGGGTCAGTCGCCAGGATGAGCTGTTCGGCGCCCTTCACGGCGTCGGCGATCGCCTTGACCTGCTTCTCGGACCGCTGGTCGGTCTGCCATAGCATCTGGAAGTCCTGGTCCGGATCGACGGATCCGTCCTTCGGAGGCAGGTCCCGGATATGGCCATAACTCGCCAGCACGTGATAGTCGCTGCCGAGATATTTGTTGATAGTCTTGGCCTTGGCCGGGGACTCGACGACAACGACTTTGGTCATACGTACCGTTCGCTTTCCCAGGGTCCGGCCTGGTCTGCCGCCGGCAGAATGGCCAGGCGGTCAGGCCGGAACGTCCATTCGTCGCGACACCTGGTTTCCAGGATGACGGTCGATGAGGCCGGCAAGTTCCGCCTCCAGAAGCACCGTCGCGACGATCGGAGCCGACAATTGGCACCCGCGGATCAGTTCGTCAACCGCGACCGGTTCGGAGCTGAGGGCGTCCAGCACCGTTGCCCGCACCCTGTCATCGAGCTCTAGGGCGGGCGGATCAAGGGCTTCACCGCCATAGGAGCCCTCCCAATCCCGGCCTTGGGGTTCGCCCAATTTTCTCTGGGGCATTCCGTCGAGAACCCGCAGCACGTCGTCGGCGGACTCGACAAGAAAGGCCGCCCCCTCCTTGATCAGGCCGTTGGTGCCGCCGCAGCGCGGGTCGAGCGGCGAGCCGGGAACGGCGAAGACCTCGCGGCCCTGGTCCAGCGCCCGCCGGGCAGTGATCAGCGAGCCGGACCGGTTCGCCGCCTCGACCACCAGCACGCCGAGACTGAGTCCGGCGATGATGCGGTTGCGCGACGGGAAATGCCGGGCCTGGGGCGTGGTGCCGACCGGCTGCTCGGCGACGATCGCCCCCGCCTCGGCGATCCGATGGAACAGGTCGGTGTGTTCGGGTGGATAGATCACGTCGATCCCGCCGGCCACCACCGCCACCGTGCCGCTCTCCAGGGATCCTTCATGGGCGGCGGCGTCGATCCCGCGGGCGAGGCCGGAGACCACGGTGTACCCGCCGCGGCCGATCTCCCGCGACAGGACCGAGGCCAGCTTGCGGCCGTTCATGGACGCGTTGCGGGCGCCGACCACCGCCACCGCGCGTTGGGCCAGGACATGCGGGTGGCCGATCAGCGAGAAGGCCCCGGGCGCGTCCTCGACGGCCGCCAGGGCCGGCGGATAGGCCGCGTCGCCATAGACGATCAGCGTGGCCCCGACCCTGGCATTGTCCTCGACCTCGCGACCGGCGCTGGCCACGGACGGGACCCGCAGCGGAGTCCGGCGGCCGCCCCGCCGGGCCAGATCGGGCAAGGCGGCGATCGCCCGCTCGGCACTACCGTAGCGTTCCAGAAGCTGGCGGAAGGTGATCGGCCCGACATTCTCGGTGCGGATCAGTCGCAGGCGATCGATCCGCTCCCGCTCGGAGAGGTTGGCGGGCGAAGGGCGATGGGCGGTATCGGGCGGCATCGGCCGGCTCCCAGGCGATGACAGGCGCGGGAGCTATGGAAGGGCGGGGGCCGAAAATTTCCGTTTCGTATGCGAAATAACCAACCGAAGTGAAACCGCCTTTACGGTTTCACTTCTTGCCGAAGCTAATCTTGCTTTCTTCGCCCTTGATCAGGCGGCGGATGTTCTGGTGATGGCGCAGCCAAATGATCGCGGCGATCACGCCGCCGGCAATGCCGAATTCGACTCCCTTCAGGTGCCAGGCAAGGAACGGGGCAACGGCCATCGCGACCAGTGCTGCGGCCGAGGAATAGCGGAACACGAAGGCGATCGCCAGCCACAGGCCGCAGACGATCACGCCCACATTCGGCACCAGGGCGAGCCAGACGCCGATGGCGGTGGCCACACCCTTGCCGCCTTTGAATTTCAGCCAGACCGGGAAGCAGTGTCCGAGCACGGCGCCGATGGCGGCGAGCAGGGCGAAGTCGGTTCCGAACTGCCAGCCGACCGCGACCGCCAGGATGCCCTTGCCGCCGTCGAGCAGCAGGGTGGCGGCGGCAAGACCCTTGCGGCCGGTGCGCAGGACGTTGGTGGCCCCGATGTTACGGGAGCCGATCGCCCGGATATCGCCCAGCCCGGCCATGCGGGTGAGCACCAGCCCGAACGGGATGGAGCCCACCAGATAGGCGAGGAGGAAGCCGGCATAGAGCGGCCACGTGGTCTCGAGGGGTCCGAACGGATCAGGCATCGACGAAAACCTTGCGTCGTGTTGGAGGCGGCACTTCAGCCTCTACATCAAATACGGTCGTTCCGCGATAGACCGTGCGCCAGACGCGGCCCTCCACGGGCCGGCCGTCGAACGGGGTGTTGCGGGATTTGGACGCGAAACGCTCCGGCTCGATCTTGCCGGCCCGGTTCAGGTCGAAGATGACCAGATCCGCGTCGCCGCCGACCGCCAGGGTGCCGTAGGGCAGGCCGAGGATGCGCGCCGGCGCCACCGTGAGCCGGTGCAGCAGGTCCAGCAGGCTCATCGCCTCGGTATGCACCAGCTCCAGGCTGATCGGCAGCAGCGTCTCCAGCCCGACCCCGCCCGGCAGCGCCTGGGAGAACGGGACGCGCTTGCTGTCCTGGTCGTGCGGGGAATGGTCGCTGGCGATCGCGTCGATCGTGCCGTCCGCCAGGCCGGCCACCACCGCCAGCCGGTCCTGCTCGCTGCGCAGCGGCGGCGAGAGCCGGGCGAAGGTCCGGTAGTCGATCACCGCGCCTTCGTTCAGCGCGAAATAGGGCGGGGCGGTGTCGCAGGTCACCGGCAGGCCGCGCTTCTTGGCCTGGCGGATCGCGTCGATGGCGGCCCCGGTGGAGAGGTGGGCGGCGTGGTAGCTGCCGCCGGTGAGCTCCACCAGCCGCAGGTCGCGCTCGACCATCATCACCTCGGCAACAGCCGGGATGCCGGCGAGCCCCAGGCGGGTCGCCGTCTCGCCCTCGTTGGCCGAGCCCTCGCGGGCCAGGGCCGGGTCTTCGGGGTGCTGGACGATGGTTCGCTTGAAGATGCTGGCATAGGACAGCGCCCGGCGCATGACGAGGGCGTCTGCGATGGCGTGCTCGCCGTCGGTGAAGGCGACCGCCCCGCTGTCGGCCAGCATGCCGAACTCGGTCATCTCCTCGCCGCGCAGTCCCTTGGTGGCGGCGGCATAGGGATGGACGTTGGCGAGCCCGACCTCGAGCGCCCGGCGCTCCACGAATTCCAGCAGCGACACGTCGTCGATGATCGGATTGGTGTTCGGCAGGGTGGCGAAGGTGGTCACGCCGCCGGCGACCGCCGCCTTCTGGGCCGAGGCCAGGGTCTCCATATGCTCGTCGCCCGGCTCGCGGACCTGCACGCGCATGTCGACCAGACCCGGCGCCAGGCAGCGGCCGGCGCAGTCGATCACCTCGGCATCGGCCTGGATGGCGTCGACGAAGACCTGCGGGCCCACCTCGGCGATCTTGCCGTCGCGCACCAGCAGCGCGCCCCTGGCGTCGAGCCCGCTTGCCGGATCCAGCAGGCGGGCATTCTTGAACAGCGTGGCCCTCATTGGTTCTTCGCCCAGGGTTCGGTCTGGTTGGTGACGAGGATGTCGAGGATCGCCATGCGCACGGCCACGCCCATCTCCACCTGCTCGCGGATCAGCGAGCGGTCGATGTCGTCGGCCACCAGGCTGTCGATCTCCACCCCGCGGTTCATCGGGCCCGGATGCATGATCAGCGCGTCCGGCTTGGCCGCCTGGAGCTTGTCCACGTCGAGGCCGAAATACCGGAAATACTCGCGTACCGACGGCACGAAGGAGCCGCGCATCCGCTCGGTCTGGAGCCGCAGCATCATGACGATGTCGCAGCCGGCGATGCCGCGCTCCATGTCGTGATGGATCTCCACGCCCATCCGCTCGATGCCGCTGGGCAGCAGGGTCGGCGGGGCGACGAGACGGACACGGGCGCCCATGATCGACAGCAGGTGGATGTTGGAGCGGGCGACACGGCTATGGGCGACGTCGCCGCAGATCGCGACCTCCAGCCCCTCCAGCCGACCCTTGCGCCGCCGGATCGTCAGCGCGTCGAGCAGCGCCTGGGTCGGGTGCTCGTGGCTGCCGTCGCCGGCATTGATCACCGAGCAGTTCACCTTCTCCGAGAGGAGCTGCACCGCGCCGGACTCGGAGTGGCGGACCACCAGGGCATCCGGGTGCATGGCGTTCAGCGTCATCGCCGTGTCGATCAGGCTCTCGCCTTTCTTGATCGACGAGGTCCCGACGGACATGTTGATCACGTCGCCGCCGAGCCGCTTTCCGGCCAGCTCGAAGCTGGTGCGGGTTCGGGTGGAGTTCTCGAAGAACAGGTTGATCACCGTGCGGCCACGCAGGCTGGAACCCTTCTTGTCCAGCTGGCGGTTCTGGTCAACGAAGCGCTCCGACCGGTCGAGCAGATAGTCGATATCCGGTCGGGTCAGCCCCTCGATGCCGAGCAGGTGACGGTGGGGGTACGCGCGGCCGTCATCATCGGATGCGGGCGTTGCGAGCTGGGAAAGGGCGTCGGTCATTAAAGGGGCTGTATATGCCTCGTTGCCCCGCGGGGCAACCGCGCCAGGGGAGAATCTCAGATCACCTTTGCATCCCGCAGCTTGGCGACCAGCGCGGCGTCGAGGCCGAGCTCCCCGGTCAGCACCTCCTCGGTGTGTTGGCCGAGAATCGGGGGCGGCCGGCGATAGGTGGCCGGGGTCTCCGACAGCTTCAGCGGATAGGCGACGGTCGGCACGCCGTCGGGGGTGAGGGCATGGCCGGGGATGGTGGTGGCCATGCCGCGCGCCTGCACCTGCGGGTCGGCGAAGACCCGGTCGATGGTGTTCACCGGACCGCAGGGCACCTTGGCCGCTTCAAGAGCCGCGACCCAGTCGTCGGTGGTGCGGGTGGCGAAGATCGCCGACAGTTCGGCGCGCAGGGCGTCGATATTGGCCAGCCGGGTGGTGTTGCTGACAAAGCGCGGGTCCTCGGCCAGTTCGGCGCGGCCGGCGACATTGAGAAAGGCCTGGAACTGCCGGTCGGCGCCACAGCCGAGGATGACGAAGCCGTCGGAACTGGCGAAGACCTCGTACGGGGCGACGTTGGGATGGGCGTTGCCGAGCCGGCCCGGCACCACGCCGCCGACCAGATAGTTCATCGCCTGGTTCATCAGCCAGGAAACCTGGGTGTCGAGCAAGGCGGCGTCGATGTGCTGCCCCTGGCCGGTCAGGTCGCGGTGGCGCAGGGCGGCCAGGATCGCGCTGGTGGTGTACATGCCGGTCATCATGTCGGCGATGGCCACGCCCACCTTGGTCGGCTGGCCGTTGGGGTCGCCGGTGACGCTCATGATCCCGCCCATGGCCTGGGCCAGCAGGTCGTAGCCGGGGCGCGGCGCATAGGGGCCGGTCTGCCCGAAGCCGGTGACGCTGGCATAGACCAGGCGCGGGAAGCGCTCCCTGATCTGGTCGTAGGCGAGACCGTAGCGGGCCAGGTCGCCGACCTTGTAGTTCTCGACGAAGACGTCGGCGCTCTCCAGCAGTTTCAGCAGGATCTCACGACCCTCAGTCTGGGTGAAGTCGAGGGTGATGGAGCGCTTGTTGCGGTTGGTGCCGAGGTAATAGGCGCTCTCGGTGGTGTCGTTGCCGTCGCCGTCTTTCAGGAAGGGTGGCCCCCACCGCCGGATGTCGTCGCCGGCCCCCGGCCGTTCGATCTTGATCACATCCGCCCCGAGATCGCCCAGGGTCTGGGTCGCGATCGGGGCCGCCAGGACGCGCGAGGCGTCGACGACGCGGATGCCGTCGAGCGCCATGGGGGTGGCGGGACTGGTGGGGGCGGTATCGGTCATGGGGGCGGCCTCGGCGGTCAGCGGAGACCACTGGTTAGAGCAGCCTTGCGTGCGGAGCAATGTGGGTTCATTTCATAGAATGAAGCGGTCCCCCTCGGTTCGGTGCGGGGACCGGCGTGCGGGGCCGCGCGTTCCGGGCGAAGACTGGAGGAGAAGATGGAGACATTCCCATTCGAGATCCGGGTTCTCGCCTGGTCGGGCCTCCTGGCGGCCGGACAGCTCGTGCTGCTGGCCGTCTATGCCAACCTGCAGCTCGGCCCGCGATATCTCGCGTCGGCGCGAGACGAGCCGCGTCAGCTCACCGGCATGGCGGCCCGCCTGCAGCGGGCCTTCCAGAACCAGATCGAGGGATTGGTCCTGTTCTCCGCGGCGGCCGTGGCGGTGACCTTGGCCGGCATGTCCTCTGCGACGACGGAAGCCTGCGCGCTCGCCTATATCGTCGCGCGGGTCGTTTATATTCCGCTGTACTGGTTCGGGGTTGCCTGGCTTCGCACGGTCGCCTGGGCCATCGGTTTCTTCGCGACGGTCGTCATGCTCGTGTCCGTGGTGCTTTAGGGCGGATCAAACCACCGCCAGGAACACCGGCAGGGTCACCGCCGCCACGATCACCTGGGTGGTCAGGATCGCCGCCATCAGCTCGTGGTCGCCGCCGAGCTGCCGGGCGAAGACGTAGGACGACGCCGAACTCGGCAGGGCGTTGAACAGCACCGCCACCGCCAGCGGCACCCCGGTCAGCCCGAGCGGTCCCGCGAGGGCCAGGGTCAGGGCCGGGATCGCCACCAGCTTCACCGCGTTCGACAGCAGCAGCGCCGGCCAGCCGCGCTTCAGCACGGCGAACCGCAGCCCGGCCCCCACCGCCAGCAGGCCCAGCGCCAGGGCGGCGCCCGCCAGCTTGTCGAGCCCCTCGGCGATCAGCGGATGGATGCCGATGCCGGTGGCGTTCAGCGCGATGCCGGCCATGCAGGCGACGAAGATCGGGTTCTTCAGCATCGCCCAGAGCACGCGCAGACCCGTCACCGGGTCGCGCCCGGCCATGCGGGTCAGCACCCAGATGGATATGGAGTTCACCAGCGGGATCACCGCGGCGATGCCGACCGCCGCCAGGGCCTCGCCCTCCTGGCCGTAGAGCGCGCCGACGCTGGCCACGCCGATATAGGTGTTCTGGCGGATCGCGCCCTGGATGACGCTCGTATAGGCGGGGCCGTCGATGCCGGTCAGCCGGTAGATCGCCAGCAGCGCCCCGGTTGCGAGGATCACCGCGCCGGCCATGGCGATCACCATTGGCCCGACCGTGTAGTCGGACAGGTCGGTGGCGCCGAGCTTCAGCAGCAGCAGGGCGGGCAGCAGCAGCCAGTAGGTGAGCTGCTCGATCGCCCGCCAGCCGTCATCCCCGAACGGCCCGATGCGTCCGAGTACCGCGCCGAGAACGATCAGACCGAAGACGGGGAGGAGGGCGCTCAAAGAGCGTCCAGAGCCGACTGCAGGATATAGGCGGCCGCCGCCGCGTCGATCGATTCGCCGCGCCGTTTGCGGCTCAGGTCCTCGGCGATCATCGCCCGCTCCACCGCCTGGCTGCTCATGCGCTCGTCCTGGAAGATGCTCGGCAGGTCGTGGCGCTTCAGCAGTTCCTCGGTGAGGTCGCGGGTCGACTGGCAGCGCGGGCCTTCGGTGCCGTCCATGTTGAGCGGCAGACCGATCACGAATCCGCCGACCCCGCGGCTCTCGGCGATCTTGATCAGTTCGTCGGCATCGGCCGAGAACTTCTTGCGCCGGATCGTGGTCACCGGGGCCGCGACGCGCAGGGCGGCATCGGAGATCGCG
Source organism: Thalassobaculum sp. OXR-137 (assembly GCF_034377285.1). Taxonomy (NCBI): domain Bacteria; kingdom Pseudomonadati; phylum Pseudomonadota; class Alphaproteobacteria; order Rhodospirillales; family Thalassobaculaceae; genus Thalassobaculum; species Thalassobaculum sp. OXR-137. Next base: position 4,370,873 of record NZ_CP139715.1, on the reverse strand, counting down.
ACGCCGATGGTCTTGGACCCGAAATCGAGTCCGATCAGACGGGCGCCGGGGGCGAGAAGGCGAACAAGGTCGCCGGGCTTGCAGATGGGCATGGGCGGTGCTAGCTTCCGCGCTTCCAAACGGCGGAAATCCGCCGTTTTTCGCGCTCCTGAGAATAACTGGGACGGTCTTAGCCCATGTCGCTCGACAAGGCCACTGTCGCGTCAATCGCGAATCTCGCACGGATCAAGGTATCTGACGACCGCCTGGAGGCGATGGTCGGCGATCTGAACGCCATTCTCGGCTTCGTCGAGCAGCTCGACGAGGTCGATACCTCCGGCGTCGAACCGCTCGCCAGCGTGACCGGCCACACCCTGCCGCAACGCGAGGACGCGGTCACCGATGGCGGGTATCAGGCCCGGGTCACCGCGAACGCGCCCGAATCCGCCCATGGTTTCTTTGTCGTGCCGAAGGTTGTCGAGTGATGACGGATCTGTTGGACCTGAGCCTGGCGGACGCCCGGGCCAAGCTCGCCGCCAAGGACATCTCGAGCACCGAGCTGACCAAGGCCTATATCGCCCGCATGGAGGCGACGGCGGGGCTGAACGCCTACATCACCACCACGCCGGACAAGGCGCTGCAGATGGCCGAGCAGGCCGATGCGCGCCTGGCCAAGGGCGAGGGCGGGGCGCTGGAGGGCATTCCGCTCGCCATCAAGGACCTGTTCTGCACCGAGGGCGTGCCGACCACGGCGGCCAGCCACATCCTGGACGGGTTCATCCCGCCCTATGAGTCGACGGTGACCGCGAACCTGTGGAACGCCGGGGCCGTGCTGCTGGGCAAGACCAACCTGGACGAGTTTGCCATGGGCTCGTCCAACGTCACCTCCTATTACGGCCCGGTGGAGAACCCCTGGCGCTCGACCGACGAACCCGACAAGAAGCGGGTGCCGGGCGGGTCGTCCGGCGGCTCGGCGGCGGTCGTCGCCGCGCGCGCGGCGCTGGCCGCGACCGGAACCGATACCGGCGGCTCGATCCGTCAGCCGGCCAGCTTCTCCGGCATCGTCGGGCTGAAGCCGACCTACGGCCGCTGCTCGCGCTGGGGAATCGTCGCCTTCGCCTCGTCGCTTGATCAGGCCGGACCGATGGCCCGGACCGTCGAAGACGCGTCGATCCTGCTGCAGTCGATGGCCGGGCACGATCCGAAGGACTCCACCTCGGCGGCGGAAGCCATGCCGAACCTGTCGGCGGCGCTGAACCAGGGTGTGAAGGGCATGCGTATCGGCGTGCCGGCCGAGTACAAGGTCGACGGCCTGCCGGAGGAGATCTCCAAGGTCTGGCAGCAGGGAATCGACTGGCTGAAGGCCGAGGGTGCCGAGATCGTCGACATCTCCCTGCCGCACACGAAATACGCGCTGGCGACCTACTACATCATCGCCCCGGCCGAGGCCTCGTCCAACCTGGCGCGCTATGACGGCGTGCGCTACGGGCTGCGGGTCGATGGCGGTAGCCTGGCCGAGATGTATGCCAACACCCGCGCCGAGGGCTTCGGCGACGAGGTGCAGCGCCGGGTGCTGATCGGCACCTATGTGCTCTCCGCCGGCTATTACGACGCCTATTACCTGAAGGCCCAGAAGGTCCGCGCCCTGCTGCGCCGCGACTTCGATCAGGCCTTCGAGAAGGTCGACGCCATCCTGACGCCGACGGCGCCGTCGGATGCCTTCGCCATCGGCGAGAACGAGGACGATCCGGTCAAGATGTACCTGCAAGACGTGTTCACCGTGCCCGCCAGCCTCGCCGGTCTTCCCGGCATCTCCGTGCCCGCCGGCCTGTCCGAGCGCGGCCTGCCCATGGGGCTACAGGTGCTCGGACGGATGTTCGACGAGGGGTCCGTGGTCCGGGTCGGCCGGGCGCTGGAGCGGGCGGCGGATTTCAAGGCCGTGCCGGCCATGGTGCGGGAGGGCTGAGCGATGACCGAACCGTATCGCATCCAGGGTGAGACCGGCGAGTGGGAGGTCGTGCTCGGCCTCGAGGTGCACGCCCAGGTGATCTCCAAGGCGAAGCTGTTCTCCGGCTCCGCCACGACGTTCGGGTCCGAGGCCAATACCCAGGTCAGCCTGGTCGACGCCGCCATGCCGGGCATGCTGCCGGTGATCAACCGCGAATGCGTGGAGCAGGCGGTGCGCACCGGTCTGGCGCTGAAGGCCAAGATCAACCTGCGCAGCGTCTTCGACCGCAAGAACTACTTCTACGCCGATCTGCCGCAGGGCTATCAGATCAGCCAGTACAAGGACCCGATCGTCGGCGAGGGCGAGCTGCTGCTCGATCTGCCCGACGGCAGCACCAAGTCGATCGGGATCGAACGGCTGCACCTGGAGCAGGACGCCGGCAAGTCGCTGCACGACCAGCATCCGCAAAAGACCTATATCGACCTGAACCGGTCGGGTGTGGCGCTGATGGAGATCGTCTCCAAGCCGGATCTCTCCTCGCCGGAGGAGGCCGGGCTGTACGTGAAAAAGCTGCGCTCGATCCTGCGCTATGTCGGCACCTGCGACGGCAACATGCAGGAAGGCTCCCTGCGCGCCGACGTTAACGTGTCGGTGCGCAAGCCGGGCGATCCGCTGGGCACGCGCTGCGAGATCAAGAACATGAACTCGGTGCGCTTCATCCATCAGGCGATCGAGTACGAAGCGCGGCGCCAGATCGAGATTCTGGAAAGCGGCGGCCAGATTGACCAGGAGACCCGCCTGTTCGACACCGGTCGCGGCGAGACCCGCTCCATGCGCTCCAAGGAGGATGCGCACGACTACCGCTACTTCCCGGATCCGGACCTGCTGCCGCTGGTGCTGGAGCAGTCCCGGGTGGACGCGCTCGGCGCCAACCTGCCGGAACTGCCGGACGTGAAGAAGGCGCGGTTCATGTCCGAGTTCGGCCTGTCGTCCTACGACGCCGCGATCCTGGTGGAGGAGCGGGCGACCGCCGACTGGTACGAGCGGCTGGCCAAGGGCCGTGACCCGAAGATCGCCGCCAACTGGCTCATCTCCGAGCTGTTCGGTGCGCTGAACAAGACCGGCAAGGATCTGTCCGACAGCCCGGTCTCGGCCGATGCGCTCGGCGGACTGGTCGACCTGATCGGCGACGGCACGATCTCCGGCCGCATCGCCAAGGAGGTCTTCGCCGAGATGTTCGAGACCGGCAAGTCGGCCGGCGAGATCGTCGAGGAGAAGGGCCTGAAGCAGGTCTCCGACACCGGCGCGATCGAGGGCATCATCGACGAGGTCCTGGCGGAGAACGCCGACAAGGTCGAGCAGTATCGCAGCGGCAAGGACAAGCTGTTCGGTTTCTTCGTCGGCCAGACCATGAAGAAGAGCCAGGGCAAGGCGAACCCGGGCATGGTCAACGATCTCCTGCGCAAGAAGCTCGACGGCTGACACGCGTTCACGCCTGCGCGAGTTCATGAACCAATACTGACATGCACACGCCAATCGTGCATTAGACTGGGCGTGGGGAACATATTCGGCGAGGTTCGGCATGCAGGGCAGGATGATCGCAACGTGCTGTGCGGTGGCGCTCGGTTCCGTGATCGGGATCGGGGCCGCCTGGGCAGCCACGACCCATACCGTGGTCCAGAAGGGCAAAGACTTCTGGTCCAGCGCGATGACGTTCGAGATGACGGTTCAGGCGGGCGACGCAATCGCCTTCGTCAACAGCGACGTGTACGACCACAACGTCTATTCCGAGACCCCCGGCAACAGCTTCAACATCGGGGTCCAGGAACCCGGCAGCACGACGCGGGTGGCGCTCGCCAATCCGGGCGTCGTGGACGTGCGGTGCCGCATCCATCCCAAGATGAAGCTGACCGTTACGGTGGAATGAGCGGGGGCGCTGGCAGCATTCTTCCTGCGCGCGCTCCAACACCCTGCCTCTCACTCCCCGTCCCGGATTAAATCCGGGGCGCGAAGTGAAAAGGAATGGTGGGTGAGCCTTCCCAACCTTCATGTTGACCCTGCCGTGCTATCCTTACCCTCCCGCAAAAGGTGAGGCGCGATGCTGGATCGGATCTCCATTCGCTGGAAGCTGGTCGGCGCGTTCCTCGGCGCGGTGGTCGCGGCCGCCGCGTTGGCTGCCGTCGCGCTGACCGCGACCTGGTCCCTCGGCGATCTGGCCCAGCGGCTCTACGACCAGCCGCTGCAGGCGATCAACCACGCCCGCTCCGCCCAGGTGAATTTCGCCGTGCTGCGCCGCGCCGATGCGGACACCGATCAGGATACCCGCTGGGACGACCTGCTCTCCGACCTTGCGGTGGTGCAGGAGCGCTCCAGCGACGCGGCCGTCCCCGGCCTGCTGGACCAGATCCGTTCGGAACTGGCTGGGTGGCGGGCCGATCCGGCACCGGAAGCGGCGGAAAAGATCGCGGAGGACCTGGAGATCCTCGTGGAGGTGGCTGCCTCCGGCGGATTCAAGTTCTGGCTCGAGGCCGAACGGCTCATCGAACAGACCAAGCTGTGGACCATGGGCGTCGTCGGCGGCGTGCTGGTGCTTGCCGTGGCGATCGCCTTCCTGCTCGCCCGCACCATCGTGCGCCCGCTCGGCCGCATGGAGGACGCCATGACCCGGCTGGCCGCCGGCGAGGGCGAAGTGGCGGTCCCCGATCTCGGCCGCGGCGACGAGATCGGCGCCATGGCCTCCGCGCTGGCGGTGTTCAAAACCGCGATGGCGGAGGTGCGGGAGGCCAAGGACCGGGCCGAGGACGCCACGCGGGCCAAGTCCGAGTTCCTCGCCATCATGTCCCACGAGATCCGCACCCCGATGAACGGGGTGATCGGCATGACCCGGCTGCTGATGGACAGCGACCTCGATCCGGCCGCCCGCGACACCGCCCGAACGGTGCTGGATTCGGGCGAGAGCCTGATGACGATCCTCAACGACATCCTCGACCATTCGAAGCTGGAGGCCGGCCGCCTCGATCTGGAGGCGGTGGATTTCGACCTGCATCGGGTGATTCGGGGGGCGGTATCGCTCATGCAGGGTCGCGCCTCGGAACGCGGGCTCACCCTGTCGGCGGAGATTTCCGAGGATGTGCCGCGATATCTGGTCGGCGATCCGGGCCGTCTGCGCCAGGTGCTGCTCAATCTTGTGGGCAATGCGGTGAAGTTCACCGAAAGCGGCTCGGTCCGGCTGGTCGCGGGGCGCGGGGAGGGCGGGCGCGTCGTGCTGTCGGTGATCGATACCGGCATCGGCATGGATTCCGAGACCCAGGGGCGATTGTTCCGCGACTTCGCCCAGGCCGACGCCTCGGTCGCCCGCAAATTCGGCGGCACCGGCCTCGGCCTGTCCATCGCCAAACGGATCGTCGGCCGCATGGGCGGCAGCCTGACGGTGACCAGCGCCGTGGGCGAGGGCTCCATCTTCCGGGTCGAGATCGACCTGCCGGAAGGCGTGGCGGTGGACGAGGCGGCGGCGGAAGCGCCGATTGCGCTGCGCCGGCTCACTGTCCTGGTGGCCGAGGACAATGTCGTGAACCAACAGGTGGCGCGGGGACTGCTCGGTCGCGACGGGCACAGCGTGACCATCGTGGAAACCGGCCTGGCGGCGGTGGAGGCCGTGCGCGACGGCAGGTTCGACGTGGTGCTGATGGACCTGCACATGCCGCAGATGGGAGGATTGGAGGCCACGCGGGCGATCCGGGCGCTGGCGGGTCCTGCGGCGGCCGTGCCGATCGTCGCGGCGACCGCCGGGGCGATGGATCACGAGATCCGCGCCTGCCTGGAGGCCGGCATGAACGCCGCCGTGCCCAAGCCGATCGACCCGCGCGTCCTGACCCGCACTCTGGCTGCCGTGACCGGCGGAGCGGAGGCGTCGGAGGAGGGAGACGACCTCTTCGATAGTTTCGGCGAGGAAGAGGACGAAGACGATGCCGCCGCTGTTCTGGAGCGCGGCGATGCCCCTTTCGAGCCGATCCTGATCGACCGGCTGGCCGATCAGCTCGGCCCCGATTTCGCCGGGGAAATGGCGCGGGATTTCGACGGAACCGCCCTGGACGCGCTGGCGGCAATCGCCGCCGCACGAGCCGCAGGAGACCGCGCCGCCTGGGCAGATGCCGCACACAAGCTCAAGAGCGGGGCCGGGGCGATCGGTCTGCGCGCGGTGTGGCGCCTCGCGGAAGGGATTGAACGGGACGCCGAGGCGGGCGATACCGGCAGTGCGGGTGCGGCGAGCGATCGTCTGCCATCGCTGATCGCGGAAGGACAGGCGCTGCTGGCCGGCCATCTGCGCCACGTCTCGGTCACCGAAGACGCTTAGCAAGGACGGATAGAACCGCATGACGGAGTTGGGACGCGATTTTTCGGGCCTGCGGGTCCTCCTCGCCGAGGACGAGGAGATGGCCAGCAAGCTTGCCCGCGGCGCGCTGCGCCTCGCCGGCATCACCGATATCGTCTACTGCCGCGACGGCGCCGAGGCGGTGAAGGCGCTGGACAGCCAGCGCGGTACCTTCCAGCTCGTGATCTCCGACTGGAACATGCCGACCATCTCCGGCATCGAGCTGCTGCGCTACGTCCGCATGTATCACCAGCCCCTGAAGTTCATCATGCTGACCGGCCGCAAGCAGACCGATGCGGTGCTGCAGGCCCGGGAACTCGATGTCGATGCCTATGTCGTCAAACCCTTCTCCCCCGAGGCGCTGAAGAAGAAGGTCGAGCTGCTGTTCCGGATGTAGCTGCCGGCTGGAGCGCCTGGGCGGCTTGTGGATACCATCGCGGTCTGTCTGTAATGAAATCGCCATGAAGCGCACAAAGTGCGCTTGACGTGCGCACCGTGTGCGCGCACGCTTTTCCTCATGTGGCACTTGGCAATGATCGTGGTGTGTTCGCTCAACGGTGACGTCTGCGCCTATCGGACGAACGTGGCCACGCTGGAAAACAAAGAAGCCTGCGAGCGGCTGGGCTATCTGGTCGGAGGCGGTGCGCTCGAGCGCTCCTACGGCTCGTTCACACTCGGCGAGGTCACCGTCAAATGCGAGCGGATCGAGGAGGTGGCGGCCGTTACGCCGGCCCCTCGTCGGGCGCCGAACTGACGGCGGATCGCCGGTCCAGCCCCGGCAGCGCGCCGGCCAGCAGATCGTCGGTGAAAACCGCGAGAAGCTGCGCGCGGTTCGACACGCCGGCCTTGGCGTAGACCCGGGTGAGCTGGGCGCGCACGGTCCCGGCCGCCGATCCGCGCAGATCGGCGATCTCCGCGACGTCGAACCCCTTCAACGCGAACAGCGCCACGTCGGATTCGGCCGGGGTCAACCGCCAGCGCTCGAAATAGCCGGCGATCAGCTCCCCGAAGGCACCGGAGGCGACGGAAACCGCCGCTTCGGCCCGGCGCGAGCGCTCCAGCGTCCGGCGCATCTCCAGCCCGGTGAAGATGACGCCCAGGCCCAGCGCCGCCGAGACTGCCGCCTCGAACACCGTGTGCAGGTCCGGGCCGTCCAGCAGCAGGTCGCCGGCCACGTCGGCGACGAAGAACACCGTGCACAGCGTCTGCAGCACCAGCAGGCCGGCGAGCACCAGGGCCCGCCGCCCCGGGGCGGACTTCAAGACCGCCGGGCGGTCCGGCGGTCGTTGATGCATCTCTTCGGCTGGCGTCACTCGGCGCTCCGGCGGGTCGACTGGCCGCGTATCATGCCACGAACCAAGTTCCGGCCGGAAAGCCGCTGTTCCACCGCCACGCCGGCGACGTGCAGGGCGGCCAGGATCAGCAGCAGGTTGGCGGCGATCTCGTGGGTCTCCTCGACGATCTCCTCCAACTCGTTCTCCTCCCCGTCCTCGTGGCTGTCGATCTGGACGGAGACCTCCTGCCGGTGCTCGGTCGGGAAAGGCTCGGTTTCCAGGATCACGCCGGTCGCGGCAGTCACGGTCAGCATGCCCCAGAGTGCATAGACCATGACGCTGCCCGCCGGATTATGCGAGCGGTGGGTCTTGTGGTGGCCGGTGAAGACGTTGGTCAGGTGATCGACCGCGCCGGAGATGCTGAACGGGAAGGAGGAGAAGCGCGCCTCCACCGGTCCGATGAATCCCCAGAGCAGGCGCAGAACCAGCATGGCCAGCGCGCCATAGCCGATCCAGATATGCAGGGTCGATCCGCCCTCGTCGATCAGGCCGTTGATGACGATGGCGGCGGCCACGGTCCAATGGGTGATGCGGACGATCGGGTCCCAGACGGGACCCGATGCCGCGATGGGTTCGGCGGCGGCCATCAGTCGTCGAGCTCGATGGCGGTTACGGCACCGGTGGTCTCGTCCACCTTGATCTCGTAGCGCTTGCCGTCGCGGGTCGCCTTGATCTCGATGCGGCCGTGCTCGCGCTCCTGCTTCTGCACGGTGTAGCCCGCCTTGGTGAGGGCGGCGGCGGCCGCTTCCGGTGTCGTGCCCAGGACGGTGCCGGGGGTCAGGTCGGAGGCGAGGCCGGCGGTGGTGATGACGGCGGCGAAGAGGGCGGCCAGAAGGGCGGTTCGGATCATCGGTTTTCTCCAGCTTGGGTACGGGCAGACACGCCTTGTGTCGGTCCCGCCAAGCTGTCCTTCCGAACGCCGCTCCGCCATCGCACCGGCGCGTAAAGGCGCCCGCGTAAGCGCGCGCTTACGCGCCGGCAGCGCGGGTTTCGGTCAGACCGGGCGGTCGCCGAACACCGTGGTGCGGTGCATGTAGCGGTCGCCGACGCCGTCGTAATCTGCCACGGCGTAGTGCATGGTCGAGCGGTTGTCCCAGACCAACAGGTCGCCCTTGCGCCACTGGTGGCGGTAGACGAATTCCGGCCGGGTGCAGTGCTTGTAGAGGTAGTCGAGGATCGGCTGGCTCTCCTCCACCGACATGCCCTCGATATGGGTCACCACGCCGGCATTGAGAAACAGGCACTTGCGGCCGGTCTCGGGGTGGGTGCGGACCAGCGGGTGGCTGAGCGCCGGGGTGGCCTGCAGGTGACTGTCGGTGACGGTCTCGTTCTTGAAGCTGCCGGACTTGGCCTTCTCGAAATCGTGCACGCAGCGCAGGCCCTCGATCATCTTCTGGAAGGTCGGGGACAGCTCGTCCCAGGCCTTGGTCATCGCCGCGAACTGGGTGTCGCCGCCATATTCCGGCACCTCGATGCCGTAGAGCAGCGAGCACTTGGCGGCGCGCTCCTTGTGGCTGTTGTCGGAATGCCAGTAGGTGCCGGCGCGCTGCCGGCCGAGCTTCTGGCCGTCCTTGACCTTGTTGGAGACCCGGTAGATCTCCGGATGGCCCGGCAGCAGGTAGGGCTCCACCGTCTGGCCCTTCAGCGGGTCCAGCTCGCCGAAGCGCTGCGAGAAGGCGATCTGGTCCTCCGGTTCGAGCTCCTGGTCGCGCAGGACCAGCAGCCCGCCGCTGTCGAGCCAGGCCTGATACAGCTCGCCGAACGCATTGTCGCCCAGGTCGCGCGTGACCTGAATGCCGCTGATCTCCGTCCCGATCACCGGGTTCAGGCGCCGCAAAGACAGGGTCATGACAATTCTCCCTTTTCCTCGATAGGATCGCGCATCCCCTTACTCCGGAGACGCTTTATGACTTCCCGCATCCTCTACTTCGTGCCCGCCGACGACAAGCTGCGGTCTTTGATCGAGGGCGAGAAACCCGAGGGTTTCACCGTAGATTACCTCGACAGCGACGACCCGGCGGAGCTGGCGGCGAAGCTGGCGGAGGCGGAGGTCATCATGGTCGGCGCCCGGCGTCTGACCGAGGCGGACGTGGCCGCCGCGCCGAAGCTGCGTCTCGTGCTGCACCAGGGGGTGGGGTACCACGACACGGTGGCGACCAAGGCGATCCGCGACCGGCAGATCCCGCTGGCGATCACACCCGGCGGCACGCCCGAGGGCGTGGCCGAGCACGCGCTGATGATGATGCTGGCGACCGGCCGTCGGCTCGCGTTCCAGGACAGCGAGCTGCGGGCCGGGCGTTGGCATTCCAACACCTTCCGGGCGGAGGCTCGGGGTCTCGGCGGCTCGCGGGTGGGCATCGTCGGCCTCGGCCGGATCGGCAAGCAGGTGGCCAAGCGCCTGGTCCCGTTCGACTGCGACGTGGTCTATCACGACCTGCTGGACATGGACCCGGCGGTGGAGCACGACCTGCGGGTCACCCGGGTGAGCTTCGAGGAGCTGATCTCCACCAGCGACTTCATCACGCTGCACCTGCCGCTGACCGAGCTGTCCCATCACATGATCGACAAGCCGCAATTCGCGGCGATGAAGCCGGGGGCGATCCTGATCAACTGCGCCCGCGGTCCGGTGGTGGCCGAGCCGGCCCTGCTGGAGGCGCTGGAAAGCGGGCATCTGGGCGGCGCGGGCCTCGACGTATTCGAGATCGAGCCGGTGGTTGGGCCGTCGCCCTTCGCCAAGTTCCGCAACGTGGTCCTCACCCCGCACAACGCGCCGGGCACCCAGGACATCATGCGCCGCAAATTCCGCGAGATGTTCGCCAACGCCGTCCGCTTCGCCGGCGGCGACAGCCTGGAGAACAAGATCGAGTTGTGAGGTTCCTCCTTACCTAGCTCTAGCCGACTTCCTGGACGGCCGGCCGGCAGGCCGGTTGATCCAGGATTCTGGTGCAAGGGTTCGGGACACGATCCTGGATCGCTGGCGCGTCCAGGAAGTCGGAGAGAGAGAGGGGAGGATGGAAGGAGAACGAGGGAGATACCGCCCTAAATCCAGCCCCGCCATTTCAGCAGACCGATGCCGGCGAGGAAGCTGCCGCCCATCAGCAGCAGCACCAGCAGGAACGCATAGGGCGTGTCCGCCCCCGGGATGCCGGCCACGTTCATGCCGAGCAGGCCGGTGATGAAGCTCAGCGGCACGAACAACGCGGCCAGGATGGTGATCAGGTAGGTGTGGCGCGCCTGGGTGGCCGCCGTCTCCGCCGCCAGATCGTCGCGCAGCAGGGCGGCCTGGCTCTCGATCTCTCGCAGATGCTCGATCTGGCGCACGAACTCGTTCTCGCAATCGGCGATGGCTGCCAGATCTTCCGGCGTCGTCCAGCCCTGGGCGATGTGGCCGAGCCGGCTCAGCGCCTCGCGCTGGGGCGTCATGAACCGGCCGAGCGGCAGCAGGTCCCGGCGCAGGGCGGCGAGGTCGTCCTCGCGGTTTGGTCCGGTCGCCGTATCGATCGCCTCCAGCCGGTTGTCCAGTTCGATGATCCTCGCGTCGAACCGGTTCGACAGGCCCTCGATCAGGTCGGTGACGAAGGCGGCCGGGGAGGGCGGCGCGGTCCCCGCCGCGCAGCGGTTCACCAGATCCTCCAACGCGCGGAAGCGGAACTTGCGGCAGGTCACGACCTTGCGCTCCGACACGCTCATGCGCAGGGCGATCAGCGGGTGATCGCCGACCTCCTCGTTCAGGTTCACGCCGCGCAGCACCATCAGGGTGCGGCCGCCCACGTTCCAGGCGCGCGGCCGGGTCTCCTCCACCAGCAAGGCCTCGATCGCCGCGTCGGGCAGGCCGAGGGTGGTCAGTATCTCGGCCACATCGGCCTCGGTGCGCAGCAGGTTCACCCAGCGCCAGGCCCCCTCGGGCACTGGCCGGGCGAGGTCGTCGGCACCCAGGGGAGTGGCGCGGCCGTCGGGCGTGATATCGTAGGCGCGCAGCAGGGCGGTCATGGGCGACGCTCAGGCGGTCATCGGCTGGTCGAGCGCTTCCACCAGCGCGTCCAGCGCCGCCTCGGTGAACCGCCACATGTTCGCCTCGCGATCCCGGCTGGCGGTCTCGAGGGTGAAGACCCGGGTCACCGGGCCGGAAAGCGCGATGCAGGTATGGCCGGCGGCATCGCCATAGCGGTTGCCCTGCGGCCCGGCCGCCCCGGTCTCCGCCAGGCCCCAGGTGGTCTCCATCCGCCGCCGCATGGTCTCGGCCAGCAAAGCGGCATAGGGCTCGGAGGAGGAGCGCATGCCCGGATGCTGCTTGAACTCGATATCGGTGAACATTTCGCGGGCCTTGTGGGTGTAGATCACCCCGCCGGCGACGAAATAGGTCGAGGCTCCCGGTACCGCCAGCAGGCAGGAGGAGATCAGTCCGCCGCTGGAGGACTCGGCCACGGCGATGGTCTCGCCCCGTGCCCGCAGCAGCCGGCCCGCCGTCTCGCCAAGCCTGCCCAACTCGCCCATCCTGTCCTCCCGTTGCGTCTGGAATCGCGCTATCTCTATGATCAGGCAATGCTACCCGCGCGGCAGGAATATGGCGACGGGCAAGCGCAGGGAGGATGCGATGAGCTCCAGCGGCGACCCGGCAGCAGCGCGGATGCGGGCCTTCGACTCCGCCGAGGGCGTGGTGGAGGAACTGGACCGGCTCTATCGCGCCGAGACCGAGCGGCTGCAGGCGGCGTTCCACAGCTTCGAGGCCGGCACCATGCAGGGCCGGGTGCGGGCCACCTATCCCATGGTGCGCCTGACGGTGACCGACGACGACGTCGGCCCGCTCTCCACCGGCGCCTTCGGCTTCGCCGACGAGGCCGGGGTCTACGAGGGGACCTTCACCCGCATCGACCTGTTCAAGACACACCTGACCAAGCAGGTCGGCGCCATCCTGGAAAACCACCGCCGGCCGCTGGAGGTCGGGCTGTCCGATCTGCCGATCCCGCTGCCCTTCGCCTTTCCCGACGGCATGAAGGTCGGCGACGGCTTCGACGGGGCGGCGATGTCCCGGCTGAAGCGGCATTTCGACATGCCGTCCCTGCGGGTGATGGACGACTGCATCGTCAACGGAGAGGTCGATCACACGCCGAGCGGGGCGCTGCCCCTGGCGCTGTTCACCGCCCCGCGGGTCGACTACTCGCTGCACCGCCTGCGGCACTATTGCGGCACCTCGGCGGAGCATTTCCAGAACTACGTCCTGTTCACCAACTACCAAGTCTATATCGACGGCTTCATCCAGCGGGCCGAGGAGCTGGTGCAGCAGAAGGGCAGCGGCTACACCGCCTTCGTGGAGCCGGGCGACCGGGTGCTCCGGCCGGACGGCACGGCTCTGGGGGCGCCCGCCTCCCGCGCGCCGCAGATGCCGGCCTACCATCTGGTGCGCGACGGGCATCAGGGCATCACCATGGTCAATATCGGCGTCGGCCCGTCCAACGCGAAGACGATCACCGACCATGTGGCCGTGCTGCGCCCCAACGTCTGGCTGATGCTGGGCCACTGCGCGGGGCTGCGGAACATGCAGCGGCTGGGCGACTACGTGCTGGCCCATGCCTATCACCGCGACGATCACGTGCTCGACGCCGACCTGCCGGTGTGGGTCCCGATCCCGGCCCTGGCCGAGGTGCAGCTCGCCCTGGAACAGGCGGTGGCCGACATCACCGGGCTCGACGCGATCGGGGTGAAGCGGATCATGCGCACCGGCACAGTCGCCTCCACTGACAACCGGAACTGGGAACTGCGCGACCAGCGCGAGCCGGACCGCGCGCTCAGCCTGTCGCGGGCGATCGCCCTGGACATGGAGAGTGCGACGGTGGCGGCCAACGGCTTCCGCATGCGGGTGCCCTACGGGACGCTGCTCTGCGTGTCGGACAAGCCGCTGCATGGCGAGCTGAAGCTCCCGGGCATGGCAGACGACTTCTACCGCCGCCAGGTGGCCCAGCACCTGGACATCGGCTTCCGCGCCATGGAGATCCTGCGCGGGTTGCCGCCGGAGAAACTGCACTCCCGCAAGCTGCGGAGCTTCAACGAGGTGCCGCTGCAGTAGGGCGCGTTCCCATAAGCGTCCACACGCCCGTCATCCCGGACAGCCCCGGGTCGAGCCCGGGGTTGTCCGGGATGACGGGTAGGGTGGGGCTGGGAGCGGCTTGATCCTGACTTGCGTCAGGACATCATCCAGCCGCCGGCCACGTCCAGCACCTGGCCGGTCACGAAATGCCCGGCCTCCGAGGTCAGGTACAGCGCCGCCGACGCCACGTCCTCCGGCTGCCCCAGCCGGCGCATCGGGGTGTCCAGCCGCGCCGCCTCGTTCACCGCCGGATCGACCCCGCGCATCAGCGGGGTCTCGATCCGGCCCGGCGCCAGGGCGTTCACGTTGATGTTCGACGGCCCGAGCTCGCCGGCGAGCTGTTTGGTCATGCCGATCAGCCCGGCCTTGCTCGCCGGGTAGTGCACGCCGACGAAGGTCAGATGCCGCTTGGCCGAGACCGAGGACTGGTTGACGATCGAGCCCCAGCCGCGCGCCACCATGCCCGGCCCGAAGGCCCGGACCCCGTGGAACGCGCCGGTCAGGTTCACCGACAGCACATGGGCCCATTCCGCCGGGTCCATCTCCAGGGTCGGCGCCGGCTTGCCCGCGTGCTTGGGCGAGATGCCGGCATTGTTGACCAGGATCTCCGCCACGCCGAGCCCGGCTTCCACCTCGCGCGCGGCGGCCTCCACATCCTCCCAGCGGGCGACGTCGCAGGTCACGGCCATGGCCTTGTGGCCCGCGCCGGCGAGGGCGCCCGCCGTTTCCTCCGCCGCGTTGCCGTTGGCGTCGAGCACGGCGACCAGGGCGCCGGCGGCGGCCAGCGCCTCGGCGATCGCCCGGCCGATGCCGGAGCCGCCGCCGGTGACGACGGCCACCCGGCCGATGTGGGTTTGAGGGGCGGTCTGGGGAGCGTCGGTCATGCGGGGGCCCTCACTGCTCTTCCGGCGCGTCGAGGGCGCGGATCGCCGCGCGCACGTCGTCGGGGATCGCCACCTTTTCGCCGGTGGCGTTGATCATCAGCACCAGCAGCGCCTCGCAGGTGCAGGCACAGCCGTCCTTGCCCCAGGCGGCATACTCCATGACGAAGGAGGTGCGGCGCATCGACTTCACCCTGGCGGTGACGAAGACCGGGTCGTGATAGGCCAGCGGCTTCAGGTAGCGGGTGGTGAGGGTCATCATCACCGGCCCAGGCTTGTCGACCGCGTGGCGCGGGATGCCGATCGATTCCAGATACAGGTTCCGCGCCGCCTCGAACCACAGCAGAAACGCCGTGTGGTTGGCATGGGCGAAGGCGTCCACGTCGGACCATTCCACCAGCCGGGCCATGCCGGACTGCCAGTCCTCGGGAATGCCGTAGGCCGCGCGGTCGGCGTCGAAGATCGTCAGCCGGCGGCGCACGGCCGCCGGCGAGGTGTCCAGGGCGTCGTCCATCGCTGCGTCAGCCGCCGAAGTCGTCGGTGGCGGCCTGCTTGTGCTTCAGCAGGGCCATCAGGCGCCGGTCGCGCCAAACCTGACGGCTGCCGAGATCGTCCGCACCCAGCAGCTTGCGCCGCTCGCTCTCCATCCGCTTCACCGTGTCCGCGTCCCAGACCCGGACTTCGGCCTGTTCGGCCTGCAGCCGCTCGTAGAACGGACCGTAGCGTCCGCAGTAGTCGGCGATGCCGCCTGGGGCGTTCAGGTCGATGGTCTCGAACGGACCCATGAAGGACCAGCGCAGGCCGAGCCCGTCCTTCACCGTCTTGTCCAGGTCGTCGGTGGAGATCACCCCGTCGGCCACAAGCTTGAAGGCCTCGGCCAGGAGGGCGCCCTGCAGGCGGTTGAGGACGAAGCCCTCCACCTCCTTGTTCACCGCCACCGGCACCATGCCGACGGAGTCCATGACCTGGCGGGCGCGCTGGATCACGGCGGGATCGGTCCAGGGGGCGGGGCAGAGCTCGACCAGCGGGACGAGATAGGGCGGGTTTACCGGATGGGCGACCAGGCAGCGCAGCCGGCCGGGCAGGGCCTCGGTGTATTTCGACGCGGTGATCGAGGAGGAGGATGAGGCGAGGATCGCGTCCGGCTCGGCATAGCGGTCGGCCTCCTCGAACAGCCCCTCTTTGGCCTCCACGGTCTCGGCGATGCATTCCTGCATCCAGCGCGCGCCGTCCAGCGCGTCGCCGAGCGTGTCGACCGCGGTGACCCGGGCCGCCACGTTCGCGGCACTGTCGATCAGGCCCTGGGCTTCCAGGTCGTCCAGATTGGCGCGCAGCAGCGGCAGCGAGGCGGCAAGCGCCTCGGGGTTGCCGTCCCATAGGCGCACGGAATGGCCGGCGCGGGCGAAGACGATGGCCCAGGCCCGGCCGATCAGGCCGGCCCCGGCAACCGCGAAGGTCTCGGGCATGACGTTCCCTCAGATGCGTTTCTTCGTGATGGTGGCGCGCAGTCTAGCCGCCGGGCCACCGCACCGGGAAGGTCCGTCGACCGGTGCCGCAAAACAAAACGGGCGCCGCAAGGGCGCCCGGATTGATCGGTTGGGAGAGGGGCCTCGGGAGGCCTGGCAGGACTACTCCTTGAGCAGCTCCGGCAGGGCGTCCAGCAGGGCGTCGCGGTCCGACTTCGCCACGTAGTCCGCGAAGCCGACCTGATGGCCGCGCTCCAGGTCCTGTTCGGACGTCCGGGACGACAGGGCGACGACCGGCGTGTCGGCCCAGGCGGTCTCCTTCAGCTTCTCGGCGAAGGTGAAGCCGTCCATGTCCGGCATCTCGATGTCGGTGACGATCAGGTCGAAATTCGCTCCAGCCTCGCACAGGTCGAGGGCCTTCTGCGCGCTGTCGACCGGCACGACCTTGTAGCCGGAGGTGGCGAGCAGCGGGGTCATCAGGTTGCGGAAGAACGCGCTGTCGTCGACCAGCAGCAGACGGCGCTTGCTGGTGTTCTCCTTGCCCTGGCGCGAGCGGCGGAACCAGTCGCCGAAGGCCTCGGTCAGGTAGAACCCGGCATCGACGATGTCGGTCGCCTTGTCCTTGATGATCGCCGAACCCATCATGCCGGCGCCGTCCGGGGCGATGGTGACGTCGATCCGGTCCTCGACCACGTCGAGGATCTCGTCGACCACCAGGCCCATCGACTTGCCGTCGTCGGTGAAGACGAGGGCGGGGCGCTGGCCTTCGCGGGCCAGGGCAGCGGCACCCTTGCAGATGACCAGCGGCATCAGCGAGCCGCGGTACTGCACGAGCGGCCGGCCTTCGGAATGCTCCACCGTCTTCAGGTCGAGCATCTCGATGCGGGCGACCAGCGAGAGCGGGACCGCCTTCGGACCGTCGTCGCCGGACTTGAACAGCAGCAGGGTCTGCTCTTCCAGGGACATGTCGAACTCGTCGCTGCCGTCGTAATCGGCCTGATCCGGGACGATGACCTCGCCGGTCTCCTGGGCGATGCCGTTGGGATCGAGGATCATGATCACAGAGCCGTCGCCGAGGATGGTGTTACCGGAGAATACGGTCAGGTCGCGGAGGACCGGGGCGACCGGCTTGACCACGATTTCCTCGGTGTCGAACACCTTGTCGACCAGCAGGCCGAAGGAATAGGTGCCGACCTGCATGACGACCACGAAGGTCTCTGCCGTGGTGTCCGCGGTGTCCTTGCCTTCGTCCAGGCGCAGCAGGTCCCGCAGGGAGACCAGCGGCAGCAGGCGGTCGCGCAGACGCATGACCCGGGTGCCCTGCACCGTCTCGATGCGGTTCGGACCGTCGGTCGTGGTCTTGACCAGTTCCAGCACGGAGAGCTGCGGGATGGCGAAGCGCTCGCTGGAGGAGGCGACGACCAGGGCCGAGACGATGGCCAGCGTCAGCGGGATCTTGATCTTGAAGACCGAGCCCTTGCCCACCTGGCTGGTGAGGTCGACGGTGCCGCCGATCTTCTCGATGTTGGTCTTCACCACGTCCATGCCGACGCCGCGGCCGGACACGCTGGTGATCTTCTCCGCGGTGGAGAAGCCCGCCTTGAAGATCAGCTGCAGGATCTGCTGATCCGACATGTTGGCCGCGTCGGCCGAGCCGACCACGTTCTTCTCGATCGCCTTGGCGCGGATCTTCTCCGGGTCGATTCCCTTACCGTCGTCGGCGATCTCGATGATGATGTGACCGCCCTCGTGATAGGCGTTCAGGCGGATATGGCCGGTCTCCGACTTGCCGAAGGCGAGGCGGGTGGCCGGGTCCTCGACGCCGTGATCGGCGGAGTTGCGCACCATGTGGGTGAGCGGGTCCTTGATCATCTCAAGGACCTGGCGGTCGAGCTCGGTGTCCGCGCCCTGCATGACCAGCTCGATCTTCTTGTTCAGTTCGTGCGCCAGGTCGCGCACGATCCGCGGCAGCTTCGACCAGGCATTGCCGATTGGCTGCATGCGCGTCTTCATGACGCCTTCCTGCAGCTCGGAGGTCACCTGGCTCAGGCGCTGCAGCGGAACGCTGAAGCCTTCGATCTCGCGGCCGTTGCTGCGGGCGATCTGCAGGAGCTGGTTGCGCGTCAGCACAAGCTCGGAAACCATGGTCATCAGGTTCTCGAGCAGATCCACGTTCACGCGGATGTTCTGCGAGGCGGCCTTGCTCTCGGCGATCGGCATCGCCTCGGCGGTGGCGGAAGAGGTCTCCGGAGCCTTTTCGGCGATGGCCGGGACCGACGGCGGGGCGGCCGGCAGCTCGGGCTCGAACTCGGCGGCCGCCGGGGTCTCCTCGGGGCCGGGCGCTTCCATGAAGGCGCGCTCCAGTTCGTCCAGGGGAACTTCGCCCGGCCGGGTGCCGATCACGTCCCCACCGGGGATCGGGGCGTCGAGATCCGCGTCGGCCAGGGTCTCCATGGTAGCGTCGGCGGCGGCCTCGGGGTCATTGGCCACGGCGGCGGCCGGCGCGGCAGGGGCGGCCGGCGCGGCAGTGGGAGTGCGGCCCTCGGCCAGCTCGTTCAGCTGCTCGATCAGGTCCTCGTCGCTGCCTTCCGGCTCCTGCTCGGTCTGCTCGATATGGGCCAGGATGCTCTTGATCCGGTCGAGCGACGCCAGGATGACGGTGACCGAGGTCGGGGTGACCTCCAGCTCCTTGTCCCGGTACTTGCCGAGCACGTTCTCCGCCGCGTGGGCGACGGTCTCGAGTCGCGGCAGGCCGATGAAGCCGCAGGTTCCCTTGATCGTGTGCACGATCCGGAAAATGCTGGCGATCAGACCCGCGTCGTTCGGGTTCTGCTCCAGCTTGACGATTTCAACGTCGAGTTCGGCGAGTCCTTCCGCCGTCTCGGTGAGGAATTCGCTCAGCAGCTCATCCATGTCTTCTGACCCCTGTCGTGGCACGCAAACGCATTACCTGTTTGACACTAGAGTTCAAAGAAAAGGTTAACGCAGGACCACCCGGCGACCTAGATTTGAGATATCCTGTTTTCTTTGTCATATGATTGAAGGCTGGGAAGAGACGGGAGCCGTCGGGGAGGGACGATGGAGGGATTTCGGTGGACTGTGTCCGGTTGCCTTGGAAGGCCGAGGGCGTCTCCGCGGGGAGGCTGCGCGGATGAGTGACTGGGGCCGCGTCGACAACACGGTCAAGCCGATTGCCGAGGCCCGGTCACCCCTGATCCGACAGCTCTACGACTATTGGCATGGCAAATGCTGCGGGCGGTCCATGCCGGCACGCGCCGATATCGATCCGCTCGATATCCCGATCCTTCTGCCGTACCTGATTCTGGTCGACGTCCTGCCCCCGGACGGCCGGCTGAAGGTCAGGCTGATGGGGACGTGGATCGTCAATATGTTCGGCCACGACTACACCGGCCGGTTCCTGGACGAGGTCGATCTGGGCGAGGCCCGGGGCGAGATCCTTCGGGAATACGCCGAGGCCGCCGCGCTCGCGCGCCCGGTGTGTTCCGATCACTGGTACCGCAGCCTGGGCGACCAGCTCTACGACATCGAGCGGCTGATCCTCCCGCTGTCGACGGACGGAACGACCGTGTCGATGCTGCTCATCATCCTCGAGTTCACGGAGCGGAGGCCCCGGCCACGTGCCACGATCTGAACGGTCGGCCTCAGGCGAGGGGGCGCACACGGAAGTCGTTGCGCCCCGAGCGGTCCTCGCCCCGCAGCAGGAACAGGGTGCGCACCGACTGATCGTAGTCGCCGCGTTCGGCCGCCGCCTTGCGCGCAAGCTCGCGATCGTAGAACGAACTCGTCGGCATCAGCCGCAGGGTCATCCCGCGGCGCGGCTTGGCGGACGCGTTCGCCTCCGAGCCATGGTAGAGGTAGACGTCGTGCAGCGAGATCTGTCCCGCTTCCAGGGCGACGTCGACCGCTTCCGATTCGTCGAACGTCCCGGCGGCCAGTTCCTGGCTGAGGGTGGCCGAGGGGTCCTTCTTCAGGTCGTGTTTCGCCAGATCCTTCGACTTGTGGGAGCCGGGGATGAAGCGCATGCAGCCGTTCTCCGGCGTGGCGTCGTCCACGGCGATCCAGACGGTACAGGTGGCCAGCGGCCGGATCGGCCAGTAGGCCCCGTCCTGGTGCCAGGGGGTCCGTTTGCCGTTCAGGGCCGGTTTGGCGAAGAAGCTCATGTTCCACAGGGCGATGTCGGGGCCGATGAGCTGGGCGACCATGTCGAGGATCGCCGGATCGCGCGCATAGTTCAGGAAGCCGCTGTCGAAGGTCAGCAGATCCGGGCAGTTGTCGCGAAACTCCGGATGGCGCGACAGCAGGCGGTCATGGTCATCCCGGATCGCCTGCAGCGTCTCCTGCGGCAGCCGATAGTTAGGGAACACGTAACCTTTGTCGTGGTATTGGGCGATCTCGGCGTCGGTCAGCATGCCGTTTCCTCCTTTGCCGCGGTTCGGTCCGCGGGCCTGGATGCGATGATC
Source organism: Thalassobaculum sp. OXR-137 (assembly GCF_034377285.1). NCBI lineage: Bacteria > Pseudomonadati > Pseudomonadota > Alphaproteobacteria > Rhodospirillales > Thalassobaculaceae > Thalassobaculum > Thalassobaculum sp. OXR-137. Next base: position 4,350,327 of record NZ_CP139715.1, on the reverse strand, counting down.
TTCCGGACGACCTCTTCGAATCAACTCCTCGCGGCACCGGTTGCCGAGGTCCCGGCGTGAGCGCAGACCCGCCCCGCCCGCACCCCCGGCTTGCCGGCGCCGATCCGCGCATCCTGGATCTGCTCGACGGGTGGCGCGCGGCCCGCCACGGCCAGGCGGTCGCCCAACGCAGCGCCTTCGATCCGCTGACGATCGCCGCAATGCTGGAATATGTTTGGATCTACCGCCTCGCCCCGGAGCGCGACGACTATGTCTGCGATCTCGCCGGCGAGGAGGTCAACACGGTCTGGGGCAGTTCGATCAAGGGCCGGACCCTGACCGAGATCGTCGGCGCATCGCATCGCCAGACCCTGGCCCGGCGCTGGGACGACGCAAGAAGCACACCGGCCATTCTCTACAGTACCACCGAGGACCTGCCGGATCCGCATTTCGTCCACCGGGTCGAGCGGCTGGTGCTGCCGATGACGGGACGCACCGGAGAGATCGACTCCGTGCTGGGAGTGAGCCTGTACGACCTGCGCCGCGACAGGCTCTCCTCGAACACCGATACCCAGCCGGCCATGCCGGCGGCGGTCGTCCGGATTCCGGCCGCCGAGCTCTGACCGTCGAACTCTGATCGCAGAACTCTGACGGCCGGCCGCCCTCAGAACGGGTTGGTGACGATCCCGCCTTCGACCCGCAGGGCGGCGCCGTTGGTGGCGCTGGACGCCTTGGAACAGACATAGCAGATCATGTTCGCCACCTCTTCCGGCGTGGCGTAGCGCTGGATCAGCGACGCCGGACGCCGTTCGGTGAACATGGTCGAAGTCAGCGCCTCCAGCGTGGTGCCCTGGGCCTTGGCGCGGGCGGTCAGCCGCTCGTGCTGGGCCTCCACCCAGGTCGGACCCGGCAGCACAGAGTTGACGGTGACGTTGGTCCCCTTGGTCGCTTCCGACGCGCCGCGGGCGATCACCAGTTGCGCGCTCTTCGACATGCCGTAGTGCACCATCTCCTTCGGAATGTAGATCCCGGACTCGCTGGAGACGAAGACCACCCGGCCCCAGTCCTTGGTGTCCAGCATGTCCTTCAGGTAGTGCCGGGTCAGGCGAACGCCGCTCATCACGTTGACGTCGAACATCTCCTGCCAGTCCGCATCCTCGATCTCGAAGAACGGCTTCGGGCCGTAGATCCCCATGTTGTTCACCAGGATGTCGACGCTGGGCACTGCTCCGATCAACGCGGCGCAGCCTTCCGCGGTGCCGAGATCGGCAATCTGGCCATGGACGACGGCCGACGGAGCCGCCGCCAGCACCGCTTCCACCGCTTCCGCGACCGACGTCTCGCTGCGGCCGTTGACGACGACCTCGGCGCCCATGGAGGCCAGCCCCTTTGCGGTAGCCAGCCCGATGCCGCGGGTCGAGCCCGTGACCAGCGCGGTCTTGCCGGTAAGATCCAAATCCATGCGAGGCTCCCTCAATGTGTCGATTGCCATGCCGTTGGCGGCACGGGGTTCGCGCCAGCCTAGCCCAGGTGCCCGTCCCGTCACCATCCGGTGTCTGGCCCGCCGATTTCTCAATGTCCGGCGGTGATCTTCCCGGTATTCACAAGCCTTTCCCGAGTAAAGGGCCGCCGAATGCCCGGTACCGGGATCATCGTCCACTGGCCGATGTAAGTAATTTGCTAACCATTTATCTCTAACTTGAAGCGGGACATTCGATACAGGCGGGCCTCCACCGTCTCCATTGAGAGAGAAACCACATGGCTGTTGGCCCTCTCCATTCGACCCTGCGGCGGCATTCCTCGACCCAGTCCGTCGTCGAGGACACCGGACATCTCGTCGTCGGCGATCCGGTTCTGGTCTCGCCCATCGTGGCCCGCGGCTATGCAGCCTGGAAGGCGGCACGCTGCGACGAGGGATTGCCGCTGGCCGGCGGCCTCAAGGCGGAAGCGCTGTCGGACATCCTGCCCTATGTCTATCTGGTCGACGTCCTGTGGTCGGACGCCCATGCGGAGGTCGCCGACTTTCAGTACCGCTTGGTCGGAACCGACGTCGTCTTCCATACCGAGTCCGACAATACCGGTCGTCTCCTCTCCGAGATCGCTGGGCAGGGCAGCCAGGGCACGCTGATCCGCCTGTACCAGCTTGCCAGTGCCGCCGCGGAGCCGGCGGTGCAGCGCATCGCCTACCTGACGAAGACCGGATCGCGCCATTGGTACGAGACGATCGTCATGCCCATGGCGCTGGACCGCGGCGGCCCGGCAACCCGGCTCCTCGGGGTGGCGGAGCATTTCTCGCAGGCCGTCTGACCCGGTCTCTCAATCGCTAGGCGACGGGCTCCGGAGCGGTCGTAGGCCGACGACGCTGACACCTCGCCGCCACATCTGCCGCTAAATTGCCTTATCTCGGTCCGCGTCCTGAACAGATCGGCGCCTACTTGTGCCATCGACGGCGAAGGCGACGTTGACGAGACGGCCCGACGTCGCCCGCGCTCAACAAATCGATGGAGGGCAATTCAGATGACCCGTTCGAGAACGCGCGCCGGCTTCCGCGCGGCGCTTCTGGCGACCGCCCTGGTGGCGGCGCCGATGATCGCTCAGCCGATATTCGCGCCGAGCGTCGCATATGCCCATGGCGAACTTCCGGGCTCCTTCTCGGAGCTGGTGAAGAAGGCCAAGCCGGCTGTGGTGACCGTTCTGACCAAGACGTCCAGCGGTGCCCCGGAGGTCGGCGGCCAGCAGATCCCCGAACTGCCGCCGGGACACCCGCTGCACGATTTCTTCGACAAGTTCTTCGGCGGCCAGCCGCCGATGGGCCAGCAGCAACAGCCGCGTGAGGCCCGCGGTATCGGCTCCGGCTTCATCGTGGATGCCGGCGGTACCGTCGTGACCAATAACCACGTCGTCGACGGCGCCGAGGAGATCAAGGTGGTGCTGGACGACGGCACCGAGCTCGACGCCACCCTGGTCGGCCGCGACCCGAAAACCGACGTCGCCGTGCTCAAGGTCTCCAGCAAGACGCCGCTGCCGACGGTCCCGTGGGGCGACAGCGACGGGCTCGAGGTCGGCGACTGGGTCGTCGCCATCGGCAACCCGTTCGGCCTGGGCGGCACGGTGACCTCCGGTATCGTCTCGGCCCGCGGCCGCGATATCAATGCCGGCCCGTATGACGACTTCATCCAGGTCGACGCCGCCATCAACCGCGGCAATTCGGGCGGCCCGCTGTTCAACACCGATGGCCAGGTCGTCGGCATGAACACCGCGATCTTCTCGCCGAACGGCGGCAATATCGGCCTCGGCTTCTCGGTCCCGGCCAATCAGACCCGGGCCATCGTCGCCGAGATCCTGGAGAAGGGCACCGTGGAGCGCGGCTTCATCGGGGTTCGGATCCAGCCGGTGACGCCGGAGATCGCGGACAGCCTCGGCCTGTCGTCCCATGACGGGGCGCTGGTTGCCGATGTCGATCCCAGCGGTCCGGCCGGTCAGGCGGGGCTGAAGGCGGGCGACGTCATCCTGCGCTTCGGCGATGCCAAGATCGGCGAGGTCCGCGACCTGACCCGTGCGGTGGCCGACACCGATCCGGGCGAACGGGCCAACCTGACCGTCTGGCGCGACGGCTCCGGCCGCGACCTGGACATACAGGTCGGCACCTATCCGAAGGACGAGCAGATGGCGGAAGCGGCCACCGCTGCTCCCAGCACCAACGGCCTGGAGGTTGCGCCGCTCGGCGTCACCCTGGGTGACGAGGAAGACGGAGCGGTGGTCCTGTCGGTCGCTCCCGACGGCGCCGACGAGCTGCGGCCGGGCGATGTGATCGCCGCGGTCGGCCAGTCCCAGGTCGCCAATGCGAAGGAAGCCCGGGCCGCGATCGACGCGGCGAAGTCCGGGCACAAGAAGTCCGTGCTCCTGCTGGTCCGCCGCGACGGTCAGCAGCGCTACGTGGCGGTGCCGTTGCGCGACGCGTAAGTTACCGGCACCTTTAGGGCCGTGCACCGGGAGTGTCCCCTCGGTGTGCGGCCCTTTCACGTCGTGCCGGAGCGTCGCGTCCATGGATATCAGACAGCTCCAGTACCTCGTCGCGCTCGCCCGCGAGCAGCATTTCACCCGCGCCGCCGAGGCCTGCGGGATCACCCAGCCCACCCTGTCCGGCCGCATCCGCCAGCTCGAGCACGAGCTCGGCGTGCCGATCGTCCTGCGCGGCCAGCGCTATATCGGCCTGACCAACGAGGGCCAGCACATCCTGAAATGGGCGCAGCGCATCCTCGAAGACTGCGACAACCTCCGCGACGACCTCTCCGCCCTGTCCGGCGCGCCGGAGGGGCGGATGGTGCTCGGCGTCATCCCGTCGGCACTCGCCGCCGTGCCGCCGCTGACCGAACTGCTGCGCCGGCGCTTTCCGAAGCTGACCTTCAGCATCCGCTCGCAATCCTCCAAGGATATCGAACGGCATCTGGCGGAATTCTCCATCGATGCCGGCATCACCTATCTCGACAGCGAGCCGATCGACATTTCCTCCTCCCAGCCGCTCTATCGCGAGCGTTACCGGCTGGTGGTGCGCCAGGACCATCCGCTCGCCGGCCGCGACAGCGTGGCCTGGGGCGAGGCGGCCGAGCATGCGATCTGCGCGTTGACCCCCGACATGCAGAACCGGCGCATCATCGACCGCGCCTTCGCCAAGGCGGGCTGCCATCCGCATCCGGAGATCGAGAGCAATTCGGTGATCAATCTCTGCGCCTATGTGCAGACGGCCGGGCTGGTCAGCGTGCTGCCCGAGGCGCTGACCCGGGTGGTTGGGGAGGGCGCGGGCCTGCGGGCGATCCCGCTGGTCGATCCGGTGGTGGAACACATGATCGGCGTGGTCGCCCTGGACCGCGAGCCGATGTCGCCGCTGGTGGAGATGCTGCTGGAAGCGGCCAAGGGCTATCCGGACCTCGTGGCGCCCTAGCCGGCGATTTGCCGGAAGAGTTCGGCGACGAATCCCGGTCGGGGCGAGCGCGCAGCGACGGCGCCGGGGCCGGTTGTTTCGCTGTCCGACATGGCGTATAGCGGGACTGCTCCGGGTTGAAAAACCCCTATCCCAGAAAGGGATAACGATGGTTGTCACCTATGTGCGTCCCCTGCCGCGTAACATCTCCGACGGTTCGGGCTCGGCCGACGGGCCGAAGCCGGGTCGGTGGGATTGGACGGTCGCTCTCGTCAGCCCGATGCTGCAGGGGCTGCTGCGAACCTGGCGCGCGAAATGTCGCGAGGACGCGCTGCCGGCGCGCCGCGACTTCGACCCGCTGGACATGCGCGACGCCCTGGGCTGGCTGTTCGTCGTCCAGGCCGACCCCGATATCGACGATTTCCGCTACACCTTGATCGGGACCGAGATCACCGAGCAGGTTGGCCGCGACAACACCGGCCGCCATGTCGGCGAGGTGTTCGGACAGGCCGGACTCGAACTCTACCGCGAGGTCCGCGACACACGGCAGCCGGTGCGTGTTTGGGGCGTCGTCGACTGGCTCGATAAGGAGCACAAGTCCTACGAAACCCTGGTCCTGCCGCTGGCGGATGACGGCCACACCGTCGATCGCTTCATCGGCGCTATGGTCTTCGGGTCGAGCCGATAGCCTGCGCGGCAGGAACGATCATCCAAACGACCGTCTTGCGCACCGCCGGGGTCGGGACCACGTTCAGAAGACGCACGGGGGCGTCCGCATCTGCGGGCTGAGAAGCACCCTTCGAACCTGAACCGGATCATGCCGGCGGAGGAAGTTGCGGAGCCGCCCAACTCCGGCGGACCGCTGTCCCGCCCGGCGGAAAGGCACTCATGATCAAGCCCGGAACCCACCTGAAATCCCTGCGGGACACCGCCCCGCTGGTGCAGAACATCACCAATTTCGTCGCGATGAACGTGGTCGCCAATGCCCAGCTCGCGGTCGGCGCGTCGCCTGCCATGGTGCATGCATTGGAGGAGGCGGGCGAGTTCGCCGGGATCGCCGGCGCGCTAACGGTGAATATCGGCACCGCCGATGCCGGCTGGGAATCATCCATGGTCGCCGCCGCCCAGGCCGCGTCGGCAGCGGGCAAGCCTTGGGTGCTCGACCCGGTGGCGGTGGGGGCGACCGGCTTCCGCAACCGGCTGGCCGCCCGACTGCTGGCGCTCAACCCGACGGTGCTGCGCGGCAATGCCTCGGAGATCCTGGCGCTGAGCGGGGCCGTCGCCAGCGGCAAGGGGGTGGACGCGGGCGATCCGGTCTCTGCCGCCGAGAACGCCGCCCGGCATCTGGCCCAGCGCACCGGCGGCGTGGTCGCGGTCAGCGGCGCGGTCGATTTCGTCACCGACGGCGAGCGCGCCCTGCGGATCGAGGGCGGTCATGCGCTGATGGGCCGGGTGACGGCCATGGGCTGTGCGCTGACCGGCGTGGTCGGTGCGTTCCTGGTCGGCCAGGATCCGTTGGCGGCGACGGTTGCCGCCCATGCCTGTTTCGGCCGCGCCGGTGAGATCGCGGCCGAGCGGGCCGAGGGGCCGGGCAGTTTCGGCCCCGCTCTGATGGATGCGCTCCATGCCATGACCCCGGACCGGCTCGACGCCGAGGCAAGGATCGAGGCGGTCTGATCCTTGGCCCGATGCGATCCCGCCCGCTTGGGCCTCCGGCGGCTCGGTGTCTTCGCGGTATGCACGGATGCTGTGCGATATCGGGAGGCAGGCGATGGCGATCGAGTGGAGCCAGTCGGTAGAGGATGTGGACTGGCAGGAGTTGGCGGATCTGGTCCGCGCGGCCCCGCTGGGCGACAAGACGCCGGAGTTCCTGCGCACGGTGTTCACCAACAGCCTGCATCGCGAGTTCGCCCGCGAGGACGGCCGGCTGGTCGCTGCCGGGCGGGCGCTGTCGGACGGGGCGGACTGCGCCTATCTGGCGGATATCGTCGTGCATCCGGACATGCAGGGGCAGGGATTGGGCGGCACGGTGATCCGCCGGCTGCTGGAGCGGGTGCGCGATCACCGCAAGATTCTGCTCTACGCCGTGCCGGGCAAGGAGCCGCTGTACCGGAAATACGGCTTCCGGCGGATGACCACGGCGATGGCGATCTTCGAAGACCAGGAAGCGAAGATCGAGCAGGGGTATCTGAGCGCGGAGTAGGGGGCGCTCGGCCATGGGCCGGGTCCCGGCCGGTCTCCGGATCGAGTCCGGAGTTCGCCGGGATGACGGTGACGGGAAATAAATAGTGTCGTCATCCCGGACGATCCCGGGCTTGATCCGGGGGCGGGCCGGGACCTAGTGGATGCTCCGACCGCGATTTTCTCCCGCGCTGCACCATAGAGCGCGTCTATCACCGCATTGAATCGTCCGATTTGACCGCAACTTGCGGCTGAGCCCATCGTGCCCGGAACACTGCGCCGTGTCGGTCGACAGTGCTGGTGAATGGGAGACAGGCACGGATGATCGAGGCTGAAAACGCACCGCCGCCGGCGGGAGCGGTTGCCGAGGCGACCGCGATCTGCGCGCGCCATGGCAACGACCCCGCCGCCCTGCTGGAGATCCTGCACGATCTGCAGGAGGAGACCGGCTTCGTGCCCGAGGCGACCCTGCCGGCCATCGCCAGCGCCCTCAACCTGTCCCGCGCCGAGGTCCACGGCGTCGTCAGCTTCTACCACGACTACCGCCGCGCGCCGGCCGGTCCCGTCGTCGTCAAGCTGTGCCGGGCCGAGGCCTGCCAGTCCATGGGCGCCCTGGCGCTGATCGAGACGGTCTGTGCGGCCCGCGGGATCAAACTCGGCGGCACCTCGGAGGACGGGGTGACCATCGAGCCGGTCTATTGCCTGGGCAATTGCGCGCTCGCCCCCGCCGCCATGGTCAACGGTCGGCTGGTCGGTCGCGCCGATGCCGCCCGCCTCGATACCGCCGTGCGGGAGGCCCGCTCATGACCGCCGTCCTCTACGTCCCCCGGGATTCCGCCGCGCGCTCCGTCGGGGCTGATGCCGTCGCACAGGCCATCGCCGACGAGGCCGCCGCCCGCGGTGCCGACGTCAAGATCGTGCGCAACGGCTCGCGCGGCATGTTCTGGCTGGAGCCGCTGGTCGAGGTCGAGACCGCCGCCGGCCGCGTCGCCTACGGGCCGGTGGCCGCCGAGGACGTGCCGTCTCTGTTCGACGCCGGCCTGCTCGCCGGAGACGGCCACCACGCCCTGGCGCTCGGCCTCACCGAGGAGATTCCCTTCCTGAAGCATCAGGAGCGTCTGACTTTCGCCCGCGTGGGCGTGATCGACCCGCTGGATCTCGCCTCGCTCAGCGCCTGGGGCGGGCTCGACGGGCTGAAGGCGGCGCTGGAGATGGACGGTGCGGCGATCTGCGCCGCCATCGCCGAGTCCGGCCTGCGCGGCCGCGGCGGTGCGGGCTTCCCCGCCGGCATCAAGTGGAAGACGGTCCACGACCAGCCGACGGGCCAGAAATACATCTGCTGCAACGCCGACGAGGGCGACAGCGGTACCTTCGCCGACCGCATGATCATGGAGGGCGACCCCTTCACCTTGATCGAAGGCATGGCGATCGCCGGCCTCGCGGTGGGGGCGGAGGACGGCTACATCTACATCCGCTCCGAATATCCCGACGCCATCGCGACCATGCGTGCTGCCGCCGAGCTGATGGAGCAGGCCGGCTGGCTGGGTGCCGATATCGGCGGCAGCGGCAAGACCTTCCGTCTGCATGTCCGCCGTGGGGCCGGCGCCTATATCTGCGGCGAAGAGTCGTCGATGCTGGAGAGCCTGGAGGGCAAGCGCGGCACCGTGCGGGCCAAGCCGCCGATCCCGGCCATCCACGGCCTGTTCGGCAAGCCGACCGTCGTCAACAACGTGCTGACGCTCGCCACCGTGCCGGTGATCCTGGCCAAGGGCGCGGACTACTACAAAGGCTTCGGCATGGGCCGCTCGCGCGGGACCAAGCCGTTCCAGCTCGCCGGCAACATCAGGCATGGCGGTCTGGTGGAGAAGGCCTTCGGCGTCACCCTGCGCCAGCTCATCGAGGAGTTCGGCGGCGGTACGGCGTCGGGCCGGCCGTTCCGCGCGGCCCAGGTCGGCGGCCCGCTCGGCGCCTATGTCGACGCGGCGATGCTCGACCTGGAGACCGACTACGAGAATTTCGCCGGTAACGACGCGATGCTCGGCCATGGCGGCATCGTGGTGTTCGACGACAGCGTCGACATGGCGGCGATGGCCCGCTTCGCCTTCGAGTTCTGCGAGATCGAGAGCTGCGGCAAGTGCACCCCCTGCCGGATCGGTGCGGTGCGCGGCAAGGAGACGGTGGAGAAGATCCAGCGCGGTGAGAATGTGGACGCCAATCTCGAGCTGGTGGCGGATCTCTGTGAGACCATGCGCGACGGCTCGCTCTGCGCCATGGGCGGTCTGACGCCCATGCCGGTGCTGTCTGCCATGCGTCTGTTCCCCGAAGACTTCAACACCACGCCCCTGATGGCGGCCGAATAGGAGAGAACGGATGGCCCTTCTCAAAGAGACCGATTTCGGCACGCCCGCCAAGCAAGGCGCTCCGGTCACCCTGACGATCGACGGGGTCGAGGTCACCGTGCCCGAGGGCACGTCGATCATGCGCGCCGCCACGCAGATCGACCGGCCGATCCCGAAGCTCTGCGCCACCGACAGCCTGGCCCCCTGGGGCTCCTGCCGCATGTGCCTTGTGGAAGTGGAAGGGGTTAAGGGCACTCCCGCCTCCTGCACCACGCCGGTGCGCGCCGGCATGGTCGTCACCACCCAGAACGACCGCCTGGCGAAGATCCGCAAGGGGGTGATGGAGCTCTACATCTCCGACCACCCGCTGGACTGTCTGACCTGCTCGGCCAATGGCGACTGCGAATTGCAGGACATGGCGGGCGCAGTCGGCCTGCGGGAGGTGCGCTACGGCATGGACGGGGCGAACCATTTCGCCGGGGAGAGCCGCAAGCCGGTCGACACGTCCAACCCGTACTTTCAGTTCGACCCGGCAAAGTGCATCGTCTGCTCGCGCTGCGTTCGGGCCTGCGAGGAGGTGCAGGGCACTTTCGCCCTGACCATCGACGGCCGCGGCTTCGCCTCCATGGTCTCGGCCGGCACTCAGATCGACGATTTCTTCTCCTCCGAGTGCGTGTCCTGCGGCGCCTGCGTCCAGGCCTGCCCGACCGCCACGCTGATGGAAGCCTCTGTCGTGGAGAAGGGTGTGCCGACCCGCTCGGTTGAGACCACCTGCGCCTATTGCGGCGTGGGCTGCTCCTTCAAGGCGGAGCTGCAGGGCGACAAGGTCGTGCGCATGGTGCCGCAGAAGTCCGGCGGCGCGAACGAGGGGCATTCCTGCGTGAAGGGCCGCTTCGCCTGGGGCTACGCCACCCATAAGGACCGGGTGACCACCCCGATGGTGCGCGAGAAGATCACCGATCCGTGGCGCGCGGTCTCCTGGGACGAGGCGATCGGCTTCGCCGCCGACCGGTTCAAGAAGATCCAGGCGGAGCATGGGAAGGGTGCCATCGGCGGCATCACGTCGTCGCGCTGCACCAACGAGGAAGTCTACGTCGTCCAGAAGATGATCCGGGCCGCCTTCGGCAACAACAACGTCGATACCTGCGCCCGGGTCTGCCACTCGCCGACCGGCTACGGGCTGAAGACCACCTTCGGCACCTCGGCCGGCACCCAGAACTTCAAGTCGGTGGAGAAGGCGGACGTCATCCTGCTGATCGGCGCCAACCCGACCGACGGCCACCCGGTCTTCGCCTCGCGCATGAAGAAGCGGCTGCGCGAAGGGGCGCAGATCATCGTCCTCGATCCGCGGCGCATCGACCTGGTGAAGTCGCCGCACATCAAGGCGGCCCATCACGTCCAGCTCCGTCCCGGCACCAACGTGGCGGTGATGAATGCGCTGGCGCACACCATCGTCACCGAAGGCTTGGTGGACGAGAAATTCGTGGCCGAGCGCTGCGAGGATGCCGATTTCGAGCGCTGGCGGGCCTTCGTCGCCGAGGAGCGCAACTCCCCGGAAGCCCTGGCCGAGCGCATCGGCGTCGAGCCGGAGACCCTGCGCGCCGCCGCCCGCCTCTTCGCCACCGCCGGCAACGGGGCGATCTATTACGGCCTCGGGGTGACCGAACACAGCCAGGGCTCGACCATGGTCATGGCCATGGCCAACCTCGCCATGGCGACCGGGAATATCGGCCGCGAGGGCGTGGGCGTAAATCCGCTGCGCGGCCAGAACAACGTGCAGGGCTCCTGCGACATGGGCAGCTTCCCGCATGAGTTCCCCGGCTACCGCCACGTCTCCGACGACGCCACCCGCGCGCTGTTCGAAAAGGCCTGGGGCCGGCCGCTGCTGGCCGAGCCGGGGCTGCGCATCCCGAACATGCTGGCCGCCGCCATCGACGGTACCTATCGCGGCATCTTCATCCAGGGCGAGGACATCGCCCAGTCCGACCCGAACACCGTGCATGTGACGGCGGCGCTGGAGGCGATGGATTGCGTCGTCGTGCAGGACCTGTTCCTGAACGAGACCGCCGGCTACGCCCATGTGTTCCTGCCGGGCACCTCGTTCCTGGAGAAGGACGGCACCTTCACCAATGCGGAGCGGCGCATCAACCGGGTGCGCCCGGTGATGAAGGAGGCGACCGGCCTCAGCGAGTGGGAGGCGGTCTGCCGCCTCGCCAACGCCATGGGCTACGGGGCCATGTCCTACGCCTCGGCGGCCGAGATCATGGATGAGATCGCCGCCCTGACGCCGACCTTCGCTGGGGTCAGCCATGCCCGGCTCGACGGCGGCGCGTCGCTGCAATGGCCGGTGACCGACGCCGCGCCGGACGGTACGCCGACCATGCACCGTGACGGCTTCGTGCGCGGCAAGGGCCGGTTCATGGTGACCGAATACGTCGCCACAGACGAGCGCACCAACCGTCACTTCCCGCTCATCCTGACCACCGGGCGGATCCTCAGCCAGTACAATGTGGGCGCCCAGACACGGCGCACCGAGAACGGCCGCTGGCATCCGGAGGACATCCTGGAGATCCACCCGCACGACGCCGAGGAGCGGGGGATCGGCGAGGGCGACATGGTCAGCGTCGGCTCGCGCATCGGCGCCACCGCCCTGCGCGCGACCATCACCGACCGGGTGCCCCAGGGCGTCGTCTACACGACCTTCCACCACCCGGTGAGCGGCGCCAACGTCATCACCACCGAGTATTCCGACTGGGCGACCAACTGTCCTGAATACAAGGTGACGGCGGTGCAGGTGAGCAAGTCGAACCAGCCCTCCGACTGGCAGGAGCACTTCCGCGACGTCCATGAGCGCCAGTTCGTGGTGGCGGCGGAATGAGCGGGAGCGCGTGATGGAGATCCGGCGCCTCGACGGCTCCGCGAGCGACGTCTCGCCCAAGGTCACCGGCACGCTGCTGACGGAGGACGGTGTGCGGCCGCAGGCCTGGCAGGTGCCGGAGGAGACGCCGGTCGCCGTGCTGGTCAACGGCGACAGCTTTGCCGTGATGATGGCGACCCCGGCCGATCTGGAGGATTTCGCCGTCGGCTTCGCGCTGACGGAAGGCATCGTGCCCTCGGCGGCCAAGATCGAGAGCCTGCGGATCGGTGAGGCGGGGGACGGCTACCTGCTGAACCTGCGGGTGGCGGAGCGCTATGCCGACGCCGCCCAGGACCGCAAACGCTCCATCGCCGGCCGCTCCGGCTGCGGCATCTGCGGCGCCCAGACCATCGAGGCCGCCGTGCCGCGCCCACCGCGAGTGCAGGGCCGCACGCCGGAGGCCGAGGCGCTGACTCGCGCCTATGACGCTTTGCGCGACGTCCAGGTGATGAACCGCTCCAACCACTCCACCCACGCCGCCGCCTTCTGCGCTTCGGACGGGACAATCGAGCGGGTGCGCGAGGATATCGGCCGGCACAACGCCCTGGACAAGCTGATCGGTTCGCTCGCCCGCGACGGAAGGGACGCCCGCGGCGGCTTCATCCTGATGTCGAGCCGGATCAGCGTGGAGCTGGTTCAGAAGGCGGCCATCGCCGGCGCGCCGTTCCTGGCCGCGGTGTCGGCGCCCAGCAAGCTGGCGATCGACGTGGCCGGCCGCTGCGGGATGGGGCTGGCGAGCCTCGCCGCCGAGGGGATCATGGTGTTCGAGCCCGGCACCGGAACACGCACGGAGAAGGTGGCATGAAGCGCCAGGATATCGTCCGCATGGCGAACCAGATCGCCGACTTCCACAAACCCTATCCCAGGGACGAGGCGGTGGCCGGGGTCGCCCAGCACATCATCGATTTCTGGGATCCGCGGATGCGCGCCGATCTCGCCGCTCAGCTCGCCGAGGACGAGGCCGGGTTCAATGAGCTTGCTCTGGCAGGGGCCAAGCGCGTCGTGGCCGGGCAGCCCGCCCAAGCCTGATTCCGGTCAGCCTTCGCAGGCCTGGGGTTCGTCGAGCAGCCGCCCCAGGGTCTCGGCCAGGTCGCGGCCCGAGCGGGCGATGATGTCCAGATATTCCTGAGCCCGCTGCGGGTCGCCATCGTAGATCCCGCTGCGCAGCACCTCGGAGAAGCCGATCACGGCGTTCAGCGGCGTCCGGATCTCGTGGCTGACCTGGGCCGAGAACATGCTGGTCGCCCGCCGCACGTCGGCGCGCAGCAGCCGGTAGCGCATCAGGTCCATGACCGTTTCGGCCAGATCCGACAGGGACGCCATCTGGTCGTCGGTGAACTGCCGCGGCCGCGTGTCGATGACGCAAAGGGAGCCGAGCGCGAGCCCGTCTTCGGTGATCAGCGGCACCCCGGCATAGGCCCGGATATGCGGTTCTCCGGTCACAAGGGGATTGTCCATGAAGCGGGAATCCTCCAGCGCGTCCGCGACCACCATCGGGGTCCGCTGCAGGATCGTGTAGGAACAGAACGCCATGTCGCGCGTCGTCTCGCTGATGGACAGCCCGCAGATCGACTTGAACCATTGCCGGTCCCGGTCGACCAGGGAGACGGAGGCGATGGGGGTCTCCATGATCCGGGCCGCCGCCCGTGAAATCCGGTCGAAGCCGGCTTCCGGCGGGGTGTCCAGAATCTGGAACCAGATCAGCTCAGCGAGCCGATCGTTCTCGTTGCTGGGAAGGGGGACGCTCAACATGCCGGTCCGACCATTGTCCTATGCAAGGTCCGGGAGGGCTCAAGGAGAGCGCCGGAGCTGCAGATATTACGGATTTGTACGATCCTCATTTTACTAATTTATCTATAAATTTCGTTAAATTTCAAACGTTCTGACAAACGAGAAAAAGTCTTTTAAAACTTGAAGATGTTTGGGATTTGGCGAATGGGAGCCGATATTTTGACGGCTCGGCCCCGGCCGCCTGCGCGGGTTCGAAATCGAACCCCGCAGTCTCGCGGCCGAGGAGATGCGCCATTGCGCAACGTCGCCCGATCGTCGCCGTGCCGGGAAAGCCCGGACAGGCGGGGTGAGGAGGGGCTGTTACGCCCCCCAAGTCCTCGGCGCGCCGCAGTCGATATGGACGAAATTGGACCGGGAATAGAGCCCGACGCCGCCGCGGTTCATGGCGATCGCCGCCTTGCCGACGGTGCTCACCCGCATCCCCGGCACGCGGATGTCCAGGGCCATGCCCTGCATGTGGAGGCTGCGCTTGGCCACGCCCGACGTGCTGGCGCGCAGCGCCTCGTTGGTCTTGGCCGAGCGGTAGCCGCAGATGATGCCGATGCGCTGGGTGATGCCCAGCCGGACCGACAGGTCGTGGAGATAGTCCAGCACCCGGGGGTCGATCGCGTGGACCGACCCGTCGTGGTGGTCGCGCAGGATGTAGCTGATCTTCCGCAGAGCCTCGGTGTCGTATCGGCCGTTCCGGAAATAGGTGATGTCGAGCCGCTCGTCGGTATGCAGGTGCTCGATCTTCAGCTTGCGGGTGTCATGGGCGGCGACAATGGCCGAGCGCGCCGGCGTGCCGCCGGTCATCAGAAGCGCCAAAGCGCCCAGGGCCGCCCGCCGCGTAACCCGGCGTCGGGGCGAGGAAGCGAAGTGTTCCGTCATGTCCGATGGTCTCCGAGGCGCCGTGGCGCGAGAAAACCTCTTTCCTTCGGTTTGCGACTCCGTGCAAGCGTTTTTGTCGGCGTCAGCGCAAACCCAGGGCCTTGGCCAGGAGGGGGTCCCGCCCGTAGATATCGTCGCGGAATTCGGCCGTCCCACCCTCGCCGATCCAGGCCGTCAGATAGGTCAGATGGACGGCCACGGGGGTCTTCAGGTTGACCCGTGTCGTCTTCTTGCTGTCGAGGATCTTGCGGACCTGTGCGGGGTCCTGGCCGTCCGCCGCCAGCATCACCTCCGACAGTGTGATCGGCTTCTGCAGCCGGATGCAGCCGGAACTGAAATTGCGCACCGACTTGGCGAAGAGGTCGCGCGCCGGCGTGTCGTGCAGGTAGACGTCGAACTGGTTGGGGAACATGAACTTCACCTGGCCGAGCGCGTTCTTCTCCCCCGGCGCCTGGCGCAGGCGATAAGGGAACCGGCCCTTCGGGATCGAGGACCAGTTCACCGTCGCCGGATCGATCCGCGGCGCGTCGTTCTGATAGCCGGCATAGAGCTCGTAGCCGCCGGAGGTCAGGTAGCTCGGGTCCTTCTTGATCTTCGGCAGCAGATCCTCGGCCGCGATCTTCGCCGGCACGCTCCAGGTCGGGTTGAACTCCAGATATCGGATCCGGTCGCTGAAGATCGGCGTCTCGCGATAGGGGCGGCCGATGATCACCCGCATGGTCAGCCGGGAGACCCCGCCGACCACATAGTCGAGCTCGAACCCGGCCATGTTGACGAAGACGTGGTCGTCGCCGAAATCGTCCGGCATCCAGCGGAACCGTTCCATGTTCAGGACGATCTGCCGGATCCTGTTCTCCACCGGGACGTTCATGGCGGCCACGGTCTTGGCGCCGACCGCGCCGTCCGAATCGAGCCCGTGGCGGCGCTGGAACTGGCGCACCGCGCTTTCCAGGGCCGGGTCGTACAGATCGGAGGCGCCTGGGACCGGGGTGAGGTCCGCCGTGGCGGCCAACCGGTGACGGACGGCGGAGACACGCGGGTCGGTCATGCCGGGCTTCAGGGTCGGCCCCTCCGGTACCGCGGGCCAGCCGCCGGCCTTGGCCAGCGCCCGGTAGTCCAGCAGCAGACGGCGCAGGCGACGGTAGATCGGATTGCCCGGCGCCAGATCGGCCATCGCCTTGGCGGTCTCCGGCGCGGCGTGCACCGCCTCCAGAAGGGCGAGACCGTCGACCTCGCGCCGGAACACGTACAGGTCGGGGTCGGCCTTCTTCGGGGCGATGCGTCCGGCCTGCAGGTCGGTCAGGTAGCGCAGCAGGGCCCGGCCGACCTCCCGGTCCAGGGCATCCGGCGTGTCGACCGCGGGCAGGGTGTAGTCGGACGGGCGCAGGCCCTGACGCTCGGCCCGTTCCAGGACCCGGACGACGGCAGCACCCTTGGCGTTGAGGGTGGGAACCTCGGTTTCCTCCACCCAGGCGTGCCCGTCGCCGCGAGCCGCCAGAAACGCCTCGACGACGGCCTCCGGATCCGGCGTCTGCGCCACGGCGGGCGCCGCCAGGGCCAGGAGAAGCGCCAGCAGGCCGACGACGGCGGATTGGATCTTGATCTGGACTGTCATCAGAGGCTTCCGGGTTCCGGTGGTCTTCAGGACGCATGGTTCCCAGTAACCCTAAGGGCTGAAAGGGAAGATTGACAGGCCCACCCCCCGACCGTAGCGTCCGGCCGTCAATCGCATGTGGTGTCCCGACCCATGATCTGGGGTCGGGATGAAACGGGAAGCCGGTCAGACTCCGGCACTGCCCCCGCAACGGTAGGCGAGGTTGATCCGCCGCAAGACGCCACTGTGCCGCCTGGCATGGGAAGGCGCGGTCGGATCGGGGCCCCTGGGCCCGGCCTCGCAAGTCCGGAGACCGGCCACGGCGTGAAACCTCGATATCGCGGGGCGCGATGATCGGGGTCGGCCGTGGCGCATGACCCGTGGCCGTCCCCCGTCCGTCCAGCTCCTCGATGTCTCTTTAGCAACGCCGCGCGGGTGTGCGCCGGACGAGGAGAATGCCATGACTTTCCAGAACCGCCCGATATCGGGCCGATCCCTGAGGGGGGCAGCGCTGATCGCCGCGCTGGTGGCCGCCGGTGCGCTGCCGGTCCAGGCCCAGCAGGCTAAGGCGCAACAGCTCGCGGCCGGCGAGCGCGCCACCGTCGCCACCTCAAACGAGGTCGTTGTCACCGCCTCGCGCATCGCCGAGACGGCCGACGAGACCCTGGCCCCGGTCAGCGTCGTCACCCGCGCCGAAATCGAGCGCCGGCAGATCCGGTCCGTGCCGGACGCTCTGCGTCAGGTGCCGGGCCTGACCCTGAGCAACAACGGCGGCGTGGGCAAGGCGACCTCGGTCTTCCTGCGCGGCACCGAGAGCGACCATGTCCTGGTCTTGATCAACGGCGTGAAGGTCGGCTCGGCCACGCTCGGCACGTTCAACTTCGAGAGCCTGTCGATCGACGACGTGGAGCGGATCGAGGTGGTGCGCGGTCCGCGCTCGCATCTCTATGGCTCGGAGGCGCTGGGCGGCATCATCCAGATCTTCACCCGCAAGCCGACGGACGCCACCCACGCCCATGCCAGCGTCGGCTACGGCAGCAACGACACGATGGAGGGCACCGCCGGCTTCTCCGGCCGGGCCTCCGGCATCGGGTTTTCGGCGAGCACGAATTACATCCGCACCGACGGGATCAACTCCTGCGGCAATGGCACGGCCATCCCCGGCGGCGGCTGCTTCGCCAACCAGCCCGACAAGGACGGCTTCGAGCGCAGCTCGGTGACGGGCGGACTGGACTACGCTTTCTCCAATGGTATCAAGGTGGAAGCGACCGGTCTTTATGCGACGAGTGAAAACGAATACGACGGATCGGCCTCGAACGAGTCGGAATCGGTGAACTACGTTCTCGGGCTGCGTGCCCTGGCGTCTCCGACCGACTATTGGGACGTGACCGCCTCGGCGGGTCATACGGTGGACGACAGCGACAATTTCTTCGACGGCACCTATCAGTCGACGTTCAAAACAGAACGCAACGTCTTGTCTTTGCAGAACGATCTGTACCTGTTGCAGGATCACGTCACGACCCTGGGCGTGGATTTCCAGCGCGATCAGGTCGACAGCGACACCGGGTATGTGGAGGACAGCCGCGACAATACCGGCGTCTTCGCCCAGCACCGGGCCGAGTTCGGTCGCCACACGGTGCAGCTCAGCGGCCGCGTGGACGAAAACGAGCAGTTCGGCGGCTACCTGACGGGCGGTGCCGCCTACGGCTACCGCATCACCGACAACCTGCGGGCCACCGCCTCCTACGGCACCGCGTTCAAGGCGCCGTCCTTCAACGAGCTGTACTATCCGGGTTTCGGCAACGCGGACCTGGATCCGGAAATGTCCGAGAGTGCGGAGATCGGCCTCGCGGCGACGGTCGGCGGCTTCGAGCTGGGGGCCAACCTCTTCCATACCGAGATCGACGACCTGATCGCCTACGACAGCTCGATCTTCGCCCCGGCGAACGTGGACAAGGCGCGGATCACCGGCCTCGAGCTGACCGTGTCGGGCGAGGTGGCGGGCTTCCTGCTCTCCGCCGGCGCCACCTTCCTCGATCCGGTGAACGCTTCCGGCGGGGCGAACGACGGCAACCTGCTGCCGCGCCGGGCCGAGCAGGTCTACACCCTGTCCGTTGACCGCGAGCTCGGCGGGCTCGGCCTGGGCTTCGGCGAGTTCGCGGTGGGGGGCGACGTGCACCACGAGAGCGAGCGCTACGACGACCTTGCCAACACCCGGACGCTGGACGCCTACACGACGGTCGATCTGCGGGCGAGCTGGGATGCGACGGAGAACTGGGGCGTGGGTTTCACCCTCTCCAACATCTTCGACGAGGACTACAAGACGGCGTCCTTCTACAACCAGCAGGGCCGGGCGGGCTTCCTGCGCCTGACCTACCGGCGCTAGCCGCGATGGGACGGACGGCGCTTGTCCTGTTGGCCGGCCTGCTTCTGGCGGGACCGGCTGTGGCGGCGCCGTCCGAGCCTGCCGTGGTGTCCATCGACTACTGCGCCGACCAGTATGTGCTGGCTCTGGCCGACCGGGCGCAGATCCACGGGGTGTCGCCCCGCGCCCGCCAGGCCTTCTCCTATCACCGTGACCGTGCCGCCGGCGTGCCGGTGATCGAGCCGGTGTCCGAAGCGGTCCTCTTCGCCGCGCCGGATCTGGTGGTACGCTTCTGGGGCGGCAACCAGCGTCTGGTGTCGATGCTGGACCGCACCGGGGTCGACACGGTGAACATCGTCTACGGCCATGACAGCGAGACCATCTTCGCCAATCTGACCAAGGTGGCGGCGGCGCTGGGCCGGACGGAGGAGGCCGCGCGCCTGATCGCCGACCAGCGCGACCGCATGGCCGCCCTGGAGGCCAAGCCGCGTCTGGGTCTGCGCGCCCTCTATCTGACGCCGAGCGGGACCACCGGCGGGACCGGCACGGATATCGACGGGATGATCCGCCTTGCCGGGTTGGAGAACATGGCGGCCGAGCTCGGCTATCGCGGCTGGCGCACGCTGTCGCTTGAGGAACTGGTGATGAACCCGCCGGACGTCTTCATCGGCAGCTTCTTCGACGACCGCGACGTGGCCCGGTCCTCCTGGTCGCCGGCCCGCCACCCGCGTCTGGCCGCGATGATGGGCGAAGTGCGCACGGTGCCGGTGCCGGGCCGGTTCCTGTCCTGCAGCGGGCTGTTCTCCGTCGATGCCGCCGAATATATCCGCGCCACCCTGGACGGGACGCGATGAGCGCCCGGTCGGTCGAAATCGGCGACAGGGTCCTGCTGCCGGTGCTGGCCGTGGTGCTGGTGGCCGTGGCGCTGGTGTCCCTGTGCATCGGCGCGGCGCCGCTTGCACCGGCCGATGTGCTCTTCGTCCTGGGCGGCGGCGGCGCCGAGGTGGAACGCATCATCGTCTTCGAACTGCGCCTGCCCAGGGTGGTGCTCGGTATCCTGCTGGGCGCGGTGTTGGGCTTTTCCGGTGCCGCCCTGCAGGGCCTTCTGCGCAACCCGCTGGCCGATCCCGGCGTGATCGGCGTGACGGCGGCGGCCGGGTTCGGCGCGGTGGTGGCGATCGGCTTCGGCCTCGCGGCGGTGTCGGTCCTGCTGGTGCCGATGGCGGCCATCGCCGGCGCGGCGGTGGCGACGGTGCTGCTCTTCGCCGTGGCGGCGCGCAACGACAGCCTGCTGGTGCTGATCCTGACCGGCATCGGCATTTCCAGCCTGGCGACTGCCCTGACCTCGCTCGCCTTCAACCTGGCGCCCGACCCGATCACCCTGCGCGACATGATCCTGTGGCTGCTCGGCTCCCTGGAGAACCGCACGACCACTGACCTCGCGATCGCCACCCCCTTCGTTCTCATCGGCTGGGCCGCCATGGCGACCATCGGGCGCGGCCTGGACGCGCTGAGCCTGGGCGAGGAGACCACCCGCTCCCTGGGAATCGACGTCGCCCGTCTGCGCTGGCGGGTGGTGCTCGGCGTGTCGGCCTCGGTGGGGGCGATGGTGGCGGTCTGCGGCGCCGTCGGCTTCGTCGGTCTGGTCGTCCCGCACATGGTCCGGCCCTTCGTCGGTTACCGGCCCGGCCGGGTGCTGGTCGCGAGCGCCCTGGGCGGCGCCGTCCTGATCACCGTGGCCGACCTGCTCACCCGCATCCCGACCGGCGGCGAACGGCTCCAGCTCGGCGTGGTCACCGCCCTGATCGGCGCGCCGGTCTTCATCTGGATCGTGCAGCGCTCCTGGATGGCCGGACGATGACCGGTAAGGCGCTCATGCTTCAGGGCACCGGCTCCGATGTGGGCAAGTCGGTGCTCACCGCCGGTCTGTGCCGGGCCTTCGTGCGGCGCGGCATGACCGTGCGGCCGTTCAAGCCGCAGAACATGTCGAACAACGCCGCCGTGGCCGAGGATGCCGAGGACGGGGCAGGGGAGATCGGCCGGGCCCAGTGGCTCCAGGCCCTGGCCTGCGGCGTGGCGCCCAGCGTCCACATGAACCCGGTCCTGCTCAAGCCGAACAGCGATACCGGCTCCCAGGTCGTCCTGCGCGGCCGGGCGCTGGAGGTGGCGGAGGCGCGGCAGTATTGGGGGACGCGCGGATCGCTGCTCGCCCCGGTGATCGAGAGCTTCGAGCATTTGAAGGCCCAGGCCGATATCGTCGTGGTGGAAGGTGCGGGCAGTGCGGCCGAGGCCAACCTGCGCCGGGGCGACATCGCCAATATGGGCTTTGCAGTCCCCACCCGCACTCCGGTGGTCTTGGTCGGCGACATCAACCGGGGCGGGGTGATCGCCGCCCTGGTCGGGACCCAGGCGGTGCTCGACGCCGCCGACCGGGAGACGGTCGCCGGCTTCATCGTGAACCTGTTCCGCGGCGACCCGCGCCTGTTTGACGACGGCCTCGCCATGATCGTCGAGCGCACGGGCTGGCGCAGCTTCGGCGTCGTGCCCTTCCTGCCGCAGATCAAGGCGCTGCCGGCGGAGGACGCGGTGGTGCTCGAGCAGGGCCGGGCGGGGGAGGACGGACGCACCGTCGTCGCCGTGCCGATGGTCGCCCGCATCGCCAATTTCGACGATCTCGACCCGCTGCGCGCCGATCCGGCCTTCGACGTACGCTTCTGTCCGCCGGGCACGGCCCTGCCGGGCGACGCGGCGCTTGTGGTGCTGCCGGGGACCAAGTCGACCCTGTCCGATCTCCGTTTCCTGAAGGCCCAGGGCTGGGACATTGACATCCGCGCCCATGTGCGGCGCGGCGGCCGGGTGCTCGGCCTGTGCGGCGGCTACCAGATGCTCGGCACCTGGGTGCGCGACCCGAAGGGGATCGAAGGGCCGGCCGGCGAGGAGCCGGGGCTGGGCCTGCTCGACGTGGAGACGGTGATCGAGCCGGCCAAGACCGTGCGCAACGCGACCTGCCGCTGCACCCTGCTGGACGCCGAGGCCACCGGC
The DNA here is from genome assembly GCF_034377285.1 of Thalassobaculum sp. OXR-137. Taxonomy (NCBI): domain Bacteria; kingdom Pseudomonadati; phylum Pseudomonadota; class Alphaproteobacteria; order Rhodospirillales; family Thalassobaculaceae; genus Thalassobaculum; species Thalassobaculum sp. OXR-137. The sequence continues at coordinate 4,328,328 of NZ_CP139715.1, read as the reverse complement.
TACGAGATCCATGCCGGCCGCACCACCGGGCCGGGACTGGCGCGCACCTTCCTGGAGCGCGACGGCGAGACCATAGGCATCCTGTCGTCCGACGGGCTGGTGGTCGGATCCTACCTGCACGGCATGCTCGGCGACGATGCGTTCCGCGCGAAGTACCTGCAATTCGCTGGGCTGAGCGGCACGCCGGGGCTCCGCTTCGCCGATCAGGTCGAGGCGGCCCTGGACGCGCTGGCCGAGGCGCTGGAGACGCATCTGGACGTGGACGCGCTGCTGGAGGCCGCCCGGTGAGCGCGCTGGTCGTCGCCGGGGCGATGGTGCTGGATGCCGTCACCGGCGATCCCCGGTCGCTTTACGACCGTATTCCCCACCCTGTCACCCTGATGGCCCGGCGGTTGACGGAACTGGAGACCTGGCTGAACCGGCCCGAAGATACCGACCGCCGCCGCCGGACGATGGGGGTGATTGCTCTTGCCGTTTATGTCTCCGCCTGGACCTTGGGCGGCCTTCTCGTCACCCGGTTCCTGGACGGGCAATTGGGAACGCTGCTGACGATCGCGCTGGCCTCCACCCTGCTGGCCGGCCGCGACCTGTTCGACCATGTGGGCGCCGTGGCCAAGGCGCTGGCCGGGACCGAGGACACGACTGCGGCGCGCGAGGCGGTGGGCCGGATTGTCGGCCGCGAGACCGCCTCTCTCGACCGTCCCGCCATCGCCCGCGCCGCCATCGAGAGCCTGGCGGAGAACCTGTCCGACGGGTTCGTCGCCCCGGTCTTCTGGTTCGCCGTCGCCGGGTTTCCCGGACTCGTCGCCTACAAGGCGATCAATACCGCCGACAGCCTGATCGGCCACCGCAGCGAGCGGTATCGCGCCTTCGGCTGGGCGGCGGCCCGGCTGGACGATCTGGCCAACTGGATCCCGGCCCGCATCACCGCCGCCCTGTTGTGCGCGGCGGCCCTGAAGGAAGGCCGGACGGGCGAGGCGTGGACCACCGCCCGGCGCGACGCGGCCCTGCACCTGTCGCCCAATGCGGGCTGGCCCGAGGCCGCCATGGCCGGGGCGCTGGGCATCCGGCTCGGCGGGCCGCGCCGCTACGGCACCGAGCAGGTCGACGGCGCCTGGTTCGGCACCGGCCGTGCGGAGGCGGACGCCGCCGACCTCTCCCGCGCCCTGCAGATCGCCCGCCGGGTCTGGATCGGCCTGATCCTCGCCGCCCTGGCCGTCGCATTCATCTTCGACTGAAAAGGAAGCCCCCCATGACCGATACCGAGGAGTCCGCCCGGGCCGAGGCCCACCGCGCCGAGATGAAGCGGGTGCAGGCGGAGCACCGCGCCCGGATGAAGACCAAGCAGAAGGCCGAGCGCGGCCTGCTCGCCGTGCACACGGGCGACGGCAAGGGCAAGTCGACCGCCGCCTTCGGCACCATCATCCGCGCGCTCGGCTGGGGCCGGTCCGTGGGCATGGTGCAGTTCATCAAGGGCACCTGGAAGACCGGCGAGAACGAGTTCTTCAAACGCTTTCCCGACCTGCTGACCTTCAAGCGGATGGGCGACGGTTTCACCTGGGACACCCAGGACCGAGACCAGGATATCCGCGCCGCCAGGGTCGCCTGGGACGAGGCCCAGGCGATGTTCACCGGCGGCGACTACGACCTGGTGGTTCTGGACGAGCTGAACATCGCCCTGCGCTACGAATACCTGGCGGTGGACGAGGTGGTCGACGCGCTGGCCGGCCGGCATCCACGCACCACGGTGATCGTCACCGGCCGAAACGCGCCGGAAGCGCTGATCGAGTCGGCCGATCTGGTCACCGAGATGACCAAGGTGAAGCATCCCTTCGACGCGGGGATCAAGGCGGCGCCGGGCTTCGATTACTGAGCCCGCTGGGCCGTCATGTTTGCAAGTCGCGGAAATTCGGCGCAGAATCAGGCTCTCAGGCTCGCCTGATTACCGGCTGGAGGAACACCGATGGCCCGCGACCTGCGCCCAAAGCCGGGCGGCACTCCGCACACTCATCGCGTCGAGGAGGAGGCGGAGGACGATCCGTTCAATCCGGTCGACAACGAACCGAGCGAGCTCGACGACCTCACCCATGCCGAGTTCCTAGCGATCTATCGCGACGCCTCGGACAATATCCGCTTCGCCAAGGAGCAGATGTGGCGGTCGCTGCTGTACTTCACCGCCGGGGCCATCGCCGTCGCCGGCTACGGAGTGGTCACCAACTGGAGCGATCCGCAGCTTTCCCAGTACCTGCTGGTGATCGTCTGGCTGTGCAGTGTCCTGACCGTGCTGATCATCCTCAGCCTGCAATGGTGGCAATCGGCCGAGCATCAGAAGATCGCCTTCGTCACCGCGAAATGGTCGAGCTTCGCCACCGCCGCCCGGCGGCGTAAGTCGAAGGCGATGAGCGACGTGCAGCGCTACGGCATGCTGGCGGCGATGATCCTCTATCTGGAGCTCATCACCATCGCCGTGACCCGGATCTTCATGGTTCAGTACTAAAGGGCGTTGCGCGTCTTACCGGCCTTGCGCCGAGATCCAGACAGAGGGCCGCTGGATCGTCGGTTCCATCCGAGACCCGGCTTAGGCGGCCGATTTTCCCATCCGGCCGGCACCCTCTTACGCCGGCCCTAAAAATTTCCGGGGTTTCGATCACGAACTGTTGATCTGTGTCAAAGCCGGGGAGATCGGACAGGCGCAAGTAGCCGTCATCGAATGTCTCACCAGGAAAGAACGGATCATGAGTATCTCCGGGAAACTGACGGTCATGGCGGCCACCGCGGCGGTGGTGGGCGCTCTCACGGTGGCGGGCGGTAGCGCCCAGGCGCAGAGCTTCGACGAGTTCAAGCCGAAGTCGGCCGGCGATTTCGTCATCCGCGCCCGCGGCATCGCGATGGTGCCGGACGAGAGCACCTCCACCAGCGACATCGCCACCGGCGAGGGCGAGCTGACCAACGACTACGTTCCGGAAGTCGACTTCTCGTACTTCATCACCGACAACATCGCCGTGGAGCTGATCGCGGCGACCACCAAGCACGACCTGACCTGGAACAATCCGGACGTCGATCTGGGCTCGGTCTGGCTGCTGCCGCCGACCCTGACCGTGCAGTATCACTTCATGCCGAAGGAGCGCTTCAGCCCCTATATCGGCGCGGGCCTGAACTACACGCTGTTCTACAACGAGAAGTCGGGGGCGGCGCAGTCGATCTCCTACGACAACAGCATCGGCTACGCGCTGCAGGCCGGCTTCGACTACGCGATCTCCGGTCCGTGGTCGCTGAATGTCGACGTCAAGAAGGTCTTCCTCGACACCAAGGTGACCGCCGATCTCGGCGCCGGCCCGGTCAAGGTCGATGCGGACCTCAATCCCTGGGTATTCGGCGTGGGCGTCGGCTACCGCTTCTGATCCCCACCGAATTGAGGTGGACTGCGCGGCCCCGTCTTCCCGGACGGGGCCGCGTCGCGTCGGACGCCACCGTGGTGGACGGGCGGGGAAGGACTGCGGCGCTTTATGCATATGTATATATGCGTTTATGAATGAATACTTGGAATTGGGGTCTTTATCCTTGCTGAACGTGGGAGAACTCACGGCGGCGCGGGTAATTAGATTGTATTTTATCTAAAATGCAGTACTGTCCTCCCAGGTTTGGGGGGGACGAGCATGGCCGACGATAGACTGGACCAGGACGCCGAAGCGGGTACCGGCAACGGCGAACGCGGCTCGACTCAGGAATCGCCGCGGGGACAGCGTCCCGGCGCGAACGAGGGCGACTCGTCGGGCACCGGCGGCCAGGGAGACGATCCCCGATCGGCCGACGGCAACGTCCATCTCGGCTCCCAGCGCAACCCGGACACGTCCACCGTCGAGCAGACGGACCGGCGCACCGTCCAGAACGAGGATGTGAGCGTCCGCGAGGCCGAGGCACGGCGTACCGGCCGCGGCTCCGACTCCGAGCGACAGAACGAAAGCGGCGAGTCCCAGGCCCAGGGCGGCAACGACCAGGCACGCGGAGGACGCGACGGTGGCGAACGTGGCGGCGGCGATCGCGGCGAAGGCCGGATCGGCGGCAACGAGCGCGGCGCCCCGACCGGCGACGGACCGGCCGGCAGCGGCGGACAGCAGAATTCGGGCCAGAATACCGGCGCCGGCGATACCGGCGGCGTAGCCTCGGGGGCTGCAGGCTCCGGCGATCTGGCGGCCACCGCCTCGGGCCGGCCTGCGGCGGATGCCGGGGGCGGGGCGCAGCCTGACGGCGGCGAGTCCGCGAGCGGCGAGGCGCCGGCACAGCAGCCCGGCACCACCGAGGCCGGGGCCGGCAATGGCGGGGCGAGCGACGGCACGGGAGGCGGCGCCACCTCCGTCCTCGGCGGCGCGGCATCCGATGGGCTGGGCGGCGGGGCCGGCGGCGACGGTGCCGTCCAGGCTGGGCCGCAACAACGCGCTTCGGCCGGCTCTGAGGCGGATGCTCGGGACACCGGGGAGCCGGCGCGGGATACCACCGCCCGGCGGATCGACGGCGACTCCGGCTCGACGGCGGATGACGGCCGGATCGGCGGGACCAACGCGGGCACGGATGCGGCCATCGGCACCGGTACGAACGCGCGCAGCGGGACCACAGGCCAGCAGACCGGCGGCCAGACGGGATCCACCGGCACCACCTCGTCGGCGACAGAGTCCGCCGGGGACGCAGAGCCGGCGGCGACCACCCGGGGGACCAGCACCGAGGACGTGGTCGACGAGACCGGCACCAGCCCGCTCTCCGGCCCCGCCACGGACCCGACCGCTCCCCCCACCGGCGGCGCGGATACCGTGACGTCCGGCGAGGACACGACCTCCGGCGGCGCCGACACGGTCACCTCGGGCGAGGACACGACCTCCGGCGGCGCCGACACGGTCACCTCGGGCGAGGACACGACCTCCGGCGGCGCCGACACGGTCACCTCGGGCGAGGACACGACCTCCGGCGGCGCCGACACGGTGACGTCGGGCGAGGACACGACCTCCGGCGGTGCCGACACGGTGACCTCCGGCGAGGACACCACCTCCGGCGGTGCGGACACGGTGACGTCCGGCGAGGACACGACCTCCGGCGGCGCCGACACGGTGACGTCCGGCGAGGACACGACCTCCGGCGGCGCCGACACGGTGACGTCGGGTGAGGACAGGACCGCCGGCGGTGCTGACACGGTGACGTCGGGTGAGGACACGACCTCCGGCGGTGCCGACACGGTGACGTCGGGCGAAGACACGACCTCCGGCGGCGCTGACACCGTTTCGTCTGGTGAGGACACGACCAACGGCGGTGCGGACACAACTTCTGGTGGGGAGGACACGACCTCGGGCGGATCCGAGACGCCGGCCTCGGGCCATAACACACCCGGCGGCGGCACTGGCAGCGGCACCCAGGACGAGACCGTCACGGGCGGTGCCGGCCATGATTCAATCGAGACCGGCGCCGGCGACGACCGCATCTTGGCGGGTCAAGGCAACAACCGCGTCGATGCCGGGCGCGGCGATAACTTCGTCAGCGCCGGCTCGGGCAGCGACACGATCTCGGCTGGTTCTGGCGATGACACGATCCGCGCGGGTGACGGTAACAACGTCATCTCCGCCGGTCAGGGCGAAAACCAGATCACGGCCGGCTCCGGCTCCGACACCGTGCGGACGGGCAATGACGACGATTCCGTGCGGGCCGGCAACGGCAGCAACGACATCAATGTCGGCGGCGGCGACAACACCGTCAGTGCCGGCTCCGGTTCCGACCGGGTCACGGCAGGCTCCGGCGATGACCGTCTGGTCGTCGGCGACGGGCGCAACACGGTGGATGCCGGTTCGGGCGACAACTATGTGAGCGCCGGACGCGACAACGACGTGATCAGCGCCGAGGGCGGCGACGACACGATCTATGGCGGTGAGGGCTCGAACCGGTTCGAGGCTGGTTCCGGGGACAACTTCGTCAGCGCCGGATCTGGTTGGGACACGATCTCTACCGGGTCGGGGGACGACACGATCCGGGCGGGCGACGGCAACAACGTCATCTCCGCCGGCCAGGGCGAGAACCAGATCACGGCGGGCTCCGGCTCCGATACGGTGCGGACGGGGAACGACGACGATTCCGTGCGGGCCGGCAACGGCAGCAACGACATCAATGTCGGCGGCGGCGACAACACCGTCAGTGCCGGCTCCGGCTCCGACCGGGTGACGGCAGGCTCCGGGGACGATCGGCTGATCGTCGGCGACGGGCGCAACACCGTCGCTGCCGGCGATGGCGACAACTATGTGAGCGCCGGCCGCGACGGTGATGTCATTACTGCCGGCAGCGGCGACGACACGATCTACGGCGGCGACGGCTCGAACCGGGTCGAGGCTGGTTCGGGCGATAACGTCGTCAGCGCCGGATCTGGCTGGGACACGATCTCCGCCGGTTCTGGCGATGACACGATCCGGGCGGGTGACGGCAACAACAGCGTGGTCGCCGGGGACGGTGAGAACCTGATTTCATCGGGCACCGGCTCGGACACGATCCGCGCCGGCAAGGACGACGACACGGTGCGGGCCGGCAACGGCAACAACGACATCGATGTCGGCCGAGGCGACAACGAAGTGACCGGTGGCTCCGGTTCCGACCGGGTGACGGCAGGCTCCGGGGACGATCGGCTGATCGTCGGCGACGGTCGCAACACCGTCGCTGCCGGGGACGGCGACAACTATGTGAGCGCCGGACGGGACGGTGACGTCATTACTGCCGACGGCGGCGACGACACGATCTATGGCGGCGACGGCTCGAACCGGGTGGAAGCGGGGGGAGGCGACAACCTGCTGTCGGTCGGCTCGGGCAGCGACACGATCTCTGCGGGTTCGGGCGACGACACGATCCGGGCGGGCGACGGTAACAACGTCATCTCCGCCGGTCAGGGCGAGAACCAGATCACGGCAGGCTCCGGCTCCGATACGGTCCGGACGGGCAACGACGACGATTTCGTGCAGGCCGGCAATGGCAGCAACGACATCGATGTCGGTGGCGGCGACAACACGGTCAGTGCCGGTTCGGGCTACGACCGGGTGACGGCAGGCTCCGGCGACGACCGCCTGGTCGTCGGCGATGGGCGCAACACGGTGGATGCCGGTTCCGGCAACAACTATGTGAGCGCCGGCCGTGACAACGACGTCATCAGCGCCGAGGGCGGCGACGACACGATCTATGGCGGCGACGGCTCGAACCGGGTGGAAGCGGGGGGAGGCGACAACCTGCTGTCGGTCGGCTCGGGCAGCGACACGATCTCTGCGGGTTCGGGCGACGACACGATCCGGGCGGGCGACGGTAACAACGTCATCTCCGCCGGTCAGGGCGAGAACCAGATCACGGCAGGCTCCGGTTCCGACACGGTGCGGACGGGCAACGACGACGATTTCGTGCAGGCCGGCAATGGCAGCAACGACATCGATGTCGGTGGCGGCGACAACACGGTCAGTGCCGGTTCGGGCTACGACCGGGTGACGGCAGGCTCCGGCGACGACCGCCTGGTCGTCGGCGATGGGCGCAACACGGTGGATGCCGGTTCCGGCAACAACTCTGTGAGCGCCGGCCGCGACAACGACGTGATCAGCGCCGAGGGCGGCGACGACACGATCTACGGCGGCGACGGCTCGAACCGGGTCGAGGCCGGAGGCGGCGACAACCTGCTGTCTGCCGGCTCGGGCAGCGACACGATCTCCGCCGGGTCGGGGGACGACACGATCCGGGCTGGCGACGGTAACAACGTCATCTCCGCCGGTCAGGGCGAGAACCAGATCACGGCCGGATCGGGTTCCGACACGGTGCGGACGGGCAACGACGACGATTACGTGCAGGCCGGCAATGGCAGCAACGACATCGATGTCGGCGGCGGCGACAACACGGTCAGTGCCGGGTCAGGCTACGACCGGGTGACGGCCGGATCGGGCGACGACCGTCTGGTTGTCGGCGACGGACGCAACACGGTGGATGCCGGTTCCGGCGACAACTCTGTGAGCGCCGGACGCGACAACGACGTGATCAGCGCCGAGGGCGGCGACGACACGATCTACGGCGGCGATGGCTCGAACCGGGTTGAGGCTGGAGGCGGTGACAACCTGCTCTCTGTCGGCTCGGGCAGCGACACGATCTCTGCCGGGTCGGGCGACGACACGATCCGCGCAGGCGACGGCAACAACGTCATCTCCGCCGGTCAGGGCGAGAACCAGATCACGGCGGGGTCGGGTTCCGACACGGTGCGGACTGGGAACGACGACGATTCCGTGCAGGCCGGCAATGGCAGCAACGACATCGATGTCGGCCGAGGCGACAACGAGGTGACCGCCGGCTCCGGTTCCGACCGGGTGACGGCAGGCTCCGGCGACGACCGTCTGGTCGTCGGCGACGGTCGCAATACCGTCGCTGCCGGCGATGGCGACAACTATGTGAGCGCCGGACGGGACGGTGACGTCATTACTGCCGGCAGCGGTGACGACACGATCTATGGCGGCGAGGGCGCGAACCGGGTGGAAGCGGGGGGCGGCGACAACCTGCTGTCGGCCGGCTCTGGCTGGGACACGATCTCGGCGGGCTCGGGCGATGACACGATCCGGGCGGGCGACGGCAACAACAGCGTCGTCGCCGGGGACGGCGAGAACCTGATCTCGTCGGGCACCGGCTCGGACACGATCCGCGCCGGCAAGGACGACGACACGGTGCGGGCCGGGAACGGCAACAACGACATCGATGTCGGCAGGGGCGACAACGAGGTGACTGCCGGTTCGGGCTACGACCGGGTGACGGCAGGCTCCGGCGACGACCGTCTGGTGGTCGGCGACGGGCGCAACACGGTGGATGCCGGCGACGGCAACAACTATGTGAGCGCCGGCCGCGACAACGACGTGATCAGCGCCGGCAGCGGCGACGACACGATCTATGGCGGCGACGGCTCGAACCGGGTCGAGGCTGGAGGCGGTGACAACCTGCTCTCTGTCGGCTCGGGCAGCGACACCATCTCTGCCGGGTCGGGGGACGACACGATCCGCGCGGGTGACGGCAACAATGTCATCTCCGCCGGCCAGGGCGAGAACCAGATCACGGCAGGCTCCGGCGCCGATACGGTGCGGACGGGCAACGAGGACGATTCCGTGCGGGCCGGCAACGGCAGCAACGACATCGATGTCGGCGGTGGCGATAACACGGTCAGTACCGGCTCCGGCTCCGACCGGGTGACGGCCGGATCGGGCGACGACCGTCTGGTTGTCGGCGACGGACGCAACACGGTGGATGCCGGTTCCGGCGACAACTCTGTGAGCGCCGGACGCGACAACGACGTGATCAGCGCCGAGGGCGGCGACGACACGATCTACGGCGGCGATGGCTCGAACCGGGTTGAGGCTGGAGGCGGTGACAACCTGCTCTCTGTCGGCTCGGGCAGCGACACGATCTCTGCCGGGTCGGGCGACGACACGATCCGCGCAGGCGACGGCAACAACGTCATCTCCGCCGGTCAGGGCGAGAACCAGATCACGGCGGGGTCGGGTTCCGACACGGTGCGGACTGGGAACGACGACGATTCCGTGCAGGCCGGCAATGGTAACAACGACATCGATGTCGGCCGAGGCGATAACGAGGTGACCGCCGGCTCCGGTTCCGACCGGGTCACGGCAGGCTCCGGGGACGATCGGCTGATCGTCGGCGACGGTCGCAACACCGTCGCTGCCGGCGATGGCGACAACTATGTGAGCGCCGGACGGGACAGTGACGTCATTACTGCCGGCAGCGGTGACGACACGATCTATGGCGGCGAGGGCGCGAACCGGGTGGAAGCGGGGGGCGGCGACAACCTGCTGTCTGCTGGCTCGGGCAGCGACACGATCTCGTCGGGTTCTGGCGACGACACGATCCGGGCTGGCGACGGCAACAACAGCGTGGTCGCCGGGGACGGCGAGAACCTGATTTCGTCCGGCACCGGGTCGGACACGATCCGCGCCGGCAAGGACGACGACACGGTGCGGGCCGGCAACGGCAACAACGACATCGATGTCGGCCGAGGCGACAACGAGGTGACTGCCGGTTCGGGCTACGACCGGGTGACGGCAGGCTCCGGCGACGACCGTCTGGTGGTCGGCGACGGGCGCAACACGGTGGATGCCGGCGACGGCGACAACTATGTGAGCGCCGGACGGGACGACGACGTCATCTCCTCCGGGTCCGGCGACGACACGATCTATGGCGGCGACGGCTCGAACCGGGTCGAGGCTGGTTCGGGCGATAACTTCGTCAGCGCCGGATCCGGCTGGGACACGATCTCGGCGGGTTCTGGCGATGACACGATCCGGGCGGGCGACGGCAACAACAGCGTCGTCGCCGGGGACGGCGAGAACCTGATCTCGTCGGGCACCGGCTCGGATACGATCCGCGCCGGCAAGGACGACGACACGGTGCGGGCAGGGTCCGGCAACAACGACATCGATGTCGGCCGAGGCGACAACGAGGTGACCGCCGGCTCCGGTTCCGACCGGGTGACGGCAGGCTCCGGCGACGACCGTCTGGTCGTCGGCGACGGTCGCAATACCGTCGCTGCCGGCGATGGCGACAACTATGTGAGCGCCGGACGGGACGGTGACGTCATTACTGCCGGCAGCGGTGACGACACGATCTATGGCGGCGAGGGCGCGAACCGGGTGGAAGCGGGGGGCGGCGACAACCTGCTGTCGGCCGGCTCTGGCTGGGACACGATCTCGGCGGGCTCGGGCGATGACACGATCCGGGCGGGCGACGGCAACAACAGCGTCGTCGCCGGGGACGGCGAGAACCTGATCTCGTCGGGCACCGGCTCGGACACGATCCGCGCCGGCAAGGACGACGACACGGTGCGGGCCGGGAACGGCAACAACGACATCGATGTCGGCAGGGGCGACAACGAGGTGACCGCCGGCTCCGGTTCCGACCGGGTGACGGCCGGGTCGGGCGACGACCGTCTGGTCGTCGGCGACGGGCGCAACACGGTGGATGCCGGCGACGGCGACAACTATGTGAGCGCCGGACGGGACGACGACGTCATCTCCTCCGGGTCAGGCGACGACACGATCTATGGCGCCGGCGGCTCCAACCGGATCGATGCCGGGTCCGGCGATGATTTCGTCAGCGCGGCGGGGGGATCGGACACGGTCTCCGCCGGCTCGGGCGACGACACGATTCGGGTCGGGGACGGCAACAACAGCGTGGCGGCGGGCAGCGGCGACGACAGCGTCAGCACCGGCTCCGGCCGCGACACCCTGTCCGGCGGCGACGGCAACGACCTGCTGCGCGCGGGCAATGGCGACAACCAGGTCGAGGGCGGATCGGGCCACGACACGATCAGCGCCGGAAGCGGCCGCGACGCGTTGTCCGGCGGTGCCGGCAACGACCGGATCCTCGCCGGTGACGGCAACGACACGGTGGCCGGCGGCTCTGGCGCGGATACTGTGGATCTCGGCGCCGGGAACGACGTCGGGGTCTTCGATGTCGACGCCAACCGCAATACGAACGGCACCGACAGCTATCAGGGCGGGTCGGGGCGCGACACCCTGCGGGTGGAGGTCTCCTCCGATCGCCTGGAGGGGAATGCAGGCGACGATCTGTTCGCGCTGAAGGATCATTTCCAGGACATCCGCGACGGCCTGGCCGATTCCGAGACCAGCCGGAGCTTCGACGGGCTCGACCTCACCATCGACAGTTTCGAGGACGTCCAGTTCGTGGTCGACGGCGCGGTCGCCGACCTCAACCGCGGCCCGGTCGTCACCGGCGTGCAGCCGGTCAGCCTGTCCATCGGCGAGGACGGCGGGTTCGACGGCGCGACCGTCGGCGGCGGCCGCAACGCCTCCGATCTCGCTGTCGGCTCCGGCGCGGCCGACGGCAGTCCCGGCAGCATCGCACTGCTGTCCCAGGTGACCGTCAGCGATGCCGACCGCGAGGACAGCATCAGCCGCGCCGAAGTCAGGATCGAAAATCTGGGCGGGGCGGGCACGGTTACGGTCGGCACCGGGATCGGCGGGATCACCGCCTCGGTGGCGACCCAGGAGGATGGCAGCGTCGTCGTGACCTTCGAGGGCGACGCCCCGCCTTCGCGCTACACCGAGGCCCTGCGGTCGGTGTCGCTCAGCCTGTCGGAGACCCCGTCCGGCGACAGCGAGGCGCGCATCAGCGTCGTGGTGGAAGACGAGCACGGCGCCCGCAACGAGGCGGCCACGGCGGATCTCGCCATCGACGACGACCGGCCGGAACCGGTGGAGGGCGACGGCGCCGATACCCTGAGCGGCGGCGGGGCCCACGATACGCTGACGGGCGGTGCCGGTGCGGACACCCTGAGCGGCGGTGCGGGCGACGACACCCTGTCCGGTGGTGCCGGCAACGACACCGTCTCCGGCGATGCGGGCGGCGATACGCTGAGCGGCGGCGCTGGGAACGACAGCGTCTCCGGCGATGCGGGCGGCGACACGCTGAGCGGCGGTGCCGGCAACGACACCGTGTCCGGCGATGCGGGCGGTGACACGCTGAGCGGCGGCGCTGGCAACGACACCGTCTCCGGTGATGCGGGCGGCGACACGCTGAGCGGCGGTGCCGGCAACGACACCGTCTCCGGTGATGCGGGCGGCGACACGCTGAGCGGCGGGTCGGGCAACGACACCGTCTCCGGCGATGCTGGCGGCGACACGCTGAGCGGTGGTGCCGGCAACGACAGCGTCTCCGGCGATGCGGGCAGCGACACCCTGTCCGGTGGTGCCGGCAACGACACCGTCTCCGGCGATGCCGGAGCCGATACCCTCACCGGGGGCGCGGGGAACGACACGCTCTCCGGCGATGCGGGAGAGGACTCGCCGGCGCCGCAGGAGGACGGCAACGATCTTCTGGTCGGCGGCAACGGATCCGACCGGCTCTACGGCGGGTCCGGCGCCGACACGCTCTATGGCGGCGAGAACGACGATTATCTCGACGGCGGGTCGGGCGCGGACACCATGATCGGCGGCAACGGCCGCGACACGTTCATGGCCACCGATGGCGACCGGATCACCGACTACGAAACCCAGGACGTCGTCCGCATCAACGCCAGCGTCGGCGGCGACAATGTCGTCCTGAACTCAAATGGGACCACCACCGAGGTCAGCATCGATCTCGACGGCGACGGTCAGGGCGACGGGGCCTTCTCCCTGGACGGCGATTTCGCGTCGGTCACGACCTCCACCAACGGAGAGACGACGGACCTGAGATTCGGTGCGGGCCCGAACGGAGCCGGCAACGGGTCCGGGGGTGCCGACTATGTCGACACCGGCTCCTCGAACAATGGCGCAGGCGGTAGCGGATCCGACGAGGAGATCGCCCGCGAGCGCTTCTCGTCCGGCCGCGGCGGGGGCCGGGGCGGGATCGTCTCGGGTGCGGCCCCTGTCGGTCCGGCCCCGCAGGCCGGCAACGAAGGCGAGCGGCTGAACGGCAGCCACGGCAACGACCTGCTCTCGGGCGGATCCGGTGACGACACGCTGAACGGCGGCAACGGCAGCGACACGCTGTCCGGCGGTGCCGGCAACGACTCGCTCGACGGCAGCCACGAGGCGGACTCGCTCCAGGGCGGCGCGGGCGACGACACTCTCAAAGGCGGCAACGGCCTCGATACGCTCTCCGGCGGTGCCGGGAACGACCGGTTGGAGGGTAGCCACGATGCCGACCTGCTCGACGGTGGGGCGGGCAACGACACCCTGTCCGGCGGCAACGGCCTCGACACGCTCTCCGGCGGTGCCGGCGACGACAAGCTCGAGGGCAGCCACGACGCCGACCGGCTGGACGGCGGGGCGGGCAACGACACGCTGTCCGGTGGTAACGGTCTCGACACGCTTTCCGGCGGGGCCGGCGACGACAAGCTTGAGGGCAGCAACGACGCCGACCGGCTGGATGGCGGGGCGGGCAACGACACGCTGTCCGGCGGCAACGGCCTCGACACGCTTTCCGGCGGGGCCGGCAACGACCGGCTGGAGGGCAGCCAGGACGCCGACCAGCTCGACGGCGGGGAGGGTAACGACACGCTGTCCGGCGGCAACGGGGCCGACACCCTTTCCGGCGGGGCGGGCGACGACTTCCTTGACGGCAGCAACGACAGCGACCAGATGGTCGGCGGCGACGGGAACGATACCCTGTCGGCCGGGAACGGCCGGGATACGGTCGCCGGCGGCGACGGCGACGACACGCTGATCGGCGGCAATGACGACGATGTGCTCTATGGCGGTGACGGCGCCGACGAGGACGCGGCCCTGTTCGCCGAGGTCGAATCCGGCGGCGCGGAGCAGAGCCAGGACTGGGTCTCGCTCAGCGAGGATGCCGGCGGCGATACGATCACCGATGGTGGCGAGGGCGCCGGCGCCGGGGAGAGCGGCGATGGCGCTGGCGACGGCTGGAACGACGGCGATAGCGGCGGCGGAGATACCGGCGGCGGGACGCCCGCCGGCGAGGATCTCGACGACAACATGCAGGTCGCCGGCTTTGGGTGAGGCTTCTCTACGGGCACGGACGGCGTCCCGGCTCCCTGCCGGGACCGCCGGGCGTAGACGCGGCGTCGATGAGATCCGGCGGGCCCGGCACGCGGTGCTCCGGTCCCGGCCCAGGGCCGGGGATCGGACGTGGCCGGTCGCGGGCGCAATAATCCTTGGACACTTCTCGGCCTTGTGCCCGGATCCACGTTGGAACGCGCTTCTTCTTTAAACGCGGTTTCCCGCCCTCCGGGCTGGGGATGGCCGGGCCCCTGCCCAGGGAGCAGTTCCCGAAGGAGAAAACCGGAAAGGCGCGGCGACCTTTCCGGCCGCCTTTACCGCTCCGTAAACCCGATCTGGAAGGCGCGGGTGATCGGCTTGGCCAGGTAATCCAGCAGGGTGCGGTCGGAGGTGCGGATATCCGCCTGCACGATCATGCCCGGCAGGATCATGTGCTTGCCGGCCTCCTCGCCGAAATGGTTGCGGTCCAGCCGGATCACCACCGTGTAGAAGCTGGCGCCGGTGCCGGATGCGACCGTGGTCGGTGAGATCCGCTCCACTTTGCCCGGCATGCCGCCGAACTGGGCGAAGTCATAGGCGGTGACCCGCACCGTGGCCTCCTGGCCCGGAGAGACGAAGGCCACGTCCTTCGGGTTCAGCAGCACTTCCACCACGTTCTCGTCGTCGATCGGCACGATCTGCGCGACCGCGGCTCCGGGCGCGATCACCGAACCGGGTGCGCTCACGGTAAGGTCCTGGACCACGCCGCGGATCGGCGACTTGATGTCGAGCCGGGCGAAGCGGTCCTCGAACCGGCTGATCGATTCCGCCACCTCGGCCCGCTCGGCGGAGATCGTGGTGATCTCCGACAGCGCCTGGTTGTCGTTGGTGCTCTCGAACGACACCCGCCGGGCCTCGATCTCGGCGATCTCTTGGCGGTTGCGGGCGATCAGCCCTTCCAGCTGCACAAGCTGGCCGCGGGTACGGTTCAGGTCGCGCAGCACGTCCAGATAGGTGAAGCGCCGGGTCAGCCCCTTGTCCAACAGCTCCTTGCGCAGCCGCTCCTCCTCCTCGATCAGCTTGATGCTGTCCTCGATGGTCTTGCGCTGGGAGAGCAGGGTGGTGAGCTGGATGTTCTGGTCCTTCAGCTGCTCGTCGAAGAGCTGCATCCGGTCCTTCGAGGTCGCCCGGCTGGCCGCCAGGAGCTCGCTCTGCTCCTTGGTCAGTTCGGGATAGGTCGCGCGCCAGGGCGAGAAGTCGGGTTCGCGGTCCTGGATCTGGGCATAGAGTCGCTCCAGCCGGGCCGCCAGGGAGGCCTCGCGGGTGCGGAGCTGCCGCAGTTCGGAGCCGGCGCCCGTACCGCTCATCTTGATCACGGTCTGGCCGGGCTCGACGATGTCGCCGGGCCGCACCAGCACCTGTTCGACGAGCCCGCCTTCCAGGTGCTGCAGCACGGTGACGTTGGAGGACGGGATCACCTTGCCGTCGGCCCGCGCCACCTGGTCGAGCCGGGCCATCGCCGCCCAGACGATCGCGCCGGCGACGGCGAACGCCAGCAGCAGGATCGTCAGCCGGATCAGCCGCGGCGAACTGCTCTCCTCCAGGTGGATCGACTGGGCGAGATAGGAGGTGCGGCGCACGGCTGGCGTGCCGGCGGCACGTCCGGGACGCGGGGAGACGGTGATATTGCTCATGGGTTCTGCATCCCGGAGATCGTCAGGGAGTCGCGCTTCGCCTCGGTGAGACGCCCCTGGTTGAGCTCGAAAACGCGGTCGGCCAGGCGCATGGCGCTCGGACGGTGCGTCACGAAGAAGATGGTGCGCTGGCCCTTCAAGGCCTGCAGCTCGCGGGTCAGGGCGGCGTCGCCGGCGTCGTCGAGATTCTGGGCCGGCTCGTCCAGCAGCATGACCGGGCTGTCCTTCAGCCAGATCCTGGCGAGGGAGAGTTTCTGGCGGAAGCTCTCCGACAGGCTGACGCTCTTTTCGTCGCCGATGACCGTTTCGAAGGCGTCGGGCAGGCTCTCCACCTCGTCCAGCACGCCGGCCCGGTCGCAGGCGTCGCGCAGCGCCTGGAACGGGGCATCGGGACGGGCGAGGCGCAGATTTTGGGCGATCGTGCCGTGGAACAGGTCGGTGCTCTGGGACAGGTAGCCGATATTGCGGCGATGCTCGACCGCCCCGAGATGGCGCATCTCCACCCCGCCGAAGGAAATCGTGCCCGCCTGCGGCTTAAGCAGTCCGGCCATGACCTTGAGCAGGGTCGATTTTCCCGATCCGCTCGGCCCGACCAGCGCCACCATCTCGCCCGGCTTCACGTCCAGGGAGACGGCGAGCAGGGCGGGATCGGCCTCCTGGTTGTAGCGCACAGAGACCCGGCGCACGGCGATGTTGGAGGTGAACCGGTGATCGGACACCCGGGCATCGGTCGAACTGTCTTCGGACTTGGCGCGCATCAGCCGGTCGACCTGGGCGATGGTGCCCCGCATCTGCACCAGCCGCGGCAGGCTCTGGCAGCCGACCTGGGCCGGGACCAGAATACGCCAGACCAGGGCCATGGAGGCGACCAGGGCGCCGGTCGTCATGCGCTGGTCGATGACCGCCTCGGCGCCGAAGAAGAGGGTCATCAGCCCGGTCGCCATCAGCACGCCGTGCAGCAGCGACTGCAGGACCGTGTTCAGCCGCGCCGCCCGGTTGCGCTCCAGCGCGGTGCGGGCGGACAGCGGGCGCAGGCGGTCCATGAAGGCGGTGCCGAGCACCGTGGCCCGGATGCTGCGCTGTTTGGAGATCACTTCGGTCGCCACCTGGTCGCGGGCCGCCCGGGCCGCCGCGGCGTTGCGCTCCGCCCGTTGGATCGCCGGGACGAACAGCGCGCCGACGAAGCCGATGGTCACCAGGCCGAGCAGCGGCACGACCACGATCGGCTGGGCGATCAGCGCGATCACCAGGATCGAGGTGACGATCAGCGGAATCTCAAGGATCAGGGTCATGACCGGCGAGTTCATGACATCCCGCAGACCCTGGAAGTTGCGGAACCGGGCGAGCTGGGTGCCGAGCGTGTTGCCCTCGGCGCCGCTGGGCGGCAGGGAGAGGATCTTGCGGAACACTTCGGTCGACAGCAGGAAGTCGATGCGTCCGGCGACATGGGCGACCGAGGCGCCGCGGATCTGGCGCAGGCAGAAATCGACGAACAGGGCCAGCGCCACCCCCGGCAGCAGCCAGTAGAGGCTGGCCGGCGAGGCGGCCGGGATGACGCTGTCGTACACGGTCATCACGAAGATCGGCACGATCACGCCGAACAGGGAGCCGATCACGCTGGTGATCGCCACCATGGTGATTTCGCGCCGGAAGCGGCGGAACAAGGTGCCGACGAAGGAGGTGTCCGGCGTGGCGGACTCGTCTTCCGGCTGGTCGCGGGCGAAGGTGTAGTAGTAGCCGATCACCTTGGCCGCGCGGAACCGCACCACCTCGCGGGTCCGGCTGTCGAAGGCGGTGACCTCGCCGCCGACGCGGGTCAGGATCACCAGCGGCACGCCGGTCTCCGACACGAAGAGGCACGGCGTCAGGCGCCCGTCGATATCGGCGGCCCGGCCCTTATGCCGCACGCTCACATAGCCGAGTTCGGCCAGGACGTTGCGGAAGTCGATCAGGTCGATGCGTTCGGCCACATGGGGCAGGGCGCGCAGCAGCTTGTCGGGATCCGGGACCCAGCCGAGCGCGGTGAGCAGCGGCATCAG
Organism: Thalassobaculum sp. OXR-137; assembly: GCF_034377285.1. NCBI lineage: Bacteria > Pseudomonadati > Pseudomonadota > Alphaproteobacteria > Rhodospirillales > Thalassobaculaceae > Thalassobaculum > Thalassobaculum sp. OXR-137. The sequence goes on along the minus strand of NZ_CP139715.1, from coordinate 4,310,106 downwards.
GCAGGACGCGAAGTCCGAGGCCAGTTCGAACCGGCCCATCTCCTCCTGGCGCAGCGCCTCGGCGAGTCCGTCGCGGATGGTCATGGTGCTCATGCCCCGCCTCCGCCGTTCACCACCCGAAGTTCGGCATGCACGTCCACCGGCGCCGTCTCCCCGTCCTCTCCGACGGCCTGCGGATCGGCGCCGATGGTGATCTCGCGATGGGCCAGCGCCTGGAAGGACGGGCGCGGGGTCGCCATCAGGATGGTGGTGCTGGTCTGCCGGCGGGCAAGGGCGGCGCGGAACCGGTCGTCCGCATCGCGGTCCAGGTTCGAGTTGCACTCGTCCATCAGCAGGATGTCGGGCTGCCGCGCCAGCGCCCGCACGATCGGGATCTGCTGGCGGATCGAGGCCGGCAGGGTGTCGCCCGCACCGGCCCGTATCTCGGTCTGGAAGCCCATGGGCAGCTTGGAGACCGCCTCCGTCAGGCCCAGTTCCTCGGCCACATCCTCGACCTCGGCGATATGATCCGGCGACGGATCGAAGCCGGTGATGTTGTCGAAGATCGTGCCTTCGAACAACGACGGGTTCGGGCCGAGATAGGCGATGCGCGAGCGCAGCCACTCGTCGTCGAACGCTTCGGCCTCGATGTTGTCGTAGAGAACCGACCCCCTGTCAGGCAGCAGGATATGGGCGGCCAGGGCCAGGAGGGTGGACTTCCCGCTCCAGTTCCCCCGGGTGCTGATCAGCACGGTCTCGGCGGCGTCGACCGCCAGGGTCAGGTTCTCGAAGACGGGGCGGCCGTTGGAATAGCTGAAGGTCACGTCGCGGAACTCCAGCGCGCCGTGCAGCGAGTCCCGCACGATGCCGCCGCCGCTGTCGATGGTCGGCATGGCGGCCAGTTCCTTGATGCGCTGCTTGGCGATGCGCACGGACTGATACTGGCTCCACAGCATCGAGGCCCGGTTCAGCGGCTGCAGCGCCCGGCCGGTCAGCAGCATGCAGGCCGCGATTCCGCCGATGGTCATGCTGCCGTTGATCACGGCGAGGCTGCCGGCGGCGACGATGGCGATCTGGGCCGCCTGGGTCACCAGATTGGTCAGCGCCTGGGCGGAGATGCTGCCCTGGATCAGGTTGGCCGTGATCGTCGCGCTCGACTCCATCACCCGCTCGTAGCGCCGCTTCATCAGCGGCTCCATGGCGTAGGACTTGATGGTCGACACCCCGCTCAGCACTTCCATCAGGAAGTTTGACTGGGCGGAGTTGTTCGCCTGGCGCGCCTCCATCCGGCTGCGCACGGTGAGGCCGCTGAGGATCGCGGCGACGGCGGTGAAGCCGACGAAGGCCAGCAGCACGAAGCCGAGCGGTCCGCCGATCAGAAAGACCAGGGCGACGAACAGGATGAAGAACGGGAAATCGACGATGAGCTGGGGCAGGTAGCCGGCCCGGGACTCCCGGATCGCGTCGATGGCGGCCAGCCGCTCCAGGTGCATGGCGGTGGATTCCGCCTGGAAGCTGCGCGGGTCGGCGGCGAAGACCTTCTCCATGACGCCGAGAAACGCCCGATGGCTATAGCGGGCGGCCCGATGGCTGACGATGGCGCCGCGGGCGATGCGGATGGCGACGTCGATCGCGATGGCGCCGAGCACGCCGACGGTCAGCAGGCTGAGCGTATACTCCGACGCGTTCGGCAGCACCCGGTCGTAGATGATCAGGATCGCGATCGGCAGCCCGGTGGCCATGAGATTGGAGATGAGCGACGCCAGCACGATGGACGGTGTCGCCGCACTCGGAATCCTCTCGATATCCTTTGCGAATCCTGCCTCGCCAGCGCCCATCATTGTGTTCCAGCATCCCCCACCAGTGTCGAAGTCATACCGCAAATCAAAGTGAATTGAACTAATTCTTATGCAATTGCCCTGGTTTCTCTGTGTGTATTCGTTTTCGGTCGATTTCGGTCCTGAGCGTTGGGGCGAGTCCGCTGCCTTCCAATCTCGGGGACGACCTCGTGCTGAAACCGGGTTGGGCGGCACCCGCCTCGCCCCGCCTCAGTCGATTCGCCGACCTGCGTTGCGACCCGAAGGTTGGGAAGGGGGCGGCGAGACGGGCGACAGGGGAGGCCATCTACGAGTGGGGTGCGCGTCGTGATCCGCCGCTATATATTGCGGATCGGATCGGTCGGCGGCCTACCGATCCTGTTGCACGTGGGGCCGCGCGAGGATTTCGGAAATGCGGATCGTGATCGAGGACGGCGTGGCGCCGGAGGCGAATGCCATGCTTCAGGCGCTGTACAGCCGGTCGGCGTCGAGCGTCGTCGACCATCTCGCCCGCGTCCAGGAGCGCGGCTTCCGCAAATTCATGGAAAGCTACTATGTCGGCTACGGCCATGAATCGATCGGCGACTGTGGCTTCACCACCATCTTCATCGAGAATGTGTCCATTCTGACCTGCAAGGCGGTGCAGGACACGCCGCTCTATTTCGGTCAGGAGACCTCGACCCGCTACCTCGACTTCTCCGCCCAGGGGCACAGCGATCCGGTGGGCAGCGCCGGGTCCGAGGCGATCATCCGCGGCTGGCTCGACCTCTACGCCCAGGTCAATGCCGAGACCCTGGCGGAGCTGACCGCCACCCAGCCCTGTCCGGAAGGGGTGAAGGAAGGGGTCTGGGCCAAGACCCTGGAGGCCCGGGCCTTCGACATCGCCCGCGGCTTCCTGCCGGCCGGAATCCACTCCCAGCTCTCCTGGACCACCAACCTGCGCCAGGCCGCCGATCACCTGCGCGACCTCGCGGTGCATCCGCTGGCGGAGACCCGCGACGTGGCGGCCAAGATCCTGGCCGAGCTGAAGGAGAAGTATCCGGGCTCGTTCAGCCACAAGGACTACCCGGCCCAGTCCGCCTACCGGGCGATGACCGCCGGCGGCGATGCGTACTACCGGGGACAGCCCGACCATCCGGCCTTCGCCTATGTCTGCACCGCCGATCGCGAGGGCATCGACCTGCTGGACCGTCGGATCTTCACCGACCGGCCGAAATACGAGCCGCTGCCGCGCCGGGCCGGCTCCTACGCCTCCTTCGAGTGCCAGTTCCTGATGGATTTCGGGTCCTTCCGCGACATCCAGCGCCACCGCAACGGCTATTGCGAGATGCCGCTGCTGAGCTGGACCCACGGCTTCCACCCCTGGTATCTTGAGAGCCTGCCGGCGGCGACCCGTGTCTCGGTCGAGCCGCGGATGGCGGAGCTGCGGGCGGCGGCGGAGACGCTCGCCACCACCGATGAGGAGCGCCAGAACTACCTGCCGCTCGGCCTGCTGGTGCCGTGCCGGGTGGTCTACGATCTGCGGCAGATGGCCTATGTGGCCGAGCTGCGGTCGGGCAAGACGGTGCACGCCACCCTGCGCACGGTCGCCCACCGGATGCACGACGCGGTGAAGACCGAATTCCCCTTCGTCGCCCTGCACTGCGATCTCGAGGACAGTGCGCTCGATGCCAGGCGCGGAACCCAGGATATCAAGCCCGTCGCAAATTCCTGAACAACACGCAAAGATAGTGTACGCTCTCCCAGCCGGCTGTCCGACCGGTCCAAAGAACCGGCGGATGTCGGAATAACAAGAACCTTCGGGAGGACGACATGTTCAAGCGTGCAGCGCCGCCGTCGAGCGGACAACACCCTGACTCTGTTTCGAAATCCGCCTCCGACGGCTTCGATCGCCGAAAATTCCTGACCGCGGCGGCGGCCGTGGCGGCCACGACGGCGATGGCGCCGGACGCGTTCGCCCGCAACTTCGGGCCGAATGCCGACCCGGTGCGCTATCCCGAGCCCGACGTCATCGGCCTCGATCCGCGCTTCAAGTACAAGCTCGGCAACACCCCGATCCAGCGGCTCTACACCGGCACGCTCTGGGCCGAAGGGCCGGCGTGGAACGGGGTCGGCCGCTACTTGATCTGGAGCGACATCCCGAACAACGAACAGCTTCGCTGGGTCGAGGAGGAGGGACAGGTCACCCGCCGCTTCCGCTATCCCTCGGGCAATTCCAACGGCAACACCTTCGACTATCGCGGCCGGCAGATCGCCTGCGAGCACGGCAACCGCCGGGTGGTGCGCTACGAATACGACGGCTCGCTCACGGTGCTGGCCGACAGTTTCGAGGGCGGCGAGTTCAACGCCCCGAACGATGCGGTGGTGCATCCTGAGGACGGCTCGATCTGGTTCACCGATCCGGGCTATGGCGGGCTGATGGAATACGAGGGCAACCGGCTCGACACCGGCTCCGTCCAGCCGAACCGCAAGGAGGCGGTGTACCGCATCGACGCCAATTCCGGCGCGATCACCAAGGTCGCCGACGAGCCGTTCAAGCCGAACGGCCTGTGCTTCTCCCACGACTACAAGAAGCTGTATGTCGCCGATACGGGCGTGTCCCACTATCCCGAGGCGAAGAGCCAGATCTGGCAGTACGACCTGAACGGCGACAAGCTCTCCAACCCGCGGACCTTCGCGAGCATGGAATGGGAAGGCCGCACCGGCTTCGCCGACGGCATCCGCTGCGACGAGGACGGCAACGTGTGGTCGAGCGCCGGCTGGGTCGGCGACGGCTATGACGGCGTGCATATCTTCGCCCCGAACGGCGACCGGATCGGCCAGATCAAGCTGCCGGAGATCTGCTCCAACCTCTGCTTCGGCGGCACCAAGCGGAACCGTCTGTTCATGACGGCGAGCCAGTCGATCTACGCGGTCTATGTGGAGACCCGCGGGGCGCATATCACCTGAGGGGAGTGGTCCGGAACGGTCCACGACGAAGGCACGCCCCGGCCTTGTGCCGGGGCGATCCCACAAACCCGCGTGGTGCTGCCGATGGTGCCCAGGCTTCGCCGCCCGCCACCGACCCTTGCCGTTACCCCGGCATAAGGCCAGAGAGTGAGGAGGCTCGGGAGACGGCGAGAGCGGCAGGTAAAGTGTTCTCCACCCACTTCCCCCTCAACACTCCCCGGCCTTGTGCCGGGGTGATCCCAAAAGCTCGTGTGGTGCTGCCCGATCATGCCCAGTTCTCGCCGCCAGTCGCCGACCCTGGCCGTTGCCCCGGCACACGGCCGGGGAGTGAGAGGGGAAAGGCTTTGGAGTCGAGCGAGGGTGTTGGATCGCCACACCTCTCCAAGCCCTGCCGTTGCGTTCGGGCGTCTTTCGGTCCCATGCTGTGTCCAACAAAGAAAAATCACCCATGGGAGGAACACGCATGGCGTCGCCGAGGAGTGTGTACGAACTCTTGCAGCAGGGGGCCGGCGGCGATCCGGCGATCGGGGCGCCGGGCCGGACCGATCTGACCTATGCCGGGCTGCGCGAGCTGGTGGAGGCGACCGGCCGGGCGTTGGCCGGGGCAGGGATCGGGCCTGGAGACCGGGTCGGCATCGTGCTCGCCAACGGCCCGGCGATGGCCTCCTGCTTCCTCGCCGTCGCCGCCCATGCGACCGCCGCCCCCCTGAACCCGGGCTACCGGGAGGACGAGTTCGACTTCTACATCTCCGACCTGAAGGCGAAGGCGGTGATCGTCGCCGCCGGTGACGACACGCCCGCCCGGGCGGTGGCCCAGAAGCACGGCGCCACCCTGATCGAGCTCGCAGAGGACATGAGCGGCCCCGCCGGCAGCTTCAACCTGGACGTGGGCGGCTCGGTCCCCGACGCAGCACCCCCGGCCGATCCCGACGACATCGCCCTGGTGCTGCACACCTCCGGCACCACCTCGCGGCCGAAGATCGTCCCTCTGTCCGGCGCCAACCTGGCGGCCTCTGCCGGCCACATTGCCGCCTCCCTGGCGCTGAAGCCCGCCGACCGATGCCTGAACATCATGCCGCTGTTCCACATCCACGGGCTGATGGCGGCGGTCAGCGCCTCCATGCGGGCCGGCGCGTCGGTCCATTGCGCCCCCGGCTTCAACGCCCTGCGCATCTTCCAGCAGTTCGAGGAAGTGCGACCGACCTGGTACACGGCGGTGCCGACCATGCACCAGGCGATCCTGGGCCGGGCGGCGCGCAACAGGGCGGTCATCGACGGGCTCGGCCTGCGCTTCATCCGCTCGTCCTCCTCCTCCCTGCCGCCGCAGGTGATGACCGAGCTGGAGGCGGTGTTCGGCTGTCCGGTGATCGAGAGCTACGGCATGACGGAGGCATCGCACCAGATGTCCTCCAACCCGCTGCCGCCGGCCCCGCGCAAGCCTGGTACCGTCGGCATCGCCGCCGGGCCGGAGATCCGGTTGATGGATGCGGAGGGACGGTTTGCGGCGCCCGGCGAGGCGGGAGAGATCGTGATCCGCGGTCCCAACGTCACCGCCGGCTACGAGAACAATCCCAAGGCCAATGCCGAGAACTTCCCCGACGATCCGGACGGTGGCGCCCGCTGGTTCCGCACCGGCGACGAGGGGCGGCTCGACGAGGACGGCTATCTTTCCATCACCGGCCGCCTGAAGGAGATCATCAACCGCGGCGGCGAGAAGATCGCCCCGCGCGAGGTCGACGAAGTGCTGATGGACCACGACGCGGTGGCCCAGGCGGTGACCTTCGCCGTCGCCCATCCCAAGCTGGGCGAGGAGGTCGGCGCCGCCGTCGTGCTGGGCGAAGGCAAGAGCGCCACCGAGCAGGAGCTGAAGGATTTCGTCTCCACCCGGCTCGCCGACTTCAAGGTGCCGCGCAAGCTGGTGATCCTGGAGGAGATTCCGAAGGGTGCCACCGGCAAGCTGCAGCGTATCGGGCTGGCCAAGAAACTCGGCCTGGAGGAATAGGGCATGCGGGTCTGCATCTACGGCGCCGGGGCGATCGGCGGGTTTCTCGGCGTGGCCCTGGCGCGGGCTGGCTGCGAGGTCAGTCTGGTGGCCCGCGGTCCGCACCTGGCGGCGATCAAGGAGAACGGCCTGACCCTGCTGCAGGACGCCACGCGGGAGACGGTGCGCCTCAACGCGTCGGAGGATCCGGCGGAACTCGGCCCCCAGGACCATGTGATCGTCGCGCTGAAGGCTCATTCCGTGCCGGCGGTCGCCAAGAAAATGACGGCGCTGTTCCACGAAGAAACGTCCCTGGTGACGGCGGTGAACGGCGTGCCCTGGTGGTATTTCCACGGTCTCGGTGGCGAGCTGGAGGGCACCCGGCTGGAAAGTGTGGATCCGGGCGGGGTGCAGTGGGACACGCTCGGCCCCGAGCGCGCCATCGGCTGCGTGGTCTATCCGGCCTGCGAGATCGAGGAGCCGGGGGTGATCACCCATCAGGACGGCGACCGCTTCACCCTGGGCGAGCCGTCGGGCGAGAAGACCGGGCGCGTGCAGGCGCTGTCGGAGGCGATGCGGGCCGGCGGGCTGAAGGCGCCGGTGCGGCCGCGCATCCGCGACGAGATCTGGGTGAAGCTGTGGGGCAACCTGTCCTTCAACCCGATCAGCGCGCTGACCGGTGCCACGCTTGAGCAGATCTGCGGCGACCCGGAAACCCGCGCGGTGGCCCGGGCGATGATGCTGGAGGGCCAGGCGGTCGGCGAAGCGCTGGGCGTGAAGTTCGCCATCGACGTGGACAAGCGGATCGAGGGAGCGGCGGCGGTCGGCGCCCACAAGACGTCGATGCTGCAGGACCTGGAGCGCGGCCGGGCGATGGAGATCGACGCCCTGGTCGCCTCCGTCCAGGAGCTCGGCCGGCTGACCGGCGTGGCGACCCCGACCATCGACATGGTGCTCGGCCTGGTGAAGATGCGGGGCCGCACGGCGGGGTGTTATTGAGGGCCTGTCCTGCATTTACCGACCTTCGTCATCCCGAACTCGTTTCGGGATGACGAAGAAGGGGCGGGCGCATCCGTGGCAAACACCACCGAAAAATAGCTCCGGCGTTTACTGAATCTTTAGACCGCCCGGCGATACTCCGCTCAGAACAACACAGACGTATCCAGGAGGACGCCCCATGGCGATCAGCGGTATCGGATCCGGAACCGGCTTGGGCTACCAGGCCCTCAGCCAGCTTCAGGGCCTGCAGGCGGGTGCCGCCGGCGCCAGCGGCGGGCAGGGCACGGGCCAAGGCGGCAGCCAGGCCACCCAGCAGGCCGGCAACCAGGGTGTGCGCATCCAGGGCCCGTCCCAGTCGGCTGCGGCCACCAACATCACGCCGAATGCGGTCGAGGAGACCGAAACGGGCAACACCCGCACGTCCCAGACCGCGTCGTCCACCGCCACCCCGCCGCCGCCCCCGGCCGGCTCGGGCCGCGGTCAGCTTCTCGATATCGCCGCCTGATACCAATTCGATTTCCGCGTCTTGCGCGCTTGCCGCGCACCGTACGATCCTTCGGCCAGACCCCCTCCCAAAATGGCTGAAGGATCGTACGATGACTGCCTCCGCTCCCGGAAAACTCGACCCTGACCTCGCCAAGCGCATCACCGATGCGGTCGACGCCGCGTTCGATGCCCAGATCGAGTTCACCAAGGAGCTGGTCTCCCGTCCGTCGATCCGCGGCCAGGAACATCTCGCCCAGGACCTCATGGCCGAAGCCATGGCCAAGCGCGGCTATGCGGTCGACCGCTGGCTGGTCCGCGAGGACGACATCAAGCACCACGAAGGCTTCTCGCCGATCAAGGTCGACTACGCGAACGCGTGGAACGTCGTCGGCACCCACCGCCCGCGCAACGAGACCGGCCGCTCCCTGGTGCTGAACGGCCATGTGGACGTGGTGCCGGAAGGCCCCCTCGACATGTGGTCCAGCCCGCCCTACCAGCCGCGCATCGAGGGCGACTGGATGTACGGCCGCGGGGCCGGCGACATGAAGGCCGGCGTGGTTTCCAACATGTTCGCGCTCGACGCGCTCAAGGCCGCCGGCGTACAGCCCGCAGGCCGGGTGCATCTGGAGAGCGTCTGCGAGGAGGAGAGCACGGGCAACGGCGCGCTCGCCACGCTGGTGCGCGGCTATACCGCCGATGCCTGCCTGATCAGCGAGCCGTCCTCCGGCCATGTGAACCGGGCCGTCATGGGCGTGACCTGGTTCCGGGTGCATGTGCGGGGCTTCCCGGTCCATGTGGCGACCGCCGGCAGCGGTTCGAACGCCATCATGGCGGCGTACGATCTCATGAAGGACCTCAAGGAACTGGAAGCCCGCTGGAACGCCAAGAAGGGCGAGACCAAGAACTACAAGGACGCCAAGCACCCGGTGAACCTGAACGTCGGCAAGATCGTCGGCGGCGACTGGGCCTCCTCGGTGCCGGCGTGGTGCACCTTCGACTGCCGGGTGTCCTACTTCCCGGGCTTCAAGCCCCAGGAGATGGCGCGCGACATCGAGGACACGATCCGCAATGCCTCGGCCAACCACCCGTTCCTGTCGAACAGCCCGCCGGAGGTCGAGTTCAACGGCTTCTTCACCGAGGGCTACGACCTGGAGCCGGGGACAGAGGCGGAACTCACCCTCGCGCGCCAGCACGAGGCTGCGTCCGGCAAGCCGCTCGAGGAGCGGATCGCCACCGCCTATATCGACAGCCGCGTGTTCGTGCTCTACGCGGGCATCCCGTGCCTGGTGTACGGCGCCCATGCGGAGAACGTGCACGGCTTCGACGAGCGGGTGAGCATCCAGTCGATTCGCGAGTCGACCAAGGCCATCGCCCTGTTCATCGCCGACTGGTGCGGCACGGAGCCGGTGGCGGCGTAGGCACTCCATCTATTCCCACACCCGTCATCCCGCCGAGCCCCGGACTTGATCCGGGGCTCGGCCGGGATGACGATTGTTTAATGAGATGTAAGACCTCGCCCTGAGCAGGAGCGGAGCGACGTGTCGAAGGGCCGGGCGACAACACGTCGGCCCTTCGACACGCCCCCGGATCAAGTCCGAGGGCTGCTCAGGGCGAGGTCGGAGAGCGCGGTTCAAACACCCAGGCTCACCGGCCCTACCGGATGCGCCTGGCAGGTCAGCGCGTAGCCGTCCGGCACCGCCGCCTCCGGCGTTTCGGCATACCCCACATCGCCCGACAGCAGCTTCACCGCACAGGTGCCGCACCGACCGGAACGGCAGGAGAAGTCCACCGGTACCCCCGACGCTTCCGCCAGATCGAGCAGGCTGCCCGCCTCGGGGGTCCACTCCGCCGTCTTGCCGCTTGCCGCGAAGGTGACCGGCGCCCGCTCGGCAGCCACCGCCGCCGGCGCCGCACTCGGCAGGGTCGATGGCCCGAAGAACTCGTAGTGGATCCGGTCGGCGGCCACGTTCAGACCGCGCAGGCCCGCATGCAGGTCGGCGACGAATCCGCCCGGTCCGCACAGATAGAAGTCGTAATCCCCGAACGGCAGCAGGCCCTGCAGCAGCTCGAGATCCACCCGTCCGACGCTGGCATAGTCCGCCCCGAGCACGTCCTGCGGGCGCGGCCGGCTGAACCGGATGTGCAGGTTCACCCCCGGCGCAAGCAGGGCGAGGCGGCGCAGGTGGGGGCCGAACGCCTGTTCGGAGCCATCGCGGGCGCCGTGGATGAAATACACCTCGCGCGGGGCGCGGCGGCGGATGCCCTCGCGCACCAGCTCGTTGAGCATGGCGATCATCGGCGTGATGCCGACCCCGGCGGAGAGCAGAACCACCGGACGCCGGGACGCCGCGTCGAGCACGAAATCGCCGCGCGGGGCCATCGCCTCCACCGTATCGCCGGGTTGGAGGCTGGCGTGCAGAAACCCGGACGCGGCCCCTCCCGCCTCGCGCTTAACGCTGATCCGCAGGTGCCCAGGCTGGGCCGCGTCGGAGATCGTATAGGTGCGCAGCAGCGGCTTGTCGGTTCCGGGGAGGGCCAGGCGGATCGGCAGATACTGGCCGGCACGGTGAGGTGCGATGCCGTCGCCATCGGCCGGCGTCAGGTAGATCGAGCGGATGCTGTCGCTCTCGGCGTCGATGCGGGCGACGGTGAAGGGCCGCCAAGTGTCGCGCTCGGCCAGGGCCGCGCGGGTCCGCTCCGCCTCCTCCCAGGTGCCGGTGTCCGCCAGGACGGGGGACGCTTCGAGCGGAGCGAACCGCACCGGAAGGACGCGCCGGCGCAGGACGACGGCGGTCGGCCTGAAACGCACCAGCCGCTCCGCGCCGCGAAAGGCCGCTAGTTCCGGTCCGTCCCAAAGCGTTTCCGCCGTGCCGGTGAGCTGCAGCAGGTCGCCGCTCTCGAAATCGGCGAACAGCAGGCCGGCGCGGGGATCGACCGCGAGATTTCCCAGCGTGTTGAAGTAGTTGTTGCCGGAGAAGTCGGGCCAGAGCAGCGCGCCGTCCTCGGCCACCGTCACGAAACCCGCCCGTCCGCCCCGGTGGGAGACGTCCACACCTTCCGGTGCATTGGTGGCGATGAAGAACGTGTCCGCCCGCTCGATCCTGTCGCGGACCTTGTCGCCGATCCGCTCGGAGAGCTCGGCTGGGGGCCGGGTCACGATCGCTGCCGGCTCGCGGCTGCGGGTGTGGATGTATTGCGGGCAGTTGCCGAAGCTTTCCAGTACGTCCAGCGTGAAACCATTCTTGCCGATCGCCGCGATCCGCCCGTTCGCGCGGTTGCGCCGACGGTTCTGCGGCATCAGGCCGAGCAGGCCCAAGGGCGCGCCGGCCTGCATTCCGGCAAACGCCGGGTCGTCGGCTTCCGGCAGCAGCCCGACAGTCAGGCGTGTGCGGGTCGGCGAGCCGATGAAACCCGGCTCGCCGACCAGCACGGTCGCCCAGGGCCTGCCGTCCGAATCGACGGAGCCCACGAAAAGCAGGTCCAGGTCGGCGAAGAACGTCCGGTGCTGGTCCGGCAGGAAGCGTCGGATGTTCTGGCTGCCCACGGCCGCGATGCGCTCGCGCACGCCGGCCCGGTCCTGCATCGCAAGCTCGCCCGCATGGAAAGGCGTCCGATTGGTCTCTGGCGTGGACATGGCGTGCTCCTGACGCAGACCGGCCGTGGGTCAGCCGAGAATTTCGGCGGCGGTGGGGAAGGGGAAGAAGCGCGGGTGGGCCTCGATCCGCGCCAGCCAGCGCCCGACATGGGTATACGGAGCGAGGTCGACATCCCCCTCGGGCGCATGGGCGACATAACTGTAGATCGCCACATCGGCGAAGGTCAGGCGGTCGGCGGCCAGATACTCGCGCTGCGCCAGATGGGCGTCGAGCAGGGGCAGGATTTTCGCCGAAATCGCCAAGGCGGCGGCGTGGTTCAGGGGCGCCCCGAACACTTTCACCAACCGGGCGGTCGCAGGGCCGTACTTGATCTCTCCGGCGGCAACCGAGAACCAGCGCTGAACTTCAGAGGCTTCCACGGGGTCACGCGGCATCAGCGTGCCGTCGTCATACTTGGCGCCGAGATAGGCGAGGATGGCGTTGCTGTCCGGGATTACGGTGCCGTCGTCGTCGAGCACCGGGACCTGGCCGAATGGGTTGAGTGCCAGGAACTCCGGCGTCCTGTTGCCGCCGGCCTGCATATCCACGGCGACGCTTTCGAACGGCAGATCAAGCAGGGAGAGGGCGAGCGCAATCCGGTGGGAATGGCCGGAGAGCGCAGTACCGTAGAGTCTGATCGTCGGGGACATGGAAAGCTCCGTGCAAAGATATGAACCGAACGATCGGTACATAATTCGCTCCGACAAAACGTCAAGGAGATTTTCCCGGTAACGCTTGTGACGATCTCGAGACTAGAGGATCAGGGTGCGGTCGAGCCTGTCCAGAACCCGCCGGAACGGGGCGGTGTCTCCCAGGCCCCGGGACACCACGAGCCCGCCATGGATTGCGATCAGCGCGTCCTCCGCCCGGCGCAAGGCCTCCTCCGGCGGATGGCCCGCCTCCCGGGCGACCCCGGCCAGGGCGGTGCGCAGGTTGGCCAGACGTTCCGCCACCCGCGCCCCGAACGCCGTCCGGGCGTCGCCGATGGCGAAAAGCTCCAGCAGGCAGGAGCGTTTGCCGCCCAGATAGAACCGATCGAGAGCACCGACCAGGCCTCGGACCTTCTCCTGTGGAGAGGCATCGCTCTGCAGCAGCGGGGCCACTTCCTGCGCCATCCACTGCTCGGCGCCGGCGAGGACGGCGAGGGCCATATCCTCTTTGCCGTTCGGGAAATAGTGATAGAGGCTGGATCGGCCGAGCCCGGTGGCATCGGACAGCAGCTTCAGGCTGGCGCCATCGTATCCGTGCCGGCGGAATACGTCGGCGAGCTTGTCGACGATCTCCTCGCGCGGGGTGGTGGGTCGGGCCATGCTGCGCTCCTTTATACCGAACGATCGATATAGTGGCAGTCTTCCGGAGCGCAAACGATCTGCGGCCTCGGCCGGCGTCATCGAAATGCCTCTGATGGACGCTATCAGGGTGTCTGGGAAGATTGAGAGGACCGCGTGGTGTCGACTATGAGCACGAAGACGGGCGCAGGCCGATGAGCGGTCCCAGAATCGCCGTTGTCGGCGCGGGGATCGTCGGTGCCTCGATCGCCTATCATCTTGCCGTGCGCGGTGCGGCGGTGATCCTGGTCGATGCGGCGGAGCCGGCGGCCGGCGTGACTGGGCGCGCCTTTTCCTGGATCAACATCGCCCATACCCGGCCGCATCCCTATCAGGCGCTGCGGCAGGCGGCGATCGGCGACTGGCACCGGATCGAGGCGGAGCTTCGCGGGGCGGTAACCGTGGATTGGTGCGGCGCGCTGAGTTGGGATGAGGATCCGGCAGAGACCGAGCGGCTGGTCGCGCACCATGTGGCGGCCGGCTATGACGTGCGCCTGCTCGGCCGGGCCGAAATCTCCGCGGTGGAGCCCGGACTGGTCGAGCCGCCGCGCGGTGCGGCCCACGCTCCGGGCGAGGGGGCGGTCGATCCCGTCGCCGCAACCCGCGCGCTCTGTGCCGCCGCGCGGGAAGCCGGGGCGGAGTTGCGGTTCGGTGCCCGTGTCGTCGGACTGATGGAGACCGGCGGCCGGGTGACGGGCCTTGCGCTGGAGGCTGGGGAGATCGCCGCCGAGGCCGTGGTCCTCGCGGCCGGGGTGGGGTCGACGGATCTGGCGCGAAGTGTGGGTGTCGCCCTGCCGCTGCGGGCCTCTCCCGCCACCCTGATCCGGATGCGCACTCCCGGCCCGCTGGTGCGCGGCATCGTCTGTTCGCCAGCGTTGGAGGTGCGGCAGGCGGGGGACACTTTGATGCTGTCGGCAGCCGATTATATCGACGACACACCGGAGCACGGCCCGATGGCGATCGGCCGCCGCGTCCTGGAGGCGGTGCGGTCAGGGATCCGCGGCGCGCAGGACGTCGAGCTGATCGACGCGGTGCCGGGCTGGCGGCCGATGCCGCAGGACGGCGCCCCGATCGTCGGCTTCGCGCCGGGCATCGGCGGGCTGTACCTGGCGGCGATGCATGCGGGGATCGTTCTGGCCCCGGTGGTCGGTCGGTTGGCGGCGGCGGAGATCCTGGACGGTCGTGCCGCCGATGCATTGCAGCCGTGCCGGCCGGAGAGATTCCGTCTCTAGGCACGCCCCCGCCGGTCTCGCCATACTCCCGGCAACAAACCAAAAAGATCCCGGGAGGAAGAGCATGGCCGAGACGTATCGGGTGGGTGACCTCGTCGCCGATTTTCTGCAGCGCATGGAGGTGGAGACGGTGTTCGGCATCGTCTCGGTGCACAACATCCCCACGCTGGACGCCATCGGCCGCCGCAACGCCATCCGGTTCGTCACCGCCCGCAGCGAGTACGGCGGCGGACACATGGCCGATGCCTATGCCCGGGTGCAGGGCGGCCTCGGCGTGCTGATCACCAGCACCGGGCCGGGGGCGGCGAATGCGGTGCCGGCGCTGGTGGAGGCCGCCTTCGCCTCGACCCCGCTGCTGCACATCACCGGCCAGACGCCGACGGCCATGCTGGACCGCGACATGGGGCCGGTGCACGACGTGCCGGGCCAGTCGGCCATGCTCGCGTCGGTCTGCAAGAGCGCCTATCGCATCCTGTCGCCGGACCAGGCACTGGGGATTCTCACCCGGGCGGTGACCGACGCGATGACCGCGCCGACCGGGCCGGTCACCGTGGAGATCCCGATCGACGTGCAGCGCGCGCCGATTGCCCGTCCAGCGGAGCTGGAGACCCTCGGCTTGCCGCGCACCGGGGCCGTTCTGCCCGATGCGCCGTCGATGTCGGCGCTGGTCGAGACGGTGAAGGCTGCCCGGCGCCCGCTGCTCTGGGTCGGAAACGGGGCCAAGCACGCGACGGGTGCGGTGCAGGCGCTGGTCGATCTCGGCATCCCGGTGATCAGCAGCTGGAACGGCCGCGGGGCCGTGCCGGAGGATCATCCGCTGTCGCTGGCGGCCGGGGCCGGCCTGCCGGAAATCCAGTCCTTTCTCGACAGCGTCGACCTGCTGATCGTCGCCGGCTCGCGGCTGCGCGGGCATGAGACCCAGGACCAGTCGCTCGCCCTACCGGCCCGCCGGGTGCAGATCGACATCGACGCCAAGGCGCAGGGGCGCACCTACACCACCGACCTGTTCGTGCGGGGCGAGGCGGGGGCGACCCTATCGGCCCTGGCCGAGAAGCTGGCCGGCGGCCTGTCCATCGACCCGTCGCTGGCCGGCGATGTGGCGGCGGCGCGCAAGGCGGCGAAGACGGCCTACAGCACCTTCCTGGACGGCTACGCGGCAATGCCGGAGATCGTGCGCCGGGCGCTGCCCCGCGACGGGGTTTTCGTGCGCGACGTCACCCTGTCGCACACCACCTGGGGCCACCGGGCCTTCGAGGTCTACGGGCCGCGCGACACGCTGTATCCGGTGGGCGCGGCTATCGGGCCGGGCCTGTCTATGGGCATCGGCGCCGCCCTGGGGGCAGGGGGCCGCAAGACGCTCTGCATCAGCGGCGATGGCGGCTTCGCCATGAACCTGGGCGAGCTCTGGACCGCGGCGGACGAGCGGGCCGACGTGGTGTTCCTGGTGATGAACGACCGCGGCTTCGGGGTGATCAAGCACATCCAGGACAGCCTGTATGGCGGCCGCCACCACTTCGCCGATCCGACCCCGCCGGACTTCAAGCGCCTCGCCGAGGGGAGCGGGATGCCCTACGCCGTCGTGCAGTCGATGGACGCGCTGGAGGCGGCGCTGAGCGAGGCGCTGGCGGTGCCCGGTCCGGCGCTGGTCGAAGTCGACATGGCCGCCATCGGACCGTACCCGCGCTACTACAGCCCGCCGCCCTACGCGAAGGGGTGAGGGGGGCCTACATAAACCCAATCAAGTCATCCCGAACTTGTTTCGGGACCTCCGGGCGTTTGGAAAGATCAAGGTCCCGAAACAAGTTCGGGACGACGACTTTTTGAAAATGCCTATGACCTCGTCCTCAGCAGCGGAGGCCCGGATGGATCCGGGCCGGAGCGTTTCGAAGGACCGGCCCGCTGCACCAGGCCCTTCGACACGTCCCCCGGCTCAATCCCGGATTTAATCCGGGACGGGGTCCTGCTCAGGGCGAGGTCATCGAGAGATTTCAATGAGAACTACAGCGCCAGCACCCGGTTCACGATCTCTTGGGAGGCGCCGAGGTAGTTCAGCGGATCGGCCGCCGCGTCCCAGTCCACCGGCGCGTCGCAGCGCTCGCGCAGCAGGTCGGTGATCGAGCGGCCGGAGCCCGGCGCGTCCTTGCAGACCTGCTTCACCAGGGCCTGGGCCTCCACCTTGCCGATATGCGCGGCGAGGGCGGTGGTCACCGCCTCGGCCATGATCAGTCCGGTATCGAGGTCCAGATTGGCCCGCATCCGGGCCGTGTCGACGTGGAGGCCGGACAGCGTCTCGCCCATGATCCGCAGGGCCGCGGCCGTGGCGAGGACCATCGGCGGCAGGAAGATCCATTCCAGCGTCCAGCCGGGTCCGCCGCGCTCGTGTTCCTGGATCGACGCGTGGTGCAGGCCGGACAGGTTGGTGGCGTTCGCCCGCGCCAGGGTGACGAGCATCTCGACGCCGATCGGATTGGCCTTCTGCGGCATGGCGCTGGAGCCGCCGCCGCCGCCGGCGCGGATCTCGCCCACCTCGTTCTGGCCCATGAGCAGCAGGTCGGCGCCGATCTTGCCAAGGGTCCCGGTGATTCCGGACAGCCAGTCGCCCAGCCCGAGCATGCCGTCGCGCGCCGTATGCCAGGGCGACACGGCCCGCTCCAGCCCCAACTCGTCGGCCAGCATGTCGGCCACGTCCATGCCCTGGGGACCGATGGCGGCGAGGGTTCCGGCGGCGCCGCCGAACTGGACGACCAGCAGTTCCTCGCGAACCCAGATCAGCCGCTCGCGGTGGCGCTTCAGGGGTGCCAGCCAACCGGCGACCTTGGCGCCGAAGCTGATCGGGATGCCCTGCTGGGTGCGGGTGCGGCCGGCCATCACCGTGAAGCGGTGGTCGTCGGCCATCACCGAGAGCAGGGCGATCACCGCGTCCAGCTTCGCCTTGATCCGGTCGGTGGCCGCCGCGAAGCAGAGCAGCAGGGCGTTGTCGTAGATGTCCTGGCTGGTGGCGCCGGCGTGGATGTGATCGCGCGCGTCCGCTCCGACCTGATCCCGGAGCTGGCTGACCAGGGCCACGATCGGCACCCCGGCGGACCGCATGCCGGTGCCGAGATCCGCCATGTCCGGCATGAACCCGTCCAGGGCGGCGTCGATCGCCGCGGCCGCCTCCTGCGGGATCACGCCCATCCGCCCCTCGACCCGGGACAGCGCGCGCTCGACGTCGACCATTGCCCGGGTCACGGCGGCATCATCGATCAGGGCGGCGATTTCGGGATCGGACAGGAGCGGGGCGGTGAGGGCGGAGTCGAAGGCGGTAACGGGCATTCCAGTCGTCCTTGAGATTGGTCGTTCCTCGTCAGCATAGCGCGGCGCGGTTGGCGGCTCGACAGATCATCCGTGCCGTGCTCGCATTCCACGAAGCTGTCCGGAAATAAGGGCAGCATGGGAGGGAAGGACGATGCAAGACGCGCAAGGGAACTCGGACGCGATGACCGCCGAGGTCGATTTCATCATTGTCGGGGCGGGATCGGCCGGCGCGGCCCTCGCCAACCGGTTGACGGAAAGCGGAAAACACAAAGTCCTGCTGCTGGAAGCGGGGGCGGCGAGCCATCCGTACAGCCGCATGCCGGCGAGCTTCGGCCTGCTGATTTCCGACCCCGCGGCGAACTGGTGCTACACCTCCGCGCCGGAGCCGGCGACCGCGAACCGGGAAATTCCCGTCCCGCGCGGCAAGCTGCTCGGCGGGTCGTCCTCGATCAACGGACTGGTCTATGTGCGCGGCCAGCCGCTCGACTACGACACCTGGGCGCAGCGCGGGAACCGGGGCTGGAGCTTCGACGACGTCCTGCCGATCTTCAAGCGGATGGAGAATTACGAGCACGGCGCCGACGACATGCGCGCCCAGGGCGGCCCGCTGCATGTCTGCGAGTCCTACGACCAGAGCCCGCTCTACGAGGCGATCTTCCGCGCCGGCGAGGCGGTCGGCATCCGGCGCAACCCGGACTATAACGGCGCCGACCAGGAAGGCTTCGTACGCACCCAGACCACGATCAAGAACGGCATTCGGCAGAGCACGGCGGTGGCCTATCTGGAGCCGGCGCGCAACCGGCCGAACCTGCGGATCGTCACCGGCGCGCTCGCCACCCGGCTGATCCTGGAGGGCAAGCGCTGCGTCGGCGTCGCCTACCGGGTCGCCAACAGCGAGGAGGTGGAGGTCCGCGCCGGGCGCGAGGTGATCGTGTCCTGCGGCGGAGTGGCGGCCCCGCAGCTTCTGGAACTCTCGGGCATCGGCCGGCCCGACGTCCTGAAGCCCCTCGGCATCGAGGTGAAGCACGAGCTGCCTGCCGTCGGCGAGAACCTGCGTGACCACATCAACGCCCGGATGGTCTGGCGGCTGAAGCAGCGCGGGGTATCCTACAACGAGCGCATGTCCGGGCTGATCCCGCGCGGCTGGCAGTTCCTGCGGTATCTCACCACCCGGCGCGGCTTCATGGCGATGCCGTCCGCCCCGATCCTCGGCTTCCTGAAAACACGTCAGGAGCTTGAGACGCCGGACATCCAGGTCCATGTGATGCCCTATGTCATCCGCGACGCCAAACGCCGGCTGCTGCACGACTGGCCAGGCATGACCATGACCTGCTACCAGCTTCGCCCCGAAAGCCTGGGCACCATCCATGTGCGCTCGGCCGATGCGCGCGAGCATCCGGAGATCCGCTTCAACTTCCTGTCCGACGCCCTGGACCGGCAGACCATGACCGACGGGCTGCGGCTGATCCGCAAGGTGGCGGAGGCCGCACCCATGGATCCGCTGCGTGGCGAGGAGGTCGAGCCGGGCACCGGCGCCACCAGCGACGAGGACCTGCTGAACCACGTGCGCAACACCGCCAACACCGCCTTCCACCCGGTCGGCACCTGCCGCATGGGACCGGGGCCGGACTGCGTCGTCGACAGCCGCCTGCGGGTCCATGGCATCGCCGGCCTGCGGATTGCGGATGCCTCCATCATGCCGACCATGGTGTCGGGCAATACCAACGCAGCGGCCATCATGATCGGGGAGAAAGCCTCCGACATGATCCGCGAAGATCATCCGAACTGAGGGATTTCCCCATGAAGACCACCCAGATCCGCCTTGCCTCCCGTCCGAAGGGCGAGCCCGTCGCCGCAGATTTCGAGAAGGTCGAGGTCGATCTTCCCGAGGTCGGGGAGGGGCAGGTGGCGCTGCGTACCATCTACCTGTCGCTCGACCCCTATATGCGCGGGCGGATGAGCGATGCCCGGTCCTACGCCCAGCCGGTGGAGATCGGGGGCGTGATCACCGGCGGCACCGTCTGCCAGGTCGTGCAGTCGCGCTCCGACAAGTTCAAGGAGGGCGATTTCGTGCTCTCCATGTCCGGCTGGCAAAGCGCCGACGTGGTCGACGCCAAGGGCCTGCGCAAACTCGATCCGGCCGACGCGCCGATCTCCACTGCCGTCGGCGTGCTCGGCATGCCGGGGCTGACCGCCTATGTCGGCCTCCTGGACATCGGCCAACCGAAGGAGGGGGAGACCGTCGTGGTCTCTGCGGCTTCCGGTGCGGTCGGCTCGGTCGTCGGCCAGCTCGCCCGGATCAAGGGCGCGCGAGTGGTCGGCGTTGCCGGGTCGCCGGAGAAGGTGGCTTTCGTGAAGGACGAGCTCGGTTTCGACGCATGCGTCTCGCACCGCTCCGACACGCTGAAGGAGGACCTGAAGGCGGCCTGTCCGAACGGCGTGGACGTGTATTTCGAGAATGTCGGCGGGGCGACCCTGGATGCGGCCCTGTCCCTGATGAACCCGTTCGGGCGCATCCCGGTCTGCGGCATGATCTCGCTGTACAACGCCACGTCCCTGGATGGCGGGCCGAGCCGGGCCAGTCTGATGCGGCAGATCCTGACCGACCGGCTGCACATCCAGGGCTTCATCGTCACCGAGCGCTGGGACCGCTTCGGCGCCTTCGTGAAGGAGGTCGGCGGCTATATCCGCTCCGGCGAACTGAAGTATCGCGAGGACATCGTGGAGGGGCTGGAGAACGCGCCCGACACCTTCGTCGGCCTGTTGAAGGGCAAGAATTTCGGCAAGCAGCTGATCCGCGTCTCCGCGGACCCGACCCGTGACTGATCCCCGGAGCTTCGAGACGGTCGAGGCTCTGGAAGCCTGTGTCGGCGAGGAGATCGGGGTCAGCGGCTGGATCGAGATGTCCCAGTCGCGGATCCTGCGCTTCGCCGACGCGACCGACGACCGGCAATGGATCCATCTGGACCAGACCCGGGCTGAGGCCGAATCCCCCTACGGCACGACGATCGCCCACGGCTACCTCACCCTGTCGATGCTGCCCCGCATCACCGCCGAGGTGTTCACCCTGAAACCGCGGGTGGCCGGGATCAACTACGGCCTGGACCGGGTCCGCTTCATCGCGCCGGTCCCGGCCGAAAGCCGGATCCGGGGACGGGTGGTGCTCGACCAGGTGGTGCGCGTAAAGCCGGATACGATCCGGGTGCACATGACCGTCACGGTGGAGACCGACCAAGGCGACAAGCCCGCCTGTGTCGCTTCCGCCATTGCACAGTACATCGTTTCGACCTGACCGAGGCGCCTGGCACGGCCGCTCCTGTCGATCCGTCGGCAGTGAGGGGTCGGGCCGGGATGCTCTCGCAAATCCCCATTAGTGGGTTGATCGATAGGGCCGAGAATGTCAGGCCTTTAGACTGCACGTGTCGTTTTTCGTACGGCAGGGTCGGGGACGGGAGGGATCAATGCAGGAGCACGAGCGCACGACAACGCATACGTGGCGTGTCAGCCCCGATCCCATGTGCATTATCGACCGCAACGGCTGCTTCGTCGCCGTCAACCCGGCCTGGACCCCGATCCTCGGCTGGTCCGAAACGGAGATCATCGGCCGGCCCTATCTTGAGCTGCTGCACGAAGGCGATATCGAACGCTCCATGGCGGCCTTCGAGGAGGTGAAGAGCGGCAACCCGGTGCTGCGGTTCGAGAACCGCTACCGGACCAAGGACGGCGGCTTCCGCTGGTTTTCCTGGGTCGCCGTGCCGGAGGGCGACTATTTCTACTGCGTCGTCCGCGACGTGACCGGCGACAAGGAGCGCGACCAGACGATCGCCGATCAGCGCGACGAGGCGGAACTGAGGGAGCAGTTTCTCGCCATCCTCGGTCACGATCTGCGCAACCCCCTCGCCGCGATCATTTCCGGGACCAGCCTGCTGCTGCGCGAGAAGCAGAGCGAGCGGTCGTTCTTGGTTCTGCAGCACATGCAGGCCAGCGGCATGCGGATGGCCGAACTGATCACCAACATGATGGATTTCGCCCGGGTCCGGCTGGGCGACGGGATCGGTCTGGAGCGGACCTCGATCCCCGATTTCGCCGACAGGGTGTCCAGCATCGTGCAGGAGGTTCAGGCGGCCTTCGTCGGCGCGCTGATCGAGCTGAAGACCGACATCCGCGGCGACGTGTATTGCGACGGACCGCGGACGATGCAGGTGCTCTCCAACCTGCTCGGCAATGCGGTCACCCACGGCGCCAGCAATCAACCGATCACGGTGGATGTCGTATCGTCGGACAGCCGGCTGACGATCTCGGTCTGTAACAAGGGAAAGCCGATCCCCCAGGAGACCCTGAAGACCCTGTTCCAGCCCTTCTTCAAGGGCGACCCCCACTCCAGCCCGCACGGATTGGGTCTCGGCCTCTACATCTCGTCGCAGATCGTCTCCGCCCATGGCGGGGAGATCAGGGTGACCTCCGAGGTGGACACGATCTGCTTCACGGTCGACCTGCCCGTCTCCAAGCCACAGCCTCTCGCCGCGATCCAGGCCTGAAGCGGTCGCGGGCGGTGCCTGCGAAAAAAAAAGCGAACCGCCAAGGGAACCACCGCCACCGTGGATCGTTTAAATTCTTTAGACCGCTCCGCGGCAGAAGGGATTTCATGACGGACGTACGAACCGTGTTGGTCGTCGAAGATGAGCCCCTCGTACGCCTGTCCACCTGTGAGGCCTTCACCGAGGCCGGGTACGACGTGCTCGAAGCCGAGAACGGCGAGCAGGCCGTCGAGATCCTGACCAACGGATCGCAGATCGATCTGGTCTTCACCGATATCCGCCTCGGCGGCGTCCTGAACGGGTGGGATGTGGCCGAGGAGGCGCGGGTCGCCCATGCCGGCGTCCATGTGATCTATGCGTCGGGAAATCCGGTCCGTCCGAAACGCAACGTGAGCGGTAGCCAGTATTTCCAGAAGCCCTACCGGCCCCAGACCATCGTGAACGCCTGCCGCCTTCTCGCGTCGAGATAGCAATCGGCTTCGACCCGGTTGCGGGCGGAAATTCTGAAAGTCTAGGTCCGAAGAACAAAGAAGGCCGCATGTTTCCATGCGGCCTTCCAGTGTATCAGCGCGCGCCGATCAGATGCGGTCGGCCCAGTCGCGCACTTCCTGCTTCGCCTCTTCGCGAGACTTGCCGTACTTGGCCTGAATCAGGCCTTCCAGCTCGGTCTGCTTGCCCTCGACCCTGTCGAGTTCGTCGTTGGTAAGGTCGCCCCACTGCTGCTGCGCCTTACCCTTGAAGGATTTCCAGTTACCTTCGATTTGATCCCAATTCATGGCTTTGCCTCGTATTCGGTGGGGGGTACTGGGAGAACGCAGACCCCCATTTGCCGGTTCCCGAGATGGGTAAGTGACGTAAGTCAATTTTCAGGCAGAGCCGGAACCGGTATCTCAGCCGGTACTCTACAAAGACTTCGACAGCCATCGAGGAATACACACCTGCGGTTGGGAACCTCTGTCGTGACCGCGCGTTTCCAATGTCACACGCAACCGTGCGAGAGACAGATCCATGGCAGACAAGTCGAATCCCCCGGATCATCCGGTAGATCCGTTGCAGCCGGGAACGGTGCCGTTTTCCAGGCCGCCGCGCCCGAAGGCCCCGGACGCCGGCGAAACCGATCACGAAGAGAATCACAAGGACAAGAAGCCGCCGATCGAGCGGTGACCGCGTCCCGAAGGTAAGCCGGAGTGGTGAGCTTCTCCCCGACAGATCCGCTCCGTATCAAGCGCTGGCGTTCCCCCGACGCCAGCGCTTCTTGTTTTTGAGCGTCAGTCGGCCGCCTGCTCGCGGGCATAGGCACGCAGGCCCTTGTCCCATTTCTCCAGCCACCAGGCGTACTGGTGCGGCCATTTCTCGAAATCGGGATCGATGTCGAAATGCTGGGCCGCGTGCAGGGCCCAGAACGGATCGACCAGGGCCTGACGGCCGATGGCCACCAGATCGGCGCGTCCCTCCTGCAGGATCCGCTCCGCCAGTTCCGGCTCGCGGATCAGGCCGACCGCCATGGTCTGGATGCCGACCTCCGTCTTGATACGCTCGGCGAAGGGCACCTGGTAGCCCGGGCCGCGCTTCAGGTTGGCGTTGGTCGCCCCCTTGGGCGAGTTGCCGCCCGAAGAGCAGTCGATCACGTCGACCCCGCGCTCCTTCAGCGCCTTGGCCAGCACAACGCTGTCCTCCATCTCCCAGCCGCCGTCGATGCCGTCGACCGAGGAAATCCGCACGAAGAGGGGCTTGTCCTGCGGCCAGGCCGCGCGCACCGCCTCGGCCACCTCCAGTGGGAAGCGCATCCGCCCCTCCACATCGCCGCCATAGCCGTCGTTGCGGGTATTGGAGAGCGGCGACAGGAAGGTCTGCAGCAGATAGCCGTGGGCCATGTGGATCTCGATCAGCTCGAACCCGGCATCCAGCGCCCGCTTGGCCGCGTCGGCGAAATCCTGGCGGGTCTGCTTCAGGTCGGAGTCGTCCATCATCTTCGGGGTCAGCCAACCGTCGGTCAGGGCCAGGTCCGACGGGCCGTAGGGCTGCCAGAGCTTGTCGCCGTTGGCGATCTCCTTGGGGCCGACCGGGCCGCCGCCCTCCCAGGGGCGCTGGGTGGAGGCCTTGCGCCCGCCATGGCCGATCTGCACGCCCGGCACGGAGCGCTGCTGGCGGATGAAATCGGTGATCGGTCGGAAGGCGTCCACCTGTGCCTGATTGTACAGACCCGGACAGCCGTTGGTGATTCGCCCCGACTCCGACACGCCGGTCGCCTCGACGATCACGGCGCCGGCGCCGCCCATGGCGAACTTGCCGTAATGGACCAGGTGATAGGTGTTCGGTATCCCGTCGACTGCCGAATACTGGTCCATCGGCGAGATGACGATGCGGTTGTTCAGCGTCGTCGACTTGATGGTCAGGGGCTCGAAAAGGAGCGGCGATGCGGTCATGAAGGTCCTCCCGTAGGCAACCGGCCGAAGTCTTTTTGTCGACCGCGAGGAGACCGCCTGGGCGGCGTCCTGGCAAGGGCTGAAGATTGGGATGCAGATCCCCGACCTGGATGAGACGAGTTGCCGCCGGGCGTTGGCATGAGAAAGGTTCCCGTGCCACCGTGCTCCTGCTATCGATGCTAGAACCATATCCCGGCGCCGCTGCCCGGCGCTCAACGGGAATTACAGAGGGAGGGCCTCATGCGTGAGGCGGTCATCGTGTCCACCGCCCGGACACCGATCGGCAAGGCGTTTCGCGGCGCCTTCAACAACACCCACGGCGCGGTTCTCGCCGGCCACGCGATCAGCCACGCGGTCGCCCGCTCCGGGCTCGATCCGGCGGAGATCGAGGACGCGATCATCGGCTGCGGCCTGCCTGAAGGCGCCACCGGCCAGAACATCGCCCGCCTGTCCGCCGTGCGTGCCGGCCTGCCGGTCAGCACCGCCGGCACCACGGTGAACCGGTTCTGCAGCTCCGGTCTGCAGACCATCTCCATGGCCGCCCAGCGGGTGATCGTCGACGGCGTGCCGGCCATGGTCGCCGGCGGCGTGGAGTCGATCAGTCTCACCCAGGCCAACCTGAACAAGGTCCACCTGACCGAAGCCTGGCTCATGGAGCACAAGCCGGCCCTGTGGATGTCGATGATCGAGACCGCCGACATCGTCGCCCAGCGCTACCGCATCAGCCGCGAGGCGCAGGATGCCTATGCCGCCGAGAGCCAGCGCCGCACGGCGGCCGCCCAGGCGGAAGGCCGGGTCACCGAGGAGATCGTGCCGTTGCAGAGCACCATGCTGGTCAAGGACAAGGAGACCGGCGAGGTCAGCGAGAAGACCGTCACCCTGGAGAAGGACGAGGGCAACCGGCCCGGAACGACGGCGGAGGCGCTGGCCGGTCTGGAGCCGGTGCGCGGTCCCGACCAGTTCATCACCGCCGGCAATGCCAGCCAGCTCTCCGATGGTGCTTCGGCCTGCGTGGTGATGGATGCCAAGGCGGCCGAGCGCCGCAACATCGAGCCCCTGGGCATCTATCGCGGCCTGGTCGCCGCCGGCTGCGAGCCGGACGAGATGGGCATCGGCCCGGTCTTCGCCATCCCGCGCCTGCTGGAGCGCGCCGGGCTGAAGATCGACGATATCGACCTGTGGGAGCTGAACGAGGCTTTCGCCAGCCAGGTCATCTACTGCCGCGACAAGCTCGGTATCCCGAACGACAGGCTGAACGTGAACGGCGGTTCGATCTCGATCGGCCACCCCTACGGCATGACCGGCGCGCGGATGGTTGGGCACGCCCTGATCGAGGGCAAGCGGCGCGGCGCGAAATACGTGGTCACCACCATGTGCGTCGGCGGCGGCCAGGGCGTGGCCGGGCTGTTCGAGGTCGCCTGAGAAAGACCAATAGGAGAACAAGGCCATGGACGTGGTTCTGTCACCCGAGGAGGAGGCCTTCCGTCAGGAGGTCCGCGCCTTCCTCGCCGAGAAGCTCCCCGCCGATATCGCCGAGAAGACCGGCAACGGTTTCCGCATTTCCAAGCAGGACCATGTCCGCTGGCAGAAGATCCTGCACGAGAAGGGCTGGATCGCCCCGAACTGGCCAGCCGAGCTTGGCGGCACCGGCTGGACGCCGATGCAGAAGCACATCTTCGACGAGGAATGCGCGCTGGCCGGCGCACCGATGGTGATCCCGTTCGGCGTGACCATGGTGGCGCCGGTGATCATGAAGTTCGGAAACGAGGCGCAGAAAGAGCGCTTCCTGCCGCGCATCCTCAGCTCCGACGACTGGTGGTGCCAGGGCTATTCCGAGCCCGGTTCCGGCTCCGACCTCGCCTCGCTGCGCACCAAGGCTGTGCTGGACGGGGACCATTACGTGGTCAACGGCCAGAAGACCTGGACGACGCTCGCCCAGCACGCCGACTGGATGTTCACCCTGGTGCGGACCCAGGACACCGGCAAGCCGCAGGAGGGGATCACCTTCCTGCTGATCGACATGAAGAGCCCCGGGATCAGCGTCCATCCGATCACCACCCTGGACGGCAGTGCCGAAATCAACAGCGTCTTCCTGGAGGACGTCCGCGTGCCGGTGGAGAACCGGATCGGGGAGGAGGGCAAGGGCTGGACCTACGCCAAGTACCTGCTCGGCCATGAGCGCACGAGCATCGCCGCGGTCGGCCGTTCCAAGGCGCAGCTGCGCAAGCTGAAGGGCATCGCCAAGGTCGAGCTCGCCGGCGGCAAGCCGATCATCGAGGATCCCGATTATGCCCGCCGCCTGGCGCAGATCGAGATCGACCTGCTGTCCTTGGAGAGCCTGGTGCTGCGCACCCTCTACGCCGAGAGCGAGGGCAAGCCGGTGGGGGCGGAGCCGTCCTTCCTGAAGATCAAGGGCACGCAGATCCAGCAGGGCCTGACGGAGCTGCTGATGGAGGCGATCGGCCCCTACGCCGCCCCGTATCAGCCGGAAGCGTTCCGCGACGAGGGCTGGAACGAGGAGCCGGTCGGCCCGGATTACGGCCCGGCCCTGGCGCCGCTGTATTTTAACTGGCGCAAGGCCTCGATCTACGGCGGATCGAACGAGATCCAGAAGAACATCCTGGCGAAGATGGTGCTCGGACTATGAGTTTCACGTTTACCGACGATCAGCGGCAGCTGGCGGACAGCATCGCCCGCTTCCTCGCCGACAAGTACGGCTTCGAGCAGCGCAACAAGATCCGCAAGGGCGACGGCGGCTGGTCGCGGGAGATCTGGGCCGAGTTCGCCGCGCTCGGCTGGCTCGCTCTGCCGATCGCCGAGGAGCATGGCGGGCTGGGCGGTACGACCGTCGATCTCGCGCTGATGATGGAGCAGTTCGGCAAGGCCCTGGTGGTCGAGCCGTTCGTGGCCACCATCGTGCTGGGCGCCGAGATTGTCGCCAAGGCCGATCCGGCGCGGGCCGCTGAGATCCTGCCCCAGGTGGCCGCCGGCGAACATCTGCTGGCCTTCGCCCATAGCGAGCCGAACAGCCGCTACGACCTGCCGCGGGTCTCCACCATGGCGACCCAGGGCGACGAGGGCTGGATCCTCGACGGGCACAAGGCGGTCGTCCTGCATGGCGACAGCGCCGACACCCTGATCGTCTCGGCCCGCACTGGCGGGCGCGACGACGAGCGCGACGGCATCACCCTGTTCCTGGTCCCCGGCGATGCCGAGGGGCTGACCAAGAAGACCTATCCCACCATCGACGGCATGCGCGGCGCCGATCTGGAGTTCGACGGCGTGCGCGTCGGTCCCGACGCGGTGCTCGGCGAGATGGGGCATGCGCTGGACATAGTCGAAGGTGTGGCCGATCGGGCCTGCGTGGCGCTGGCGGCCGAAGGGGTCGGGGCGATGCAGGCGACGGTGGACCTGACCACCGACTACCTGAAGACCCGCACCCAATTCGGCAAGCCGCTCGGCAGCTTCCAGGTGCTGCAGCACCGGGCGGTCGACATGTTGTCGGAGACCCGCTTCGCCCACGCCCTGTGCTACCGCACGGCCGGGCTGATGGACACGGTCGGAGGGGTCGAGCGTGCCCGCGCGGCCTCGATCATCAAGGCCGAGATCGGCCGCGCCGGCAAGATGGTCGGCGAGGAGGCCGTCCAGCTCCATGGCGGCATGGGCATGACCGACGAAATGGCGGTCGGCCACTATTTCAAGCGGCTTCGGCTGATCGACGTGACCTTCGGCAATGCCGGCCATCATCTGAGCCGCATCGTCGGCATGGCGTAAGGGAAGGACCTCCATGATCCCCGAAATGAGCGACAAGGCGGCCGAGCTGCGCAACCGCGTGCAGGCCTTCATGGACGAGCATGTCTATCCGGCCGAGCACGTCTATGAGGAGCAGATCGCCGCCGGCGCCAGCCGCTGGACCGCCCCGCCGATCATGGAGGAGCTGAAGGCCAAGGCGAAGGCCGCCGGGCTGTGGAACATGTTCCTGCCGGAGAGCGACCTCGGGGCGGGCCTGTCGAACCGCGACTACGCCCCGATCTGCGAGGTGATGGGCCGGTCCTCCATGGGCTCGGAGGTGTTCAACTGCTCCGCCCCGGATACCGGCAACATGGAGGTGCTGGTCCGCTACGGCACCGACGAGCAGAAGGCCAAGTGGCTGACCCCGCTGCTGAATGGCGAGATCCGCTCCGCCTTCGCCATGACCGAGCCGGCGGTCGCGTCCTCCGACGCCACCAATATCGAGGCGCAGATCACCCGCGACGGCGACGAGTATGTGATCAACGCCCGCAAGTGGTGGACCTCGGGCGCGCTCGATGAGCGCTGCAAGATCATGATCTTCATGGGCAAGACCGATCCCGATGCGGAGAAGTACCGCCAGCAGTCGATGATCCTGGTGCCGCTCGACACGCCGGGCGTGACGGTGAAGCGGGCGCTGACGGTGTTCGGCTACGACCACGCGCCGCACGGCCATGCGGAGGTGACCTTCGAGAATGCCCGTGTACCGGTGACCAACGTGCTGCTGGGCGAGGGCAGGGGCTTCGAGATCGCGCAGGGCCGCCTCGGCCCGGGGCGCATCCACCACTGCATGCGGCTGATCGGCCAGGCCGAGCGCGCGCTGGAATCGATGAAGGCCCGGGCCCGCTCCCGCGTCGCCTTCGGCAAGCCGCTCTCCGACCAGGGCGCCTTGCGCCACACCATCGCCGAATGCCGCATCGCCATCGACCAGGCCCGCCTGATGGTGCTCTACGCCGCCCAC
Source organism: Thalassobaculum sp. OXR-137 (assembly GCF_034377285.1). Lineage (NCBI taxonomy): Bacteria > Pseudomonadati > Pseudomonadota > Alphaproteobacteria > Rhodospirillales > Thalassobaculaceae > Thalassobaculum > Thalassobaculum sp. OXR-137. Next base: position 4,280,689 of record NZ_CP139715.1, on the reverse strand, counting down.
AAGATGGACACGGTCGGCAACAAGGCGGCCCGCCAGGAGATCGCGATGATCAAGGTCATCGCTCCGCGCATGGCCTGCGACGTCATCGACAAGGCGATCCAGGTGCATGGCGGCGGCGGTGTGTCCCAGGACTTCCACCTGGCCCATGCCTATGGCCACAGCCGCGCCCTGCGCTTGGCCGACGGCCCGGACGAGGTGCATCTGGAATCGATCGCCAAGTCGGAGCTGAAGAAGAACGCCTGACCGGCGGCATCCCGCCGCTATTGAAATCCACCGCCCAAATCCCCTTTTCGCCAGTACCGAGATTTATGACGAGGTACTGAGGCGATGGACGTTCAACGGCTGCTGGACGGGTTCCTGGGCAACGGATCCGGCTCGACATCGAAATCCGGGCTCGGCGGGATGGCAGGCGGCCTCGCCGACAAGATGCCCGGCGGGCTGATGGGCGGAGCGGCGGCGGGCGGTCTCGTCGCGGCGCTGCTGAGCTCTAAGAAGGCCCGCAAGCTGGGCGGCAAGGCGCTGACCTATGGCGGTCTCGCGGTCCTGGGCGGCCTCGCCTACAAGGCGTGGAGCGACCACCGCGCCAACCGGCCGGAGGCGGCCGCCACCGACGCGCCCCCGGCGGCGCCGGCCGACAGCGGCTTCGATCCGGCCCGGCTGCGCGACAGCCGCGGCGACGATTTCCGGCTCACCCTCGTTCGCGCCATGGTCAGCGCGTCGCTGGCCGACGGCCATATCGACGAGCGCGAGCAGGCGATGATCGATCAGCAGATCGGCGCGACGGATCTGGCCGAGGACGAGCGCCGCTTCATTTCCGACCAGCTCGACCGGCCGGCCGACCCGATCGCCATCGCGTCCCTCTGCGCCGACGAGCCGCAGGCGACGGAAGTGTATCTGGCCTCTCTCGTGGTGCTGGATCCCGGCATCCCCGGCGATGCCCGGTACCGCCAGCGCCTGGGCGACGCCCTGCGCCTGCCGGACGACCTCCGGCGGCGGCTGGAGCGCGAGGTCGAGGTCCATCTGCGGTCGCCCGAGGCGGTGTAGACACCGCGCTCCGGCTAACCGGCCCCGGGCGGGCGCTGCAAATATGCAAGTGACGCCTGTGATCTCCGGGAACGCGCCCCATTCTTTGTCGGTTAACCATACGACGCGGGAACAGCGTCGGATTATGGTGTCGGACGGTCCGAACCAGCAATGAGGGGGAAAGCTATGGTCCATACTCCGGGGCCCACGCGCCTTGCACAGCAGACCATGGCCTTTGTCCTCGCAGGCGGGCGCGGCAGCCGGCTGATGGAACTGACGGACCGCCGGGCCAAGCCGGCGGTCTATTTCGGCGGCAAGAGTCGGATAATCGACTTCGCGCTCTCCAATGCGGTCAATTCCGGCATCCGCCGCATCGGTGTCGCCACCCAGTACCGCGCCCACAGCCTCATCCGGCATCTGCAGCGCGGCTGGAGCTTCTTCCGGGCGGAGCGCAACGAGTACCTGGACATCCTGCCCGCCTCTCAGCAGTCGGGCGGCGAGAACTGGTATCTGGGCACCGCCGACGCCGTGACCCAGAACATCGACATCATCGACAGCTACGACCCGGAATACGTCGTCATCCTGGCCGGCGACCACATCTACAAGATGGACTACGAGGTAATGCTGATCCAGCACGTGGAGACCGGCGCCGACGTCACGGTGGGCTGCCTGACCCTGGATCGGTCGGAGGCCTCGTCCTTCGGCGTCATGGCGGTGGACGGGCGCTCCCGCATCGTCGACTTCGTGGAGAAGCCGGCCGATCCGCCGCCGCTGCCCGACGATCCGGACAAGGCGCTCGCCAGCATGGGGATCTACGTCTTCAACTGGTCGGTCCTGCGCGAGCTTCTGCTGGAGGATGCGGCCGATCCGACCTCCAGCCACGATTTCGGCAAGGACATCATCCCCTCCGTGGTGAAGGGCGGCTCGGCCTACGCCCATTTCTTCTCCGACAGCTGCGTCATGAGCGGCCTGGAGCCCGCCCCGTACTGGCGCGACGTGGGCACGGTCGACGCGTTCTGGGAGGCGAATATCGACCTCACCGACTTCGTGCCCGGTCTCGACCTGTTCCACGAGGACTGGCCGATCTGGACATACGGCGAGGTCGTTCCCCCGGCGAAGTTCGTGCACAACGAGGACAACCGCCGCGGCCGGGCCGTCAGTTCCATGGTGTCGGGCGGCTGCATAATATCCGGCACGACGATCGAGCGCTCTTTGCTGTTCACCAAGTGCCACACCCATTCCTATTCCGACCTGTTCGAGGTGGTCGCCTTGCCGAAGGTTGTCGTGAACCGCCATGCAAGGCTGAAACGGGTGGTCATCGACCGCGGGGTGGAGATCCCCGAGGGTCTGGTCGTCGGTGAGGATCCCGACGAGGACGCCAAGTGGTTCCGCCGCACCGAGGCGGGGACCTGCCTGATCACAAAACCCATGATCGACCGCTGGATGGCCGCGCGATGAGAATTCTGTTCGTCGCCTCGGAATGCGTTCCGCTGGTGAAGACCGGCGGACTGGCCGATGTGGCTGGCGCGCTGCCCAAGGCCCTGACCCGCAAGGGTGTCGACGTCCGCGTCCTGGTACCGGGCTATACCGGCGTGATGGCGCGGATGGCCGAGGGGAAGGTCGTGTGGCGCGCCGACGACGTGTTCTCGCGGCAGGCGGTGGTGCGCCGCGCGCCGGTGGACGGGCTCGACGTCCTGGCGCTGGATATCCCGGAATTCTACGAGCGCGACGGCCTGTACGTGACCCGGGACGGGGCCGACTGGCCGGACAACCCGGTGCGCTTCGCCTCATTGGCCTGGGTGGCGGCGTCGATTGCCCGCGATGGGCTGGAAGGAGGCTGGCGTCCGGACATCGTCCATGCCCACGACTGGCAGGCCGCCCTGGCTCCGCTCTATCTGAAGGATTGGGGTGTGCCCGACGTCGCCTCCATCCTGACGATCCACAACATGTCCTACCAGGGCATGTGCGGCGCCGATCTGCGCCGCGACCTGAAGCTTCCCGAGGCGGGGTTCGACGCCCAGGGCTATGAGTTCTACGGCCAGGTGAATTTCCTGAAAGCGGGCCTGATCCATTCCGATCTGGTAACCACGGTCAGCCCGACCTATGCCCGCGAGTTGGAGAGCCCCGATTTCGGCTGGGGCCTGGAAGGGGTCCTGGCCGCGCGGCAGGAGCGGGCGATCGGCATCCTGAACGGCATCGATACCGAGATGTGGGATCCGATGACGGATCCGGCGGTGCCGTCCTTCACCACCCGGTCGCTGTCCGGCCGGCGCTCGGCCTGCAAGTCGCTGTTGAACGCCTTCTCGATCGACGCCGACCGGCCCGGGCCGCTCTTCGCCGTCGTCAGCCGCCTGACCGACCAGAAGGGCCTGGACCTGCTGCTCGGAATCCTGCCGGACATGCTGCGCAACGGCGGCTCCCTGGTGCTGCTGGGCAGCGGCGACCGTAGATTAGAGGAGGCGTTCCAGACCGCTGCCCGCGACCATGAGGGCTCGGTCGGGGTGCGCATCGGTTACGACGAGGATCTGGCGCATCGGATCTATGCCGGGGCCGACGCGATCCTGGTGCCGTCTCGGTTCGAGCCCTGCGGGCTGACCCAGATGTATGCGATGCGCTATGGCGCGTTGCCGGTGGTGGCGCGGACCGGCGGTCTGGCGGACACGATCATCGACGCGAACTCGGCGGCGATCAGCGCCGGGGTGGCCACCGGCTTTCAGTTCGAGCCGGGATCGCGCGAGGCGTTCGCGAACGCCATCGCCAAGGTCTTCGCGGTGTTCTCCGAGCCGGGGCTGTGGCGCCAGATGCAGCGCAACGCCATGCGCCACCCGGTCGGCTGGGACGGCCCGGCGGAGCGCTATGTCGACCTCTATGCAAGGCTGATGGCGGCGAAGGAGGGGCAGCGGCGATTCAGCGCGACGATGTGAGAGCGCGCGACGCTCTCTCTCTCTCCAAACCCAACGTCACTCCCCGGCCTCGTGCTGGGGCGATCGGATGAGCCAGGGGTGGAACTCGCCGGATACCACGAAGCGCATGGGATTGCCCCGGAACAAGTCCGGGAAGTGGTATGAGGGGAAGGGAGGAGAAACCTTCTCCTACGTCTGCACCTTGTAGTTCAGCGCCAGCTCGTCGCCGATCTTGCCGCGGATGCCCCAATTGGCCATCGGCGTCTCGATGATCGTGATCTCGACCGCCTCCACCGGAATGCCGGCGGCTTCCGGCACCGCCTGCATCAGCCCGCGCAGGCAGGCGCGTTTGGCGGCGTCGCTGCGACCCTCGAACATCAGGATCTCGATCACCGTATAGCCGTCGCCCCGGTCGGCGGGTTGGATGAAATCGGCATCGTCCAGGGCGATGAACCGGTGGAACCGCTTGTCCTCCGGCAGCCCCAGCGCCGCCATCATCACCCCGTGGATCGCGTCGGACAGGGCCTGGCGGTGGCGGTCGATGAAGGCGCGCCGGGCGTGGATCTTGATCTGGGCCATGGATCAGGCGCCCCGGCTGGCGATGGCCCAGCCGATCTCCGCCAGGCGCGGCGCCTTGGCCCCGACTTCCAGCGCATTGGCCGAGCTGGCATTGCCCTTGAGCCCGCGGAAATAGACGCCCTGGCAGATCGCCGCCAGCCGGAAGAAGGAGAGGGCAAAGAAGTACCGCATGTCCGGCATCGCATCCCGCCCGGTGCGCTGGCGGTATTTTTCCAGGTATTCCGCCTCGGCCGGGATGCCCATGGCCTCCAGGTCGAGGCCGACCATGCCCTTCAGCGCCTTCTCTTCGTGGACCATGTGATAGGGCATGCAGGTATAGGCGACATCCGCCAGCGGATGGCCGAGCGTCGCCAGTTCCCAGTCGAGCACGGCGATCACCCGCGGCTCCGTCGGGTGCAGCATCATGTTGGGGAGGCGGAAGTCGCCATGGGCGATGGCCACCTCGTCCGGCACGCCGGGATGGACGTTCAGCCACTCGGTCAGCCGGTCCATGTCCGGCATCGGGTCGGTCTTTGTGGCTTCGAACTGCTTGGTCCAGCGCGCGATCTGGCGGCCGCAGTAATTCGCCGGCCGACCGAAGTCCCCCAGCCCCACCGCCTCGACATCGACGGTGTGCAGCTTGGCCAGGGCGGCGTTGGCGCTGTCCCAGATCGCTGCGCGCTCCTCCGGACTGTAGCCCTCATCGAGCGAGGGCTCGTCCGGGATGCGGCCGTCCAGGAAATCCATGACGTAGAACGCCGTGCCGATCACCGACGCATCCTCGCAGAGATGTCGCATGACCGGCACCGGCACGTCGGTCTGCGCCAGGGCCGCCATGACCCGGTACTCGCGCTCCACCATATGGGCCGAGGGCAGGAGGTCTCCCGGCGGCTTCTTGCGCAGCACGTAGGACGCGTTGCCGTCGGCGGTGTCGAGGCGGAAGGTCGGGTTGGACTGGCCGCCCTGGAACTGCCGCACGGTCAGGCCGGAGGCCGCGCCGTCGAGCCCCTGATCCGCCAGGTAGCGGGCCAGCCCCGCCTCGTCGAAGCGGTGGGCGTCGGTGACCGGGCCGAGATTCGTCATGCCGATCCCCTCAGGACGGATCGCCGATGGTCCGCCCGCCATCGGCGACGATGGTCTGGCCGGTCACGAAGCGGGCGCCGTCGGAGGCGAGATAGGTCGCCAGCCAGCCGATATCCTCGGGCTCGCCGATCCGCTGCAGGGGCGTGACGTTCTCCATGATGGTGCGACGCTTGTCGTCCTCCCACAGGGCGCGGGCGAAGTCGGTGCGGATCAGGCCCGGGGCGATGGCGTTGACCCGGATGTTCTTCGGCCCCCATTCGACGGCGAGGTTGCGCACGAGCTGCTGCTCGGCCGCCTTGGAGATGCCGTAGATGCCAAGCTTGCGGTTGCCGTACATGGAGGCGATGGAGGAGATCAGGATCACCGCCCCGTCGCCGCGTTCGGCCATTTCCGGCAGCACCATGTTGCAGAGCCAGAACGCGCTCTTCACGTTGGTGTCCATGATCTTGTCATAGGCGTCGTCCGACACCTCCGACATCGGGCCGAAGACCGGGTTGGTGGCGGCGTTGCAGACCAGCACGTCGATCTTGCCGAAGGCCTTGCGGCTGCCGTCGACCAGCGCCTGCAGTTCTTCCTTGCGGCCGATGTTGCAGGGGATCGCCACGGCCTCGCCGCCGGCCGCCTTGATCTCCTCGGCGACCGCCGTGCAGGCGTCGGCCTTGCGCGACGAGATCACCACCTTGGCACCCTGTTTCACCATGCATTCGGCGATGGATTTGCCGATGCCGCGGGACGAGCCGGTGATCAGCGCCACCTTGCCGGTCAGATCGAACATATGCGTGTCTCCTCCAGAAGAAATCGGCCGGGCGTCACATCGCGCAGATGCCGCCATCGACCGTCAGCTCGGTGCCGGTGACGAAGGCGCTGTCGTCGCTCGCCAGATACAGGACCGCGCCGGCCACATCGGCGGGCGCGCCCATGCGGCCCAGCGGGGCGGCGGCGACGATCGCCTGGCGCAGGCGCTCGGGGTTGTGGTGCCCGTCGACCATGCGGTCGACCATCGGCGTGTCGGTATAGGACGGGTGCACCGAGTTGCAGCGGATGCCGTAGCCCTTCTTGGCGCAGTGCAGGGCGATCGACTTGGTCAGCAGCCGCACGGCCCCCTTGGAGGCGGAATAGACCGGGATCGCCGGGGCGCCGACCAGGCCGGCGATGCTCGACATGTTGACGATGGACCCGCCCGTCGGGGCCGCGTTCGCCTTCATTGCCGCCACGCCGTATTTGCAGCCCAGAAAGACGCCCTTGCCGTTGATGTCCATCACCCGGTCCCAGTCGTCGACCGACGCGTCCTCGATCGACCCGCCCGAGCCGCCGGTGCCGGCATTGTTCACGAGCACGTCCAGCCGGCCGTGGCGGTCCAAGAGCTCTGTGGTGACCCGCTGCCAGCCGTCCTCGTCGCGCACGTCCAGCAAAGAGAAGGTCGCGCCGATCTCGGAGGCGGCCGCGTTGCCGCGCTCGGCATCGATATCGGCGATGGTGACGGTCGCCCCCTGGTCGAGGAAGATCTCGGCGATCGACCGGCCGATTCCCGACGCGCCGCCGGTGATGAGCGCGGTCTTTCCTGCAAGCCTGTCCCTGCCGGCCGCCATGCGTTTCTCCCTGTGGTCGATCGTTCCGTCGTGGGCCCGTCTGGCGCGGGCTCGGTTGGCCGCAGTCTAGGACACGTCATCCGGGCGACGCATCCCCAAAGGTTCAGCGTGCGCTGCAACAAGATGCTCGACTCCGGCGCTGCCAGCCTCTACCCAGGAGGATCGATACGCGATCTACCCGGCGGGGGCAGGGCCGAATGAGCGACTTCCTTCTGGAGGCCGTCCATATCACCAAGAAATTCGGCGAGTTCGCCGCCAATGACGACGTGACTCTGCGCCTGAGGCCCGGCGCGATCCACGCGCTGCTGGGCGAGAACGGTGCCGGTAAATCCACCCTGGTCAAGATGATGTACGGCGCCCTGCAACCGAGCGAGGGCGAGTTGCGCTGGCGCGGGGCCCCGGTGCGCATCGCCAATCCCGCCGCCGCCCGGGCGCTCGGCATCGGCATGGTGTTCCAGCACTTCTCCCTGTTCGAGGCGCTGACGGTCACGGAGAACATCGCGCTCGCCCTGCCGGGCAGCGCCGACATGAAGGAACTGGCCGCGCGGATCGCTTCGGTGTCGCGGGAATACGGCCTTCCGCTGGAACCGGATGCGCTGGTCGCGGACCTGTCGGTCGGCCAGCGCCAGCGGATCGAGATCGTGCGCTGCCTGCTGCAGGAGCCGGCTCTGCTGATCATGGACGAGCCGACGGCGGTGCTCACCCCCCAGGAGGCCGACCAGCTCTTCGTCACCCTGCGCCGGCTGGCCTCGGAGGGCTGCGCCATCCTCTACATCTCCCACCGGCTGGAGGAGGTGAAGGCGCTGTGCCACGAGGCGACGATCCTGCGCCGGGGCAAGGTGGTCGCCACCGTCGATCCGCGGCAGGAAACCGCCGCCTCGCTCGCCCGGCACATGGTCGGGGTCGACGTGGCCGTGGTCTCGACCCGCTCAGGCGCGGTGTCCGGAGAGCCTATCCTGACCCTCGACCATGTCTCGCTGCCGGCGGACGGACCGTTCGGCACCGCCCTGCGCGACGTGTCGCTGCGGATCGGCGCCGGCGAGATCGTCGCCATCGCCGGGGTCGCCGGCAACGGCCAGTCCGAACTGTTCGATGCGGTCAGCGGCGAGCGGGTGGAGGGGCTGACCGGCGCCATCACCATCGCCGGCCAGGTCTGTGCGGCGCGGGGGATCAAGGCGCGCCGGGCACTGGGTGCCGCCTTCGTGCCGGAGGAGCGGCTGGGGCACGGCGCGGTGCCGGACTTCCCGCTGTCGCAGAACGTGATCCTGACCCGCTTCGCCGTGGATGACGGCATGGTGCGGCGCGGGCTGGTCAATCTCGGCATGGCCGGCGACGTGGCCGGGCGGGTGGCCGGCGCCTTCGACGTGCGCACCTACCATTCGGACCCGGAGGCGAGGTCGCTGTCCGGCGGCAACCTGCAGAAATTCGTGATCGGCCGCGAGCTCGACCGCAAGCCGCGGCTGCTGGTGGTCAACCAGCCGACCTGGGGCGTGGACGCCGGGGCGGCTGCGGTGATCCGTCAGGCGCTGATCGATCTGGCGGAGGAGGGCTCGGCGGTGCTGGTGATCAGCCAGGACCTGGACGAGATCTTCGCCATCGCCGACCGCATCGCCGTGATCTCCCGTGGCGAGCTGTCAGAGGCCCGGCCGACCGCAAGCCTCGACCGCGAGGCGATCGGCCTGCTGATGGCCGGCGCCCACGAGAGGGCGGCGTCATGAGGCTGGTGCTGGAGAGACGGGCCGAGCGCTCCAAGCTGATGACCTGGCTGTCGCCGCTGCTCGCCGTGGCGCTGACCCTGGCGACCGGCGCGGTGATCTTCTCGCTGATGGGGCTCGACCCGGTCCATGCGCTCTACGTCTATTTCCTGGAACCGGTGCTCTGGTGGTGGTCGCTGGAGGAACTGGTGGTCAAGGCCGCACCTCTGGTGATGATCGGCGTCGGGCTCGCCATCTGCTTCCGGGCCAATGTCTGGAACATCGGGGCGGAGGGCCAGCTCACCATCGGCGCGCTGTTCGGCTCGGCCCTGCCGATCCTGTGGCACGAGTTCCAGAGCTTCCCGGTCATGGTGCTGATGCTGGCCATGGGCGCGCTGGGCGGCGCGCTCTACGCCGCGATCCCGGCCTTCCTGCGCACCCGGTTCGGCACCAACGAGATCCTGACCAGCCTGATGCTGGTCTATGTCGCCCAGCTCATCGCCGACTGGTTCATCCGCGGCCCTTGGCGCGACCCGCAGGGCTTCAACTTCCCGAAATCGGTGCAGTTCGATGGCTGGCAGCTTCTGCCGACCCTGGGCGACGGCCGCATCCATCTGGGCGCCGGGCTGGCCCTGGTGGCGGTGGCAGTGCTCTACGTGGTCATGTCGCGCACTCTGAAGGGCTTTGAGGTGCGGGTGGTGGGCACGGCACCGCGGGCGGGCACCTTCGCCGGCTTCTCCTCCAAGCGCATGGTGTGGTTCTGTCTGCTGCTGTCGGGCGGGCTGGCCGGGCTCGCCGGCATCTGCGAGGTGGCCGGGCCGAGCGGGCATCTGCAGCCGTCCATCTCTCCCGGCTACGGCTTCACCGCCATCATCGTCGCCTTTCTCGGCCGCCTGAACCCGGTCGGCGTTCTGGTCGCCGGCATCATGCTGGGCATCAGCTATCTCGGCGGCGAGGCGGCACAGATCGACCTCGGCATCTCCGACAAGACCGCCCAGGTGTTCCAGGGCATCCTGCTGTTCTTCGTCCTGGCCTGCGACACGCTGATCCTCTACCGGATTCGCCTGCTGCGCCCGCAAACGACATGAGGGCGGGGCGATGACGGGTCTGGAAGCGGTCATCCTGACGATCATCACGGCCTCCACGCCGCTGCTGCTGGCCGCCATCGGCGAGCTGGTGGTGGAGCGTTCCGGCGTTCTGAACCTGGGCGTGGAAGGGATGATGGTGGTCGGGGCGGTCTGCGGATTCGCCGCCGCCTACACGACCGGCTCGCCCTATCTCGGGGTGCTTGCAGGAGTTCTGGCCGGGATGGCCATGTCTTTGCTGTTCGGCTTCCTGACCCAGACGCTGGCCACGAATCAGGTCGCTTCCGGCCTGGCCCTGACCCTGCTCGGTCTCGGCCTGTCCGGGCTGATCGGGGAAAGCTTCACCGGCCTGCCGGGGGTGAAGCTGCAGCCGCTGGACATCCCGGTGCTGAGCGACATCCCGTTCCTGGGGCCGATCCTGTTCGGCCAGGACGTGCTGGTCTACGCCTCCTTCGCCCTGGTCGCCGGCGTCTCCTATGTGATGACCCGGACCCGCACCGGGCTGATCATCCGGGCGGTCGGCGACAACCACCATTCGGCCCATGCGCTCGGCTACAACGTGATCGCGGTGCGCTACGGCTGCATCCTGTTCGGCGGCGCCTGTGCCGGGCTGGCGGGCGCCTATCTCTCGCTCGCCTACACGCCGCAATGGGTGGAGAACATGACCTCCGGGCGCGGCTGGATCGCGCTCGCCCTCGTGGTTTTCGCCACCTGGATCGCTCGACGGGTGCTGATCGGCGCCTATCTGTTTGGCGCGGTCTGGATCATGGGGCTGTACGCCCAGGCCCTGGGGATCGGCATCCCGTCCCAGGTCTTGTCGTCCTTCCCCTATCTGATAACCATTCTGGTGCTGGTCCTGATCTCGCGGAACAGGACGCTGACCAAGATCAATACACCGGCGTGCATCGGCCAGACCTTCGTGCCGGACCGGTGAGACTGCCATCCCGAGAACAGGACAGGAGACGGGGACAATGAGGAAGATAGTCAAGCTCGCGGTCGTCGCCGCGATGCTCGCCGCCGGGGCTTTTGCCGCCGCGCCGGCCAGCGCGGCCGATCCGCTCAAGGTCGGATTCATCTATGTCGGCCCGATCGGCGATCACGGCTGGTCCTACCAGCACGACCAGGGCCGTCTCGCCATCGAGAAGGAGTTCGGCGACAAGGTCGAGACGGTCTACGTGGAGAAGGTGGCCGAGGGCCCGGATGCCGAGCGGGCGATCACCCGTCTGGCGCGTCAGGGCGCCGGCCTGATCTTCACCACCTCCTTCGGCTTCATGGAGCAGACGCTGGCCGTCGCCAAGAAGTTCCCGGAGATCAAGTTCGAGCACGCCACCGGCTACAAGCAGGCCGACAACCTGGCCACCTATTCGGCCCGGTTCTACGAGGGCCGCTACGTGATCGGCCAGATCGCCGCCAAGATGTCGAAGAGCGGCGTCGCCGGCTATGTCGCCTCGTTCCCGATTCCCGAGGTGGTCCGCGGCATCAACGCCTTCCTGCTGGGCGCCCAGTCGGTCAATCCGGACTTCAAGCTGAAAGTCGTGTGGGTGAATTCCTGGTTCGATCCGGGCAAGGAAGCCGATGCCGCCAAGATCCTGATCGGCCAGGGTGCCGACATCATCACCCAGCACACCGATTCTACGGCGCCGCTGCAGATCGCCGAGGAGCAGGGCGTGGTCGGCTTCGGCCAGGCCTCCGACATGATCAAGTTCGCGCCGAAGGCCCAGCTCACCGCGATCGTGGACGACTGGTCGGCGTATTATATCGAGCGGACCAAGGCGGTGCTCGACGGTACCTGGAAATCCGGTGACGTCTGGGGCGGCATGGGCGCCAAGATGGTCGTCATGGCCGACTACACGAACATGCCGGACGACGTGAAGGCGATGGCGCAGGAGACCGAGGCCAAGATCACCTCCGGCGCGTTCCATCCGTTCACCGGCCCGATCTACAAGCAGGACGGCACGCTCGCGGTGGAAGAGGGCAAGACCCTCGACGACGGCACCCTGCTGGGCATGAACTGGTACGTGCGCGGCATTGACGACAGCCTGCCGCAGTAAGTCTGCCGCAATCCTGCCAGCCTTCAGGGCTGCTGGAACGACCCCTCTCCGGGCGACCGGGGAGGGGTTTCGTGTTTCCGGGTTCAGGGGCGGCGCTTGGGGTCCACCGCTCTTGCGCGAACAGGGTTCCGGGGAAACTCCGCCATGGCTGCAGGCTGCAAGAATCTTTGTGAAATTTAACAAATATTAAGTCGTTTTGTTGTTTTCTGCGGTCGCACACGGCGTCGATCAGTGTGAAGTTTGCATAAGTATCAACTTGTTCCCACCGACTGGAGCGATACGTGAGGATCCTGGTAACAGGGGGATGCGGGTTCATCGGCAGCCATGTCGTCGATGCCCTTCTGGCCGCCGGGCACGAGCCGGTTGTCCTCGACGACCTGTCCACGGGCAGGCGCGCGAACGTGCCGTCCGGGGTCGAGATCGTCGAAGGCTCGGTGGAGGATTCCGACGCGGTCGCCCAGGCGATCCACGGCTGCGGCGCGGTGGTGCATCTGGCGGCGATCGCTTCGGTCCAGAAATGCAATGAGACCTGGGCCGAGAGCCACGCGGTCAACGTCACCGGCACGGTGAAGGTGCTGGAGGCGGCACGGGACGCCGGCCGGATCCCGGTGGTCTATGCCTCCTCGGCCGCGATCTACGGCGACAACGCCAACACCCCGCTTTCCGAGAGGGAGGCGCCGGCGCCGCTCACCGCCTACGGGGTCGACAAATACGGCTCCGAGCTGCATGCCGGGGTGGCGGGGCGGATTCACGGGGTGCCGAGCTTCGGGCTGCGGTTCTTCAATGTGTTCGGTCCGCGCCAGGATCCCTCGTCGCCCTATTCCGGGGTGATCTCGATCTTCGCCTCGCGCTTCGCCAAGGGGCAGGGGGTCAGCATCCATGGCGACGGCGGGCAGGTCCGCGACTTCGTCTATGTCGGCGACGTGGTGGCGCACATCCTGGCGGCGCTGAAGGCGGCCGATACCACGGCACCCGTTGCGAATGTCTGCACCGGCGCGCCGACAACCGTTCTCGGCCTCGCCGAGACGCTGCGGGCGATGACCGGAAACCGGGGCGATATCGTCTTCGGGCCGGCGCGCGCCGGCGACATTCGAGTGTCGATCGGCGATCCGGCAGTGGCGGTCCGCCGTATGGGTATACGGGCGGACGTGAGTCTTGAGGAGGGTTTGCGGCGTCTGCTCAGCGCGGATTACGCCGTGGACCTTCCGCACTAGGACATGATGGAAAGGCGGCTCGATATGCGAGCGACATTGGCACAGACGGGGGTTGAAATGGGCTACACCATCGAACGGGCGGACAGCCATTCGGTGATCGCCTTCGACGGAGACCTGGATTCGGCCGAGGTGCAGATGGCGCGCGGCGAGGTCGAGGCCCTGATCGGTGAAGGCAAGCCCCTGGTTTTCGACCTGAGCCGCGTCGAATTCATCGACAGTTCCGGGATCGGCCTGATCGTCCACGCCTTTCGCGCCCTGAGCGCCAAGCGTTCCAAGGTGGCGGTCTGCGGTGCCACCGACCAGCCGCTCGAACTGCTGAAGGCCACTCAGCTCGACCGTTTCATGGCGTTTTTCGACTCGCCCCGGGAAGCGCGCGAGGCCGTCGGCGCGGCGTGACCCGCGCTCTGGTCTGTTAAGCTCTAGCGCCGGCCGATCGCGATCAGGCTGGTGTCGTCCTCCAGGACGCGCGTCGTGCCGATGTGGTCGCGCAGCACCGCCGCCGGCATGTCGAAAACCGGCGTCTCCCCATGCCGCAGCAACAGGTCGAACAGACGCTCGCCGGCCGCGGCGGGGTTCCGGCGCACCGCGGCGACCTCCGACAGACCGTCGGTATAGAGCAGCAGGCGGCTGCCCTTCTCCAGCGTCAGGTGCATGGTCGGAAAGGGGAGGTCCTGTTCCAGGGCCGGAAGCGGGCCGCTGATCTCCGCCCAGCGCGCGGTCGTGCCGCTGACCACGATCGGGAACGGGTGGCCGGCCGAGCAGATCTCGATCCCCCCCTGCGCATCGAGCGCCACGAGCTGGATCGACACGATGGTCCGCTCGAAGGTGGGATCGGCGAACAGGCTGTTGGAGAGCTGGGTCATCAGCTCGTCGATACCGGGCTCGCCGTCGGCGCCGAGAATCACCGAGCGGAAATAGGCGGCCACCCCGTGGGCGAAGAACCGGGCCGCCAGCCCGTGCCCCATGACGTCGGCCAGCAGGACGATCAGACGTCCGCCCACCATGCCCGACTGGATCAGGTCGCCGCCGCCCAGGCTCGCGGTCTCCCCGGCGAATCCGAGATCGAACCCTTCGAACCGCTTCGGCAGATTGGGTCGCAGTCCCTCCGTGAGATCCTTGGCCGATTTCGCGATCAGCGCCTCGCGGACCTTGCGCGACCGGGTGATCAGCCGGCGGGCGATGCGCAGCAGGACCGGCGGGTCGATCGGCTTGGGAACGAAGTCGTCGATCCCCAGGTCGCTGGCCTCCGCCATCGTGCGGTCGTCCCCGTGGGCCGACAGGAAGACGAAGGGGACGATGTCGGTCTCGATATCGCGTGCCAGCTCCTTGCGCAGCTCGATCCCGTTCATTTCCGGCAGGCCGATATCGGACAGGATCAGGTCCGGCGGATAGCTGCGGATCAGCCGCAGGGCCTGGCCCGGCAGCTCGAAGTCGAAGACTCGGAAACTTTGCCGCAGGATCGACTTGAGGAGCTGGCGGGTCAGCGGCTCGTCCTCGATCACCACGATCACCGGCCGGGTGATGAACTCGGCGCGGGGCGGGAAGCAGAGCGACAGTCTGTTCGGGCGGGTCAGGCCGTTGCCGGCATCGTAGTCGTAATCGGCGAAGCGGGTGCCGATGAACTTCATGCCCATGCCGTGGGTGCGCGGTCCTTTGCGGCGGTCGGCGAAGGTCGCCAGCGCCAGATAGGCGTCGAAATTCTGGAACGCGCCGCCGTCGTCGAAGATCTCCAGCGCCCAGACCGCGCCGTCGTTATGCAGGTGAACCTTGATTTCGGTCGGCGCCGGCGCCCCGTGCTTGAGCAGGTTGGTGGTGTGCTCCTGCAGGGCGAGCTGCAGGTCCTGCACCAGCCGGCGCGGGATGTCGGAACTGGCCAGAGCGTCCTTGAGCCCGTGGCGGAGGATGCGCAGCGAGGCGAGATCGGGGTCGCGGATGACGGACTCGAAGACGGGGATGCCCCGGCGCATGGCGGACGTCTCCTATGCCCCGGTGACCGAGGGGTTGTTGCGCACGAAGGTGTAGTAGGGCAGGTGGCGCAGGACGTTGAACAGCAGCACGACGCCGAGGGCGAAACACACCAGGGTCGACGCGAAATAACCGTATCCAAGATAGGGAAATCCAAGCTCCGACGTCGCCCAGGTGAAGGCGCCGTTGGTCGCCAGGAAGACGATGTTGAGCGTCAGGGCCGGGCGGCGGGCGTCGAAATACATCAGCAGGATGCCGCAGAACAGCATCAGCACGTGGAACAGCGCCCCCAGCACGCCGAAGCGGAACATGCCGATCTGCCGCGAGGCGCCGCCCGCCGCGTCCAGGATCGTCGGGGCGAAGAAGATCACCAGAACGGAGATCACGATCTGGATCACCATGACCGAACGCAGCCCGTCGGTCGCCGACCGTTCGACGCCGCGCTGGTTCTCCAGGATCGCCTCCAGCGTCGAGTGGTCGCCGATCTGCCTGTAGAAGCGCTGGTAGTCCTCGAAGAACCGGGTCTCCACCGCGACGGTGAAGATCGCCAGCGCCGGCACGATGGTCAGATAGGCGAGGAACATCGCCCCGTCGTACAACGGTGCGGTCACCAGCGCCCCGCCCACCACCGAGGTGTCGTCGAGGGTGGCCCAGAGCACCCATTTGTCGATCCAGATCGCCAGATTGTAGACGAGGCCGCCGAGCGCCAGTTCCCAGTAGTCGCGGAAATAGCGCAGCAGGTTGACCGGCCGGGTCATGGGGTAGCGGTATTCCGCCAGCACCGTGGCCATCAGCACCAGCATCGTCAGCGCCAGGCCGCCGCTGAACGCCGCCAGCGCGCCGATCGGCCCGTATGCCGCGCCGACAAGGTAGGTCAGCGCCACCGACCCGGCCATGCCGAGCCCGAAGGAGACCGTAACCCGCACATAGGCCTTCAGCGCCGACAGGAACAGCCCGGCGACCCAGATCGCCGAGATCACCGCATAGTTCGCCAGGGCCAGCAGGGCCAGCGGGATCGGTATGGTACAGACGACCAGATAGAACCACGCCGCCAGCAGCAGCCCTGGGGCGGTGCCCAGCACCATGGCCGTCACCATGAGAGCGGGAGCGGTGTCGACCCGTTTCTCAAACACCCGGTCGGCCAGATAGCGGGTGGCGACCAGGATCACCGGACCGGTGATCACCAGGCTGACCGAGAAATTATAGACGATGATCGATCTGAACAGCTCCAGGCTGTCGCGCGGCATGGCGTCGGTCAGGATCAGGTTGATGGCGATCAGCGCCAGCACCGTCAGCAGCCACGGCCCGGCGGAGATGAAGACCGAATGGCCGTAGCCGATCACCGCCCCGATCAGGTCGTCGCGCTGGGTCAGCCGACGCAGGGTGAAGCCGATGCCCGCCATCAGCGCCGTGCCGTGGAGGCGACCGGCGCCAGCGCGCCGGCCCGTGCGCGGCCACCGTCGTTTTCTTTCCCGTCGATCTTGGACCCATCGGGCCGCGCCATCATATCGCGGTAGAGGTCGCCGTAGATCCGGTCGATCTCGCGCTTGTTGTAGTAGCGCTCGGTGCGGCGGCGGATCCCGTCGCTGCACTGGCGCCACCAGTCCGGATCGATCAGCAGCCGGCCCATGGCCGCCGCGGCGGCATTGGGCGAGGACAGCGGCACCACCTCGCCCCCGGCCCCGAGGGCGGGGGCCTCGTCAGGATGGCCCTCGATCATCTCGCGGCAGGCGCCCACATCGGTCGCCACGGTCGGCACGCCGGCGGCGCCCGCTTCCAGGATCACCAGCGGCTGCGCCTCTGAGATCGAGGTCAGGGCCAGGACGTCGACCCGGCCCAGATACTCGGCGATCTTGACCCGCCCGAGGAAGACCACGGTCTCCTCCAGTCCGAGATAGCGCACCAGCTCGAAGCACTCCTCGGCGTATTCCTTGTCCTCGTCCGCCGGTCCCATGATCCAGCACAGCACGTCGGGCACGGTCTTGCGCAGCACGTCGGCGGCGCGGATGTAGGTCTTGATGTCCTTGATCGGCACCACCCGGCCGATCAGGGCGACGGTCGGCCGCCGCGGGGCGCTATCGCGGACCAGGGCGCTGTAATGCGCCACGTCGATGCCGTTCGGAATGATCCGCATCCGCTCCGGCGGCGCGCCGTCCGCCCGCTGCAGGATCTGGTTACCGCCGTACAGCGTGGTGATCGCGGTGCAGCTCTCGTAGCAGACCCGGGCATAGGCCTGGAACGCCGCCATCCAGAGCTGGCGCAGGTCCCAGCGCGGGGTCTCGATCTGATACCAGCTGTCGGCTGCATCGTAGAGCCACTCGGCCATGGTGATCTCGATACGGCGCTCGTTGGTGTAGATGCCGTGCTCGGTCAGCACCGCGGGCCGTCCGGTCTCCATGGCGGCCCGGGCGGCGACCAGCCCGGCATAGCCGGTTGAGATCGTATGGTAGACGCGGGCCCGCGGCAGATCGCAGAGCAGGGTCGCGAACAGCCCGCCGAATAGTGCCCGCCAGGTCCAGAAATACTCCAGGAACGAGCTCTCGGGCGCGTCCTCGCGGTACATGGCGGTGATCATCTCCCAGGCCGCCGGCGAGTTCATCAGCAGCCGCGTGCCGAGCCGGCCCCGGGCATCCGCGATCAGCGAGACCGCCCGCCGGAAGCCCGCCTGGGCGGTATCGTCGCGCATCGAGATCAGCGCGTCGGTCAGCTCCCGGATGAGGCGGGGCGCGCCGAGCGTCCCCGACGGCCCGTCCGCCCGCGCCCGCAACGGCACGTTGACCACCCCGACCACGTTGTCCGGCAGCTCGTAGCGCATCTCCCGTTCCTGGTCGTCGGAGGTCAGGGCGACGATGGAGAAGGTCATCGGCGCCTGCGCTTTGATCAGGTCGTGGGTCCAGGTCGATACCCCGCCCGCCACATAGGGGTAGGAGCCTTCCAGGATCAGACACACATCGGCTTCGGGCAGGGCGGCGCGGCTCACGGTTCCGCCTCCAGCGGCTGGAACGCCGTGAGCGCCGAGATCTGCCAGAGATTGATCACCGGATTGATGCCCGTGTACTCCTCGCTGAGCCCGAGCTGGGCGAGCTTCGGGTCGTCGAGCACGAGCCGCAGGTCGTCGAACCGGCGCAGCCTGAACAGGCACTCCGCGTGCCAGAGCGTCGGCCGCGGGTCCTCGCAGCGCATCGCCAGGCCGGATAGGTGCATCTCCGCCTCGTCGATCATGTCGAGGCGCAGCATGAGCCGGCCGATCGCCAGGTCGATATCCTCGCGCGCGCCCAGCCGCCGGTTGGCGCCGCGATAGGCGGTGAGCGCATCGGCCATCACCGACCGCTGGCGGTCGTCGTCCAGCACGCCGGCATAGGCGTAGTCGTCCAGATGCCGGGCGAGGGACAGCAGGGCGTCCGCATCCTGCGGCGCGGCGCGCACGGCATCCTCCAGCTCGATGCGGGTGGCGTGATAGCGCTCCTCGATGGTGCTGGCCGCCGTCGCTGCCTGTACCCTGATGGACGCCTCCGGATCGGCCAGCGCCATCTGCAGGGCGGGGGCGAACTCGCTGCGGAACCGGCGCGCCAGCAGGGCGACCACCGCCTGCTTCGCCCTAGTGGTGCCGGTGAACAGAACGTCGGTGAGCGAGTTGACCGAGCCTTCGGCGACCGCGTCCTCGCGGCCTTCCAGAAGCCGGCGGTACAGCAGTTCGCTGCGGGATTCATGATCGTCGGGGAACAGGCTCTCGTACCATTCCTCGAACGGCCGCGCACTGCGGCTGAAGACCAGGGTCATCGCCGCCAGCAGCGCGGTCGCCACCGGACCGCCGGGCCCCAGGGTCAAGGTCATCCAGGCGAGCCAGCTCAGCAGCCGCGTCTCGCGCCCGCGCCGCGTCTCCCACACCGCGAACAGGACGAGAATCAGGCTGAACGCCAGATGTCCCGCCAGTGCTGTCGGCCAGTCGATCCGGCCGTCCGTCACCGCCCAGAGCAGCGACGCCTCCACGGCGAAGGCCACCGCAATGTCCAGGGCCGTCCGGCCGACCCGGACCGGGCGCTCGGTCGGCAGCTCCGGTGGGGTGGAGGCGCTCATGCCGATCCCCCTCCCGACGGCGCGGGGGCGGGCGCGGTCTCCTCGATCGGCCGGGCCTCGATCAGGATCTGGTCCAGGGGGACGCTTGGCGGCAGGTGGCCGGCCATCGCCTGGCGCAGCTTGCTGCCCAGCAGCTCGGCGTCGTCGAGCGGCGTGCCCGGCAACAGAATGGCGTATTCGGCGTCGTCCGCCTCGCGCTCGAAGGCGAGATCGGTGGAGCGGAAGGTGGCGCGCGCCGCTTCGCCCAGCGCCAGCGCCAGGATCGAGTGCTGCTCCGGCGCCAGCGCGTCGGGATCGACGGGCCGAACGATGAGCTGGCTGGAGGAGAAGCCCTTGCGCCGGCCGAGCTGGACCAGCAGCGCGTAGATCCGCTCCGACACCTCGGCCGTCATCAGCAGGTCGTTGGCGCCGGTCAGCCGGTCGGCCTGAAGCTGCTGCCACCGGCGCGCGCGCATCCGCGCGGCCGCGATCCAGGAGCAGATGACGTTGAAGTTCTCCAGCGTGTAGAGGTTGAAGTCGAGGAAGGCGGTCTCCTCGACCTTCAGCATGCCGACGATCTCGCCGCTGTCCAGGTCGGTCAGCGCGCCGGCCAGCAGGCCCTGGCCCATGAGCTTGCGCTCGTCCATCGGCCGGGCGGCACACAGGGCGGGCTCGCGGGCGAGCAGATGCCGGACCACCGGGTGGCCGAGGTCCAGGCGGCGCTCGAAGTGGTCGTCCTCCTGCCAGCCGACCGCCCGCTCCAGCACGAAGCCGTCCGGCGCCAGTGTCCACAGGGAGTATTTCTGCGGCGACAGGACCGACTGGATGAGCTGATCCAGGCCCCGGGATAGGCGCGCCTCGTCGGTGACGTCCATCGACTGGGCGGCGCGGTAGGTGGTGATGACCGTTCGGAACTGCCGGGCGATGCGCGCTTCCAGGGCCGACTTGGTGCGCTTCAGCTCCTCGAACCCGTTGGCGATGAGCTGGTTCTGATGTTCCAGCAGGGAGAGCCGCGTCTGCAGACGGGTGCGCTCCGCCAGCTCGCGGTCGCGCATCTGGCCGAGGATCTGGCCGACGCCGACCCACAGGGCCGGTCGCAGGCCGATCCCCGCCCAGTACTGGAACACGTCGGCGCCGAGTTCCGGCACCGGCAGGTTGCCCACCGTCAGTGCCAGGCTGGCAGTCAGGGCGGCGACCAGGCTCGCATTGGCGCCGTACTGCACCGCGACCAGGATGACGATCAGCCAGAACGGGTGGGGTCGGACATCCCAGAACCGGTCGCCGTCCAGCAGCAGGGCGTCGATCGCCAGCACCGCCACGAAGAACAGCGCGATCTCCACCCACGCGGCGACGCGCACGCCCAGGAGCCTGCGCGGGGCAGGGGGCGCGGCGGGCGCGTCGGCGGCGGGTCGGTCGGTCATGGGCGCTCGATCATGGGCGTGTGGTTCGGGGCGTGCGGTTGGCCCGGTAGGGCTGAAGACGAAACGCGGATCAGCGGTCCGTCAGGGGATCGACCATGGACGAGACGACCCGCTGTGCCGTGGCGTTGAGCGAGCCGCGCTCCAGATAGCCGCCGCCCATCACCGAATGGCTCGACGCCCAGAGCACCGTCCCGGTGCCGGCCTGCACCAGCCGGGCGTTCAGGCCGACGACCGGCTCCTCGCGCAGACCCTGCTGATAGCCGAACTCCGACACGCTGCCGATGACGATGGCATCCACCTCCAGCAGACCGGCCGCCTGCTGGGCGGCGGCGACGCTGGTGAGGTTCTCCGGGTCGATCTTGAGCTGCGCCAGGGCGCGGCGGGTCTCGGTATCTTCCTGCAGCTCGAAGACGCCGCGATCGTAGAGTTCGGTCGCCATCAGCTCGGCGACGATGCGGCCGGCATTGGGGTAGTTGGTCAGGTTCTCGAACGGCAGCACCGCCACCTTCATGGTCTTGAAGTCGGCGTTCGGGTCGACATAGTCGCGCGCCTGACGGTCGCTGGAAGCGCAGGCGGCCAGAGCCAGCGTCAGCGCCAGGGCACCGATCCGGACCGCGAGGCTGCGGGCGGCTGTCGCCAGTGGACGTGCGATCATGTTCATAGGGTCCTCCTTTCCGCCGCGCCGGGCGCGGTCAGAACCGGGTTCTCAGGGACAGCCCTCCATAGAAGAGCTGGTTTTGGGTGCCGCGGGACTCGTTGATGCTGGTCCCGAGAGTGGTGCTGATCTCCAGGTCGACCAGCGGTTCGTAGATCAGGTTGACCTCGGCCAGCGGTCCGCCGCCGTTCAGGCGGTCGTAGGTATAGCCGGCGACGCCCTGGGCGCGGATATACGGACCGAAGGACCGTTCCGCCGTCGCATCCAGGGTATGGCCCTCGCGCGAACTCAGCGGCAGGAGGTCGGCGCCGGTGGCCGGATTGTCCTGGGCGTTGAGGATGTATTCGGCGTCGAAGCGGTAGCCGACGGTGGACAGCGGCCAGTCCTCCGGCAGGCGCCGCCGGGCTTCCAGCGTGATCGCCGCACCGGCGCCGGCATGGTCGCCGTCCAGGCTGTAGCGGTTCAGCGCGCTGCCCGCGGAGATCTCGTAGGACTCGCCGACCTGCCATTGACCGTCCACCCCGACGCGGTCCCGCGCGCCGCCGGAGACGATACCCTCGACAAAGTTAAAATCCGGTTCCGACCAGCGCGCGTCGAGCCCGATCCGGCCGGCGCCGCGGTCCAGGTCGACCGCAAAGCCGGCGCCGGCGACGTAGGTGGAGGCGTAGAGGCTGCCGGCGAGCTGCAGGGCGCCGTCGCGGGGCGGGGAGAGGGTCAAGGTGCCACGCTGGCGGTCGCCCTCGAAACGCTCCACCCGGCCGTCCCGCCGGGTCACAGCGCCGGCCTCCATGTGCCGGTTCTCCAGGCGGTATGCGAGGCTCAGCCCCTCGGCGCTGGAGACCCGGCCGTCCAGGGCGGTGATGATCTGCGTCTCGCCGTTCTCCACGTCCTGGTAGCGGGTCGACAGCGCCGCCGTGTCGGCAAGGTCGCGGGCCAGCCGCTGACGGTCGCGGATCGCGCCGGGCAGCTTCGGGTCGAGCGCCAGGGCGGCGTCGTAGAGCGATACCGCCCGGCGTGGCCGCCCCAGTTCCTCCTCGGCGCGCGCGAGCAGCAGCATGACCTCGATGTTGCGCGGGTCGTCGCGCAGCAGCCGCACCAGGATTGCCCGCCCGTCCGTCACGGCTCCGGACTCGATCTGGGCCAGCGCGCGATAGTAGTCGAGCCGGCCCCGCTGGGGGTCGCTCTCGGCGGGGGCCGCGGGGGTCTCCTGCACCGCCGGACGGTTGGCGAAGATGGTGACGCCCGAGGGACCCGGTTCGATCAGGGTCTGGACCCCGGCGGCGAAGCGGACGAGCAGGGAATCGTAGCCGTACTCGATCGTCTCGATCCAGGCGGCGTTGTCCCGGGCGACGGTCTCGACGTTCCGCGGCTCGATGGCGCCGGGGAAGCGGAGCACCACCTCCTGGCCGTTCTGCTCGGTATCCTGCGGCGTGGCGCCGTCGAAGACGAGGTCGAGCGTCGTGTCGCCGACCGCCCGCGCCTCAAGCGAGACCGGCACCTGTGCCCGGACGGCGGACGGCTGGAGCAGGCTCCAGGCCAGCACCGGCATCGTCAGGGCTACAAGAAGGCGCATCGACCCGCTCACTTCAGTTTCAGGATCGAGCGGGCGCGCCGCAGATCACCGGTTTGGATCAGCAGATCGGCAAAATCCGCGCGCAATCCTTCGTCTCCCGGCCGCTCTCGAACCAATCTGTCCATCAAGGCCACCGCTTCCTCGGTACGGCCGAGGCGACGCAGCAGATTAGCCCGCGCGACTTCCTGAGTGAAATCGCGGGGTTCGATCTTCATAAGCTGCGCGTGGGCCTTGCGATAGAACGGCATTGCCTGCGCGCTCCTGTCGGTGCGGGCCAGGGTGTCGGCATAGTAGTAATTGGCCTCGTAGTCCCCCTCGCCATTGGCCAGATAGGCGGCCAGCAGACGTTCGGCGTCGATCAGCCGGCCTTCGTCATAGGCAATCAGCCCCAGGGTGCGCTGCGCCTCCGTATCGGCAGGGGCGGCGTTCAGGACCGCCCGCCAGGCGGCGGTGATCAGGCCGCGGTCGCGGGTATTCTCGGCGGTCCGGGCGAGGGCGCGCAGACGGTCTGGATCGGCGATCCGCGCGAGGGCCTTGAGCATCGCCTCGCGCAGCAACCGGCGGTCGTCGCTCTGGGCATAAGCACTGACCAGATGGAGCAGGTCCTGGTCGGTCTTCGCCCCCTCAGGCCCGCCGATCAGCGAGGCCACCCGCCCGCCGGCCCGGACCTCGAGCAGCTTGTCGAGCCAGGCATCGCGTTCCTTGCCGCTCGCCGTGCGGGCCCTGGCCTCGATCCAGTCCAGCGCATCCGGCCGGGGGCGCGGTCCCCAGAGATAGAAGAGCTGGCGCACGCTCTCGCTGTCCGGTCCGGCATCGGTGGCGACCTGGCGGAACAGGGTCTCCGCCGTGCTCCGGTCGCCGGTTTCCAACGCCCGGAACGCCGTCTCCCGGGTGTAGGCCTCGCCGAACCGGCCGCTCTTGGCCAGGTCGATCTCGAAGGCCAGGGCCGCCTCGCGCCGGCCGGCGCGGCGCAGGAGCTCGGCATAGAGGGCGGCGAAGTCGCGGCTCGACGTCGCCCGGGGCTTCACCGCTTCGGCGGCGGCGGCCGGGTCGATATCGGCGAGGGCATAGGCCAGCGACAGGGCGATCTTCGGTTCCGTCGATCCGGCCAGGCGGGCGGTGGTCCACTCGACCAGTTCCTGGCGCCGGCCGAGGTCGTTCAGCACGGCGATATAGGCCGCGTCCCACTGGGCGGGCGCACTTTCGGCCAGGGTGCGGAACAGCGGCACCGCCGCCGCCCGATCGGCATCGGACAGGGCGTAGACGATGGTCGAGGCTTCCTCGGAGGTCGGGTCGACGGTCCCGATCCGGGACTGTGCCAGCCTGGCGAAATCGTCGACCCGGCCCAGACGCTTGGCGGCGCTGGCGGCGGTGTACCACCATCCGCCGCCGCGGCTCTCCGCGAGGGCAAGGACCTGATCCCAGACGGCACCGTCGGCGCCGGCCTGCAGCAGATTGTAAACCAGGGTCTCGCGCGTTTCCTCGCTCAACTCGGGCCGCGCCATCTGCCGGGTCCACAGGGCCACCAGTTCGTCGGTGCGGCCGAGGGAACCCAGAATATCGGCGTAGAGCGGCTCCACCTCCGGGGTCTGCGGCACCAGCGGGCGGATGAGCGTCAGCGCCTCCTCGGCCTCGCCGCGCCGGAACAGGGCATAGGCCAGGCGCCGGACGGTGTCGTCGCCCTTGTCGAGATCGATGAGGCGGCGCGCGGCGGCGACGGCCACGTCCCAGTCCTCCTGGCGCTCGGCGAGGAAATATAGGTCGGTTGCGGTGCCGGTGTCCAAGGCCGGCTCGCGGGCCAGCCATTCCGCCACCAGCGTCGGGCGTCCGGTCGCCAGGGCGAGCTGCGCCCAGATCGCGCGGAGCCGCGGTGTGCTGCGCCGGGCCAGCAACGCCGCCACGTCCCAGAATCCGTCCTCCGCCCGGTCCAGTCTGACGTACAGCTCGGCCAGCAGCAGCGCGCCCTCGACCGGCAGGGAGGGATCGTCGATGGAGGGATGCAGCAGGTCGAACGCCTCCTGCGCGCGGTCCAGCCGGGTCAGGAGGTTCGCCAGGCCGAGACGGTCGTCGATCGACGCCACGCCGTGGCGCAGTGCGATGTCCGCATACCGGGTCGCCGCCGCCGTGTCGGCGCGGGCCAGCATGATCTCGGCTCCCAGGATCGGTTCCTCCTCCAGAACGTCCGGGCCGAGGTCGGCAAGCATGCGGTCGACGGTGTCGGTCCGCCCCGCCCGATGCAGTTCGCCGATCAGCGACAGCGCCGGTCCTACGCCGATCCGTTCCAGACCGAAGCGGGACACGACATCGACGGCGAGGTCGAGATCGGCCCGCTTCAGCGCCAGGTCGATCAGGCTGGCGGCACTGCCCGGGGGCAGGGCGTCGTCGCGCCACCAGCGCAGCATCTCCTCCCGGGCCGCGTCGTCGCGTCCCAAGGCCCGCAGCGCGACCGCGTGCAGCTGGCGCCAGTCGGCCGAACTGGTTTCCAGGGACGGGCGGCGTTCCAGGATCTCGAGACCCAAGTCCGGCACTTCGCGAAACAGCGCCACATCGGCGAAGTCGATCAGGAGCTGGGGGGGAGCGTCTGGGGTCAGAACCGTATCGGCGATCTGCCTGGCCCGGTCGCGCTCGTCCAGGAAGAGGGTCATGTCGAAGAGCTGGTGGCGGTACGACGGGTCCAGCGCCTCGGGGGCGGTATCGAGGATGTCGGACAGCGTATCCACGGCGGACGCGTAGTCGCCGGTGGCGGTCTGCAGGTCGGCGAGCTCCAGCTGGCGGGGGACGGGGGCTGCATCGTAGGTGCGCAGCCAGTCCAGGGCCGCGACCTGTTTCTCGGTCATGCCGGCCTTGTAATAGGCTTCGGCCAGTTCCTCGATCCGCTCGGCGGTCGGGGCGATGGCGGTCAGGCGCTCCAGGGTGTGCAGGTACAGCCCGAAGCGGCGGTCCTGCCGGTAGAGATCGGCCAGTCGGCGCAGGATGTCGGGACCGGTGCCGATGGCCTCCTCGAAGCTGTCGACCAGCTCGATGGCGCGGTCCACGTCGCCGTTGCGGATGTAGATTTCGAGCAGGCCAGAGACGATCTGGGGAGAGCGGTCACCGGTGGCGATCTGCTCCTCGAAATACGCCCGCGATGCCTCGTACTCCCGGTCGCGCAACATCATGGTGCCGAGTTCCTTCTGGCTCGGCAGCAGCAGGAAGCTGAGGGCAAGCGCCACAATGACGACGAAGACGGTGGTGATCGCGAATTGGCGCATCAGTCGCCGATCCGCTCGATCCGGATCCGTGCGGCGACCGTGGCCTCGACGTCCGCGCCCGGGGCGATCCGCAGCCGGCGGTCATCTCCCACCCTGACGGTCTCGCTCCAGGCGGTCGCGCCGTCCTGGTCGATCCGAACCCGCCAGTCTCCGGCGGTCGGCACGATCCAGGTCATCGACAGGGTACCGAAGCCCTCGGCGCTGACGGACAGCCCGTCATCCCCCTCGAGTGCCAGCCCGCGGACCGGCCATCGGCTTTGCAGCAGATAGGGGTGCGGCGCGGGATCGGGATCCAGCGGGTGATCGCGCTCGGTCAGGGCCACGACGGGCTCCGCGGCGTCGGGGTCGAGGGCGACGTAGAGGCTGCCATGGGAGGGCCGGGCGCCGAGCACGCCGGAGGATCGGGCGAAATCGACGGCCGTGCGGCTCGCGCGGTCGAACCGCAGGGTCTCCAGCGCGCCGCGTGCTTCGACGCGCCAGCGACGGTCGCCCAGGGAGATCAGCCGCGTCGCATAGAAACCGTCGGCGATCCGCGCGAAATGGGAGGCGGTCACCGGGGCGATCTCCCGTGCCTCCATCGCGCCGTAGACCTGGATCAGGGCGTTGGTGGAGGCGATCTTTTCCGCCGAGTAGCTGTGATAGTACAGGTTGATCGGCTTGATCCGGATTGGCAACTCGGTGTTGCGGATCGTCTGCAGGACATGGCGATAGGCGAAGAACCGGCCGCTCCACAGGTCGGTATAGGTGTTCTCGTTGCTCATCGAGGCATAGATCTGACGCTCGGCCCCGACCGGCACGCTGATGGGGGCAACGAAGCCGTAGGAGCGGTAGTCGCTGTCGAAGCGGGTGTCGCCGCCGTTGATGTTCTGCATCCCGGCCTCGCGCGCTTCCCGCAGCGCGGCCTCGAAGGGCGAGGTGTCGCCCGACCATTGGATTACCCGGACCGGCTTGCCGCCGACCTCCGCGATGCGCTTCAGCGAGCCGCCGATCTCCAGCTCGAGGTCGAAGGGTTTGGTGAAGAACGCCCGCGGCAGGGCGTAGCGGCCGATATCCACCGTCTTCTCGGTGCCGTCGCTGTCCTTTTCCTCGGCGATGTCGGCATAGCCCTGGTGGATGTCCTGATTGGGGTCCGCCCGGCGCACGATCGCCTGCTCGACCGCCGGATCGTAGTCGGCGAAGAAGGACCATCGGAACGGGTGGCTGTAGGTGTGCGAGCCGGCTTCCACCTGCGGCTGCTCGAAGAAGGCGCGGGCAACGTCCCTGGCCTCGGCATCGTCGATCCAGTCGGGGTCGAGCTCGGCCGCGATCGGAGCGATGGTGACGGGCAGATCCGGGAACCGCTTGATCACCCGCTCCAGCAGAACCCGGGCCGCACTGGCCGGTGCGTCGTCGATCTTCACCTCGGAAATGCTGCGCCAGCCGTCGCCGTCCACATGGCTGTAGAACAACCGCCGCCCGACGAGGGTCGTGGTGTCCGGCTTCGGCAGGTCGTCGGTGGCGAAGGCGAGGCGGAAGAACTCGAACGGGTTGATCAGCCAGCGTCGGATATTGGAGGGCGGATCGACTTCGACGGCATAGGACGGGGCGACCAGGCCGCCGTTCGGGCCGGTCACGACGAGATCCCCTCTCGCGGGCTGGTGGCCGGGGACCTCCACGCTCAGATGCGAGACCGCGCTCGGATCCGCCAGAACGGTCTCCGTGAAGGCCGGCGGCAGGGGCGGCGTGTGTTCGAAACCCCAGATCTTCGGGTTCCGGACCGGGTAGGTCGCCCCGGCGGTATAGGACACATAGGTGCCGACATAGCGCACGCCCAGGCGTTCCAGCAGACGGTTGATCCGGTCCTGCGGCAACGGGCCGGTCTCGGGATCGGCGGAGATGCCGGGATCGCCGAAGATCACCAGCTTCTTGCCGAGGTCGAGGGCCCGCTCGTACCACTCCAGAAGCCGCGCGGCACCGGGGCGGCTGGGGGAGTTCAGCCAGGCGAAGACGCCCCTGACATCCGGTCGCTCGGTCAGGTCGGGCAGGGGATCGGTGACCCGGTGATACTCGACGACCAGTCCGAGCTGTTCCAGCGGCATGGTGGCCAGCTGGTGGCTGCGGGCTTCGCGCAGGCGGCTGTCCTTGCCGCCCTCCCAGAGGGCGATGACCGTGCGGGGGATGGGCGTCTGGGCATGGGCCGGTGCTGCCGCAAACACTCCGCACGCCAGGAAGAGAAGAATGCCGAGACGGCGCATCATTCGTCGCGGGGAGCCGGAACGATGCGGTCGAGCTCGATGGTCGCCACGTAGGGGGAGAAGCCGTTCGCGCGCTGGACCCGGTAGATCTCCGCGACGGTCTCCCGGTCGGCCGGATCCCAGTAGTCCAGGGTGAGGACGCTCAGGTCCGGGTTCTTCGCCATCGCCCGTTTCAGGATGTCCACCTGCTCCAGATAGAGCGGTTCCGGCACCTTCTGATAGGTTTTCGAGGCAAAATCGTAGTCGGCATAGACCGATTCGCCGAGGACATGGTCGATATCGGACCCCACCTGATCGAGCAGGCCGTATCCCCGATTCAGGATGATCGGCACCTCCGGCCAATGCAGTTTCAACGCCTTGACCAGCCGTGCCGCCGCCCGGGTCATGCCGGCATTGGCCACCGGATCGCGTCGCTCCAACTCCACCGGATTGTCCAGCGTGTCCAGGAACAACCCCTGAAACCCGCGCTGCAGGATCGCCGGCACCATCTCCTCGATGACCATCGCCACCCAGCGGGTATCGCGCACGTCGATGAAGTGGCTGCCTGTCCAGTTCGGGTTCTCCTCGCCCAGGATTCCCCAGTCCTGCAACCGGGCGAACTCCGCGCGTTCCCGGTTCATTTCCCCCAGACTGATATACCCGAAAACGGACTTGCCGGCGTCCGTCAGCGGTTCGATGGGCGGGTGCGCCATCCGGTCGAATATCAGGAGGTCGAAAGGAAGCAGCGTTTCGAACGCCGCTTCTGCCGCATAGAATACGGTCCAGCGATACGGATTCCGGTCCGACGACGCGCGCGCGACGGCGCGTCTCGACGGTCCATAGAAGGACGCGAAGGCAAGGGAGGCGAGGATCTGACGTCGAGTAAGCATGAGAAATTTACGGTATTTTAGGGAATATACCAAAGTATCCGAACGCCGACACCTCTCATCTGTGGACCTCTCCTGCCAGAGAATTCGGCAATCAGATTGTTTGGATCGCCGATGACTCTCAAAGGCCAGATCGTTGGAGCCACGTTGGGGCTCGCCATCACCGTAGCGGCGGCTATCGCGCTGATGGTTGCCGATCTCGTCAGCGAGCAGGTGCGCGATCGTATCGGCGACAGTCTGAGCGACCTCTCCACGGAAATGGCGGACCGGCTGACCCGCGAGATGGTCGTCCGGATCGCGGAGGTCGAGATCATCGCCAACCTTCCGGCCCTCGGCGGTATGGACGACCTGAAGCGCGCCCGTCCGGTCATCGACCATCTTCAGAGCGCGGTCCCGGAGTTCTCGTGGGTCGGCATCCTGGACGAGACGGGCCGGGTTCAGGCCAGCACGGGACGGATCCTGGAAGGGGTGGATATCAGCCATCGGCCGGTGTTCATCGAAGGCATCAAGGACCGGTTCATAGGCGATGTGCACGACGCCGTCATGCTGGCGTCGCTGCTCGAGAACCCGACGGGCGAACCAATGAAGTTCGTCGATATCGCCATGCCGATCTTCGACGCCTCGCGCAAGAAAGTGGGTGCCGTCGCCGCCCATCTGAGCTGGACCTGGGCGAAGTCGGTCGAACTGGCGCTGCTGCAAGGGCGCGGCACCCGCCATGACGTCGATCTGTTCGTGATTTCGGCGGACGGAACCGTCCTGCTCGGCCGCGACCCGTCCCTGCTCGGCCAGAAAGTCGACGTTCCGGCTGAGGCCGCGAGCGGCGGCAAGGACTGGACGATCAAGACCTGGGTCGACGGGAAGGACTATGTGACCGGCTACGCCCAGGTGAGGGGGCAGGGAGCCTTCGAGGGGTTCGGGTGGGTCGTCCTGTCCCGCAAGCCCGTCGACGTCGCCTTCAAGCCGATCGGCGATCTCTCGATCCGGATCGCGATCATCGGGGCGATATTCGCCGCGCTCGCCGGCGGCCTGGGCTGGTTGATCGCCAGCCGCATCGCCAAACCGGTCAGGGCGCTTTCAGAGGCCGCGAATGCCCTGCGGCTGGACCAGACCGCAACCTTTCCGAAGATCCGGGGTCCCCGCGAGATCGAAATCCTGTCCGAGGCTTTCGAAGACCTGATCGAGACCCTGATCGCGAAGCAGACGGATCTGGACGCGGTGACCGATCGGGCTTTCAGCGATCCGCTGACCAATCTCGGCAACCGTGCGTTCCTGGAGAATTTCCTCGCCACACGGCATCACG
This sequence comes from Thalassobaculum sp. OXR-137, assembly GCF_034377285.1. NCBI lineage: Bacteria > Pseudomonadati > Pseudomonadota > Alphaproteobacteria > Rhodospirillales > Thalassobaculaceae > Thalassobaculum > Thalassobaculum sp. OXR-137. The sequence goes on along the minus strand of NZ_CP139715.1, from coordinate 4,250,168 downwards.
CCGACGGCGCCTACGCGGTATTGGCCATCGACCTCGACGGGTTCAAGCAGGTCAACGACAGTCACGGACACGAAGCGGGAGATCAGGTCCTGATCGGCGTCGCCCAGCGGCTACGCGGCTGCATGCGCTCGGGCGACGTGCTCGTCCGGCTCGGCGGTGACGAATTCCTGGCCTTCCTCGGGATGCTCGATGCCTCCCGGGACGGACCGGCACGCCGGATCGCCCTGCGGGTCGTGGAGCAGATCTCAGAGCCGTTCGATCTTGCCGGCGCCGGCGCCTCCGGACCGGTCCCCGCCCGGATCGGCGCCAGCGTCGGCGTGTCCTTCTACCCGCGCGACGGGCGGGATCTCTCCGAGGTCATCAAGCGCGCCGACAGTGCCCTGTATGCCGCAAAGCGCGGCGGAAAAGGCAAAGTGTGGATCCATGGCGACCATATGCCGGTCGCCCACCGGGCCGGAGCCCAGCTCCGGACCACCGACGCCGAATAGAGTCCCGCAAGACGGCGCTTGTTCAACGGGCAATGGGCCGTCCGGTATGCGTTTCTTCCGATCGGGAGAGACCCGCGACGCTCCCTTTATTTTCCCGAGGCGCGACACGTCTTCTCCAAGCTCCGAAACGGAGGATATTGCCGGTTTCACTGAATCGGTGTTTCGATATGGCTGGATGCGTTAACGTTTTAAGCTGAACGCCGGACCGGGATTCCCCGATCCGGCCGGGCGTTTTGCGCAGGCAGGATCGGGGGAGCCGGGCGGGATCATGAACACGCGTGCCGCAAAGCTGAAGAAGGCCTATCTGTTCAGCGATCTCGACGAGGCGGTGCTCGATCGCATCGGCGATCTCTGCGACTGGCGCCGGTACCAGAAGGGGCGTCAGATCGTCGGCGAGCAGGATCTGACCAATGTGGTTTACATCCTCGCCAGCGGCCGGGTCCGCGCGAAACGGTTCTCCACCAGCGGCAAGGAGGTTTCCTACCGCGACCTGGATGAAGGCGCGACGTTCGGGGAGTATTCGGCCATCGACGCCCGGCCGCGCTCGGCCACGGTGGTGGCCCTGACCGACTGCGAGACGGCGGTGCTCGGTCAGGTCGAATTCCAGACGCTGATCCAGGAGCACCCCGCCGTCGCCATGCGCTTCATCAAGGAGCTGGTGCAGCAGGTCCGCAGCCTCAGCGATCGGGTCTTCGAGTTCAGCACTCTGGCGGTGAACAACCGCATCCATGCCGAACTGGTCCGGATGGCCAGCGACGCTCCCGAAGAGGCGGGCGGCATCCGGCTGATCAAGAGCCCGCCGACCCATCTCGAGATCGCCAACCGCATCAGCACCCACCGCGAGGCCGTGTCGCGGGAGCTGGCGTATCTGGAGAGCGAGGGGCTCATCCGGAAGTCGCGCCAGGTGCTCGAGATCCTGGACCTGGATCGCCTGCGGTCGATGATCTCGAACTTCTGACGCGCCGCTACCAGTTCTCCTCGATGGCCCTCGCCACCGCCGAGCGGTTCTCGGTTAGCGGATTGATCGCCTCGGCCACGGCGACGACCGCCTCCCGGGTCACGCCCGACTGTTTCATCGCGGTGATCGCGGCCCGGACCCGGCGGGCGTTCGGCGTCATCGGCGACATCCGGGCTTTTCCGTCGATCGGGGATTCCGCGAAGGTCGCCACCTGCAGAACGCCGGCCGCCAGCCGCGCGCCCAGCGGATAGGCCGGCTGCCGCAGCAGGATGTCGGTATCCTCGATCCCGCGATAGGTCGCCAGATATCCCAGGGCCATGGCCTCGCAGAACGGGCGCCGTCCGGTGATGCGCGCGGTGCTGCGCGACCGCGGCGGGTCGACGCGCACGGTCACAGTGACCGACGGGCCCTCGATCCAGCCGCGCTCGCCGGTGCGCACCGCCAGCTCGATCACATGGTCGCCGGTCCCGGTGAAGACCGGATCGTCGCCGCTGCTGTGCAGTTGCAGGATGTGCCGGTGGCGCGAGCCGGGGGCCAGTTTCGCCACGCCGGTTCCCTCGCACAGGGTCTGGGCGGCGCCGATCAGGCGGCGGCGCTCGGCGCCCGGATCCATCACCGCCACTTCCGTCAGTCCGTCGGTCAGGGTGATCGAGGCCGGCACGGTGATCGAGGCGTCGGTGAGGTTGCGCAAGGTGACGTCCAGAAACACCGGTTCGCCCAGGTCGAAGCTGCGCTTGATCACCGCCGGCGCGTCCTCGGCCGCCAGCTCGTTGGCCGGCCGAACCGACACCCGGATGTCCAGCACCGGGTCGGTCTTGAAGCCGGGCGTCCGGCCGGTGTCCGGCTGCAGCCCGATCCCGATGCCCTTGGGCGGCACGCTCCAGTTGCCCCAGCCGGGACAGACCTCGGGGTCCGGGCGGTGGCTCAGGTTGCGGCTGTCGACCGCGTCGAACTCGAGCTTGGAGATCGCCGGAAACAGAGGGCCGGTCGCCGGGTCGACGATCCGCAGCAGCTCCTGGATCTGGTTCATGATCCCGCAATTCTGCGCCCGCTCCACCGGCGAATGGCGCAGGCCCAGGGTATGGCCCATCTCATGGGCCATGGTGCGCAGGGCGACCTGGGGCGACCGGCCGATCGGCAGGCCGCGGATGCTCTGGTCGATCCGGGTGTTGAGATCGGCGACGGAACTGGCCAGGTCTGCGTCGAGGAAGACTGCGGCGCCCTGGCGCTGGCGGTCGATGTTGTCGAACATCAGACCGGCGATGTTGCCGAACTGCCCGGTGCCGTCGAGCCCGGACCAGTTCAGCGAGGAAACCAGGAACAGGTGCTGCACCCAGAGCGGTCCCGCATCGTAGCGGGCCACCTGTTCGGCCAGCATGGCGTCGAGCTCGCTGCGGGTCAGGCTGGGGTCGTTGGGGATCCGCCCGGCCGGCCGGATGACCTCGAAGTCGATGCCGGCCTTACGATAGATGTCCACCAGGGTTCGGGCGTTGTAGGTCTCGTCCTCCGGCCAGGGACGCCCCTCCATCTCGTGCACGACGAGCCGCAGGCCCCGGGGGAACTCCGCGGCTTTCACCGCCCACAGAGCGTGCGGACGGCCGTCGCACAGGATCGCGCCGGCCAGGACGGGGGCGGCGGCCGGAGCGGGGGCGAGGGCAGGGGTCGCGGGTGCCGCCGGCGGTCGGTGCAGCGTCGGCTGCAGGGTCAGCGCCATCGCGCAATCGGCGAAACTCCCGAAATCGCCGACCCGGTTGCTGGCGGTGCTGCCGACGGTCGGAACCCAGGAGAAGACCCGGGCTTGCAGGGTGAGGGCGTTGCCGTCCAGGCGGCCGCCCATGGACCGGAAATGGCAGGCGTAGTCGCTGCGGTTCGGCTGGCAGTACCAGCCGTCGCCGACGGCCAGACGTTCGCTCCCGTGAGGCAGCTCGCCGGCCGCCAACCCCCGCGGCACGCGGTAGAGATCGCCGGAGACGCAGAGCGCGCCCGCTTCCTGCGAGATCCGCAGCGTCCCCTGATGGGCCGGCGATCCGTCCTCGGCCAGCGTCAGCAGGTACCACGATCCCTCCGCCGTCCGGGCCGAGAGCTGCAAAGGCTCCGGCGCGGTGCCGGCTTGCGGCCAGGGGCACGGGACCGACGGAGGACTTGCGACGTCGCCGGCGAAGACTTCGGCATTCGGCGCCACAATCGACGTGACTTCCACGGTCCCAGCCCCCCGACCAGTTCTCGGCCAAATCATGAAGTGAACGGTGCAGCTTTTTCTTGCGCACCGCTTGCCGTCAGTGTGAATTCTCACACAGCTAATGGGTGAAGCCCATGGGCCGGATGGTGGTAGTCTGCGGCCCGCGATTTACGCAAATTTCAAGGAGTGGGGCGATGGCCGATGATGTGTGGAATGTTGGCATCTTCTACCAGGCGGACAACGGCGACTGGTACGAGGTGAAGAAAACCCGGTTGCTCGACCGGCTGGACAACAATCCGAATTTCGAGAAGGTCCTGAACAAGGCGGGCGCCCAGTTCCCGAATAAGGCCTTCGTGCTGCGCAGCGACGGCACCGCCGACCGCAGCGACAGCTTCAACTGCATGGAAGGTATCGACGGGGCCTGACGGCACGCGGTCACGATACCCGACAATCGCGCCTGTGATCCCAGACGATTGGAGGGAGTGGTGAACGACGCTGCGCCGGTTACCTTTCTGGAGATCGAGGGCACCACGCGTGCCTGTTCACCGCGCGAAACGATAGAGCGCGTGATGCCGTTGCTGCCTGTCTTCGGCATCACGCGTGTCGCCAACGTGACCGGCCTCGACACCATCGGCATTCCGGTGGTCATGGTCACCCGCCCGAACGCCCGCTCCGTCTCGGTGTCGCAGGGCAAGGGGGCGACCCTGGACGCGGCAAAGGCCTCCGGCCTGATGGAGGCGATCGAAATCCATCATGCCGAGCATATCCTGGCGCCGCTGCTGCTTGGTTCCTACAACGAGTTGCGGTTCCGCGAGACGGTCGTGGACGTCACCTCCATGGCTCTTTCGACCCGCAAGGATCTGACGGCGACGGCGCGGCTGCTGTGGATCCAGGGCTACGAGCTCGTGACCGGCGATCCGGTCTGGGTACCTTATGAGGCGGTCCATACGGATTTCCGCACGCCCTTCCCCGAGGGCAGCGGCTATTTTCTCTGCACCTCCAACGGGCTCGCCTCCGGCAATACGATCGAGGAGGCGATCTGCCACGGCCTCAGCGAGGTGATCGAGCGCGACTGCCTGGCGCTCTGGCGGCTTAGATCCCGGGAAGACCGCGACCGGTGCGAGTTGGATCTCTCCACGGTGACCGATCCCCACTGCCGCGCCTTGCTCGACCGGTATGCCGCCGCCGGGGTGCCGGTGCGGGCCTGGAACCTCACCTCCGAGATCGGGGTGCCGGTGTTCAACGTCTGGATCCCGACGCCGCCCACCGGAATGCCCATCTCCGTCAGCGGCTTCGACGGGCACGGATGCCACCCCTTCGCCCATATCGCCCTGTCCCGCGCCCTGTCGGAAGCGGCTCAGGGCAGGCTCACCATGATTGCCGGCGTGCGCGACGATATCGACCCGACGTATTACGACGAACGTCCGGACGAAACGCCGGTCGTCCCGCCGGTGGCCGAGACACGCTCCGCGCCGCCCCCGGTTTCCTATGGCGATGTGCCCAGCCTGCAGGGGCGCAGTTCCCGGGCGCTGATCGAGCGGATGGTCGAGCGGCTGTCGGCGATCGGGCTGGAGCAGGTGATCGTGGTCGACCTGACCCGTGCGGAGTTCAACATCCCGGTGGCGCGGGTCATCGTCCCGGGTCTGGAGGGCAATCCGAATGCCCGTCTCTATCGGCCGGGGCGCCGCGCGCTTCGCGCCGCCGGGATCGATCCGGAGCAGGGGGCAGCGTCATGACCCTGATCGTGTTCGGCGGGCCGTCGTTGGCGCCCGGCGCTCGGGAGCGGTTCCCGGAACTGTCCTTCCGCGGTCCCGCCCGTCAGGGCGACGTGTATCTGGCTCTGCGTGAGTCGCCCAGGGCGATCGGCATTATCGACGGCTTCTTCGATACTGTGCCCTCGGTCTGGCACAAGGAAGTGCTCTGGGCCATGGCCCAGGGTGTCCATATCCTCGGGGCCTCCAGCATCGGGGCCCTGCGCGCGGCCGAACTCGACAGTTTCGGCGTGGTGGGAGTCGGGAGCGTCTACGAGGCGTTTCGTGACGGCATGCTGGAGGATGACGACGAGGTGGCCGTCACCCACGGTCCGCTGGAACTCGGCCATCGTCCGCTGACCCTGGCCATGGTCAGCATCCGGGCGACCCTTGCGGCCTTTCCCGTGGATCAACTGTCGGACCCTGGCAGTCTGGCGCTGTATCGGGACGCGGCAAAAGCGCTGGGATACCGTGATCGGACAGTGCCCCGGATATCGGCGCGGGCCTTGGAGCAGGGCGGGCATCGCGGGGATATCGATACCCTGGCCGCACAGATCTCCGAAAAGCTCGTCGACGTCAAAGCGGAGGATGCGGAGACCCTGCTGACGATGATGCGGAACCGGGCCGCCGAATTCTCGGAACCGAAGACCGTGCGCTACACCTTCAACGACACCTCGGCCTGGCGGGCCTTCGTTGCCTGGGCGGAGGGCCAGGCGTGGCCGCGTGTCGCCTGAAACCCGTCAGCGCCGTTGCAGGTGGGCCCGCGTTTCGAGGACCGCCTTGCGAAGCGGCGGAGAGTCGAAGGCCTCGGCAGACGACAAGGCGGAGGCCAGGGCCTCGGCACCCTCTGTCTCGTAGCCGCGTCGGATCAGCACCTCGCCGAGCAGACGCAGGCGTTCAGAATCATAATAATAGGGGTGCTCTGACGGAAGGTCCGCGCCGGCCTGGGTGAGTTCGGCTTCGGCCTCCTCGAGAAGGTCGGAAGCCAGCAGACATTCCGCCAGCAAGGTCCGGGCATAGGGCAGCAGCTGTCCGCCGCCGCCGCTCTTATAGGAGCCGATCGACTCGCGGATCCGGGAGATTCCGGCTTGCCTGTCGCCAGAGAATGCAATTGCCCAACCAGCGAGAATGCCGCCACGGTCGATCCAGTAGCGCATACCCGACTTATTTTCGCTTGCGATAAGTGTTGACTGGTTCGCTTCGGCCAGTGCCTGTTCAGGGTTTCTCTCGCACTGCCAAATCGACGCGCAGATACTGTGCGAGTACGCGAGGCCGAAGACGTGCTGCATCCTTTCAGAACGCTGCTTGGCGGCCTTGATTGTCTCGAAAGCGGCGTCCCGATCTCCTAAGAACCAGAAATTCCAGGCGCTGAGACAAAGAGCGACAACACCGGGGTCTGTGCCCTGCGCCCCGATCGCTCGATTGATGCCCGCAGAACCGTAGAGCCGCAGGGCTTCCTGAAAGCTCGCGTGGGCTTCCTTGAAGCCGCCGGACCAAAGCCGATAGGCGCCGTTGGCGTTCGCCGCATCGACCCTCATCAGCGGATCTCTGGAGCGCGCGGCGATGGCGCTGAGCTGGCGGGTGAGAACTTCGACGAGCGGATAGTTGCCCTGGATCATGTTGGCGTTCCAGAGACCGCGCACCGCGTCGAAGGTCGACCGGCCGTCGTCGCTGGAGACCGTGAGGGACAGGGCCTTCTCGAACATCTCCTGGCCGACCTGATCGCCCCATCCGTAGAAGATGTTCCGGGTGGCACCGATGAGGTTGTAGATCCGCACCAGCCATTCCCGGCGGCTGCCACCTTCCTCCATGGCGTCCGCTTCGGCCGCGGCGAGCTCGAGCTGGTGGATCGATTCCGTCGCGGCGTACTGGCCCTTGAACTTCTCCGCCGCCACCAGACGGTAGCTCAGGCATTTCTCCACCTCGTCCGCCTCGGAGAAGTGCCAGGCCAGCACCTCCGGCAGGGCGGCGAAGCCGTCCTCCGCCGCGTAGGTCTCCATCGCCTGGGCGATCCGGCCGTGCAGGGCCGCCCTGTCGGCTTTCAGCAGGCTGGAATATCCGGCGTCGCGCAGCAGCGCGTGGCGGAACCGGAACTCGTCGCCGACCGCGGCACTGCCGGTCAGGATGCCGCGCGACTCCAGGTCCGAGATCACGGCGATGGCCTGGTCGATATCGACCCCGACGGTCCGCGCCACCAGACGCAGGTCGAACACGTCGCCGCAGACCGCACAGGTCTGGATGAAGGCCTTGCCGGGGCCGAGCTCGTCGATCCGCTCGTTCAGCAGGTCCATCAGCGTGCCCGGCGCGTCCTCCGGATCGACCTCCCGGCCGTCGCCGTTGCCCTTGCGGGCGGCGACCCGGTCGAGTTGGTGGGTGACGTACTCCTCGATGAACAGGGGAATGCCGCCGACCTTGGCCAGCACCGCCTGGGCGTCGAGATGGGCGAAGGGCTTCTCCGAGATCAGCAGGTCGACCATCGCCCGGGCGTCCTCCTGGGTCAGGCCGGACAGCTGCAGTTCGGTGACGTCGAGCTTCAGGCGGGCGGACAGGGTCTCCCGGCTGGTCAGCACGACCTGGATCGGGTGTTGCTCCACCCCCCGGCACAGCACCTCCAGCCACTCGGTGGAGGAGTCGTCGAGCCACTGGACGTCCTCGATGACCACGATGACCGGCGTGCGGGCGGCGAGCGCCTCCAGACGGCGCACCAGGGCGGCGACGACGCGGGCGCGCTCCTCGCCGGGGCGCGAGATGGCGACCCCGGACTGTCCGTCCTCCAGGATGCGCAGGATCGCCTGGGCGTTCTCGATTTCCTGTTCGCCGGGGGACGCGGCCAGTTCGCGGGTCAGCGTCTCCAGCCGCGATCCGCCGGGCGGCGTGGCGGCGTCCAGATGCCGGATCAGCTCGTCGCGCAGCGGCTGCCACGGGCTGTTGCGATGGTGTGTGTTGCCCTGCATCAGGACCAGATGCGGCTGGTCCTCGGTCACCGAATGGACGAACTCGTAGATCACCCGCGACTTGCCGATGCCGGCCGGGCCGACCACGCCGACGGCCGCCCCCTGGCCGAGCCGCGCCCCGTCCCACAGCCGGTGCAGGACCGTCAGCTCCTCGGTCCGGCCGACGAAGGCGCAGCGCTGCAGTGCGTCGCGGGCGAGGAAGCGCAGGGGCAGCTCGCGATGGCCACGCACCCGCCAGAACATTTCCGGATTGCGGAACCCCTTGAGCCGGATCGGCGGGTTCGGGGCGCAGACGAAGAAGCCGCCGGCCTTGCGGTAGACCGCGTCGGAGATCGCCACCTCGCCGGGATCGACCTGTTCCTGGAGGCGCCGCGCCACATGGGGCGCGCGCCCGATGACCTCGTAGAAGACCGACCCGCTGCTGGTATGGGCCTCGCCGACCAGCACGGAACCGGATGCGATGCCTGTGCGGCAGGCCAGCGTGGTCCGCATCGGCGTGCGGATCTTGGCGACCGCCTCGGCGACGGCGAGACCGGCGCGCACGGCCTGCTCGCTGGCATCCTCGCGGGCCAGGGGGAAGCCGAAATAGGCCAGCACGCCGTCGCCCTCGATCCGGGCGATATAGCCGCCGAACTGTCCGATCAACCGGGCGCACGTCCCCGAGAACGCGTCGAAGACGTTCTGGGCATCCTCGGGATCGAGGTCGTCGACCAGACCGGTGGAGCCCACCAGATCGACGAACATGACCGTCAGATGGCGTCGTTCCTTGACCGGACGCCGTGATTCCTCGGACAACGCCTTTTCCCCCAAGTGTAAGGCGTATTAAACACTAGATATTCAGTCGATCAGTTTATGTCCGGGAACGCCAGCATGCCAGCGACCAGCATAGACCGACCCGATCCTCCGCGCGCAGTAGATGTAGATCGCGAAGGGGTTTATGAAAATCGATCCAGAATGGAAAGAATGGTTAATATTTTCTACCTATCGATCGGCGCCAGCAGCCGCTCGACCAGGTACGGCGTGAGGATACCGGTGGGCCGGCGCCCCACCGAGAGCTGATATTCCTCGATCATCGACCGGGTTGCCGCATCGAGCCGGCCGGTCAGGAAGCGTCCCGTCATGCCGAGAGCGCGCTGGATATCCTCGATGTCGTCGCGGGTGAGGCCGGAGGCCTCCAGCGCGCTCTCGGCCCGCTCCGGTGCCGCTGGGTGGTCGGCGAGGACACCGGCGGAGGGCAGGGTGGCACGGGGACCGGCGATACTGCCGCGGGCCACCCGCGGGGGAACCAGCCGTCGCATCAGGGAGAACCAGAGATCGGCTGCGAGGGAGACGGCGACGGCGGTGACCGCGAAGCCGAGCAGCTTGGACGGGTGCGCGGCGATGGTGGACAGGGCCTGCAACCCGGCCGCCAGGGGGCTGTCGTCGGCGGACAGGGGCCAGCCGACGGGCAGGGCCGGCGATCCCTCGGCAACCGACGCCGCGCCGGCCCAGATCGCCCGGGCGATCTCCAGGGTGTCGAGATTGAACAGGACGGCCGCCAGCGCGGCCACGGCGAGGATCCAGCCCTGACTGCGGCGCCGGTACCAGCCGGTCACCCGGTCCATGGCGTCGTCGTACCACTCCTCGATCCGAAGCCGAAACCCGACCCGGTCGAACGCCGTCTCCTCGGCGAACAGACCGAGTGTCCGCTGAAGATCGGCGTTCGGGGCGGCGGCCACCAGGTCCGGGACCCGCGGCCGCGGCCTGTCTTCCGACTGCGCGAGGGTGGACAACTCGTCGAGGAGGGCGCCGGCGAACAGACGCGACGGCAGATAGGCCGGAGCGGACCGGCCGGCCATGCGCAGATTGCGGACCGCCGGATGATCCAGGATCCGTTCGGCCAGATTGTTGGTGACGCAGGGGTCGTCATGCTCGCCGCACAGGTCGCGGATCGTGCGGGCGAGGGCCTTCTGGCGGAGCCGAAGGGCGGAGGCGAAGATCTCCCGAAGGGCGGAACAGAGGAGTGCGGTCAGGATGTAGAGGAGGACAAGGCTGACAATCACGTCGATCAGCGATCCGGAAACGGGCATGCCGGTCTCCTGGCGGGAGCTGTATGCAGCTACGGGATGTCGTTGAAGAAGACGTAATTGCCGATCTGGGCGCAGGGGGCGTGCTCCCGGGAGTAGTAGGGGGAGACCCGCCGGTGGTGAAAGTGATCGGCCCCCAGGGTCAGCCCGCCGACTCGGCCCGCCACCAGATCGCGGGCGATGGTCACGCAGTCGGCGATCTCGGGATCTTTGAGGGAGATCGACAGCGTCCGTCCGCGGTTCGGATCGCCGGGGTTCCAGCAGCTGAACTGGTCCGGCTGGCGGCAGACAGCCTCCACGCTGAGCCCGAACCGGGGCGAGCGCTTGATCGCCCGGTTGTAGACCACCTCGGCAATGGCGAAGCGGGTTTCGGCCGGTTCGCGGCGGGCTTCCCCGTAGAGGGTGCGGGCCACGAGGTCGATGGCGTCGTCGAGATCGTCGACGGGTGGGCGGTCCAGCGGCATCGTGATGACGTCCATGTCTGTTAACAGGTCGAGGTCATGGTGCTTGGCGAAGGTGTCGAGCACGGGGGCGATGGGCGTGAAGACACTGATGTCGCTGCGGCCCTCATCGGCGCCGTCCCGATTGCCCCAGCCGTGGAGGCCGACTGCTCGGCCCCGATCGTTGAGCAGGCTGCCGCCGCTGTCGCCCGGGCGGGTGACGGCGCGGCACAGCGCCTGATCGCGGAAGCCAACACGCCGGCGGCCGAGGCCCGGCACGTCGGCGTCGACGGCCAGGGTGGCCCGTTCGCAGACCACCATCGTCCGCTGCCGCCCGCTTGCGGCACCGGTCAGGTGCAGATGCATGCCCGAGCGGATGTCCCCGCTGACCCCGGTGGGCAGCCTGCCGGTCAGGCGGGCGGCGGCCTCCGGGCGAACGATCTCCGCAAGGGCGGCATCCACGGTGTTCGGGTACCCGGCCTCGCTGGGGACCGGCGTCGTCCAGGCGACCAGCCGGGCGGCGGGCCGGCCGTTGCCGGTGCCGTCTGAGATCATCAGGCGATCGCCGACCTGCGGCTCCGGTCCGCCGGCCAGCACATGCCCGGAGCCCACGAGATAGGTCCGGCCGTCGAAGCGATGGCGCATCAGATATCCGTACGACCCCCAGGGCGCCCCCTGGCGGTCGGCCTTCACCGCGTTCAGATCGGCACCCGGCGCACCGGACGGCAGGACTCCGCCACGGGGAAGAAGCGGGGGGAGGGCTTCGACGTCGATGGGGATCCGGATATCCGAGGCCGGCAGCGTCAGGAAGGCGGGCGCGGGGGCGTCGAGAGCGCGCGACGGACGCTTCTGCGAGACGAAAACTTTCAGGCACCGCGCGCCGTCGTGGCGGCCGGCCGTTTGGCGCAATCCGATCCCAAAACCCAGGACAGTCTGCTCCCGCGCCCACTCCGCGCGCGGAGCGGATCCCGATGTCAGGCGTTCGAAGGCGGCGGCGATTGGGTCTGCGTCATCCATCTGGTCAGAGGCCGGGTCCGCGGTGGTTCAAGCTCGGGGTGCCGGGCCGCCGCCGTCGGGAGTAAGCGACGGCGACCCGGCTGGCGCTCTGTGTCGGTCTTGGTCTGCCCCCAAAGATGACGAGCGCCGTGACATCAACCTGCGCCAGCAGGAGCGGATATGCGACCACAGCCGTCACGGTGTTGCTGTGTTGATTCTCACGCTCACGTCGGAAAAGCGGCTTCCGCGCCGGCCGGACAGGAGTGACGCAGAGGGTTAACGACCGGACCGGGCCCGGGGGTCGCCCGGTGCCGTTCCGAAGACGAGAACGGTATCGACAGAATAGTCTCAATGGATTGCGCCGGACGCTCTCCCGGAACACGTTAATTATTTATAAACTGGTGGAAATTCAGCGAAAAGAAGAGCGGTCTTTTAACCAATCTTTAGACCTTTTCCCCTCATATGGCGCCCAACGCAATGGGTCTATCTGGAGGGAAAGATGAAAGTGTGGCTTGCAGAGAAAGACAAGGAGATGCGGACTGCCGCCTCGGCCGTCCTTGTCCTGGTCTCTGCCCTGTTCTGCCTTGCCGGCCCGGCCAAGGCCGAGCCCAAGGCGCTCACCCTAACGATGGACGAGCTTGTCACCGACGAGATCATCGCGGACATCCGCGAGTGGGTGAACGTTCCGGTCGTCCTCGAAGCCCTGCGCAGCCGCAACGAGGGAGCCGGTCAGCTCAATCAGAGCGAGATCGACCGGCTCGATAAGCAGTGGCGTGCGGAAACCAAGAATGAGGATCAGCCGCTGATCACCTCGGTCCTGGCCAACCCGCTGTCCTCCTACCTCTATCGGGTCCAGGCCCGATCTGTCGGTCTCCTGACGGAAGTCTTCGTCATGGATCGCAACGGCCTGAACGTCGGCCAGAGCTCGGTGACCTCCGATTACTGGCAGGGCGACGAAGCCAAGTTCCAGAAGACGGTCGATGTCGGCCCGGGAACCGTGTTCGTCGATGAGCCCGAGTTCAACGACGAGACCGCGACCTGGCGCGCCCAGATCAACCTGACGATCGACGACGACTCCGGCAATCCGGTCGGCGCCATCACGGTGGAAGTCAATCTGACGGAGCTGGAACGGCGCAAGCTGGCCGGTCTCGGGGCCTGAGGAGGACACCATGTCTGCTTTGAACAACATCTCGATCGGTCGGAAATTCGCCGGCGCGTTCGGCATTCTGGTCGCCATCATGCTGGTCTCCGGCGCGCTGACGTTCTACCAGCTGAGCCGGGCAACGGATGCGGCCAAAGAGGTCGACCGGGTCAACACCCTGCTCGACACGCTGACCGCCATGCAGGGCAATGCGATCGACCAGTCCGGCAGCATCAAGGAACTCCTGATCAGCGGCGACCGGACGTCGATCGACCGCTACCGGCAGCAGGGCGAAGCCTTCGACGCCGCCAGTCAGACCATGCTGAACGCGCTGGCCGACGATCCCGAGACCAAGCGGCTGACCGAAGAGTTCATCGCGGTGAACCGGCAGTGGCGGGAGACCGCCGAGCGTCAGATCGCCCTGATGCGCCAGCCGTTCACGGTCGACGAGGCCCGCCAGATCGAAAGCAACGGCGCCGGCCGCGAGTATGTCGCAGCCCTGAGCCAGAAGTTCGAAACCCTGAAAGAGCGCGGGAACAACATCGTCAGCGATGCCACCGCCAAGCAGGACCAGATCTTCATCATCGTCGAGGTCTTCGCCGCCGGATCCGCCCTGCTGGGCGTCATCTTCGCCGCACTGGCCTATCTCGTCCTCAACCGAGGCATTTCGCTGCCGATCAGCGCCATGTCCGTGGTCATGGGGCAGATGGCGACCGGCAACCACAACGTCACCGTCCCGGGTGCGGGCCGCGGCGACGAGGTCGGTCAGATGGCCGAAGCCGTGGAAGTGTTCCGCCGCAATATGGTGGAGAACGAGCGCCTGCAGGCCGAGGCCGCCGCCAAGCAGAAGGCGGAGCTGGACCGAGCGCAGGCCCTGCGCGACATCACCCAGCAGTTCGAGACCGAGGCGCAGTCGATGACCGCGGCGGTGGCCGCGGCGGCGACCGAGCTGGAGGGCACCGCCCAGGCGCTGAACACCATCGCCGATCAGTCCACGCACCAGGCGACCATCGTCGCCACGGCGTCGGAAGAGACCTCGATGAACGTGCAGACCGTCGCGACGGCGAGCACCGAGCTGTCGGCGTCGATCAGCGAGATCTCCCATCAGGTGGCGAACGCCAACAACCTGGCCAGCGCTGCACGCACCGACGCTCAGTCGACCGAGTCCGAGGTGCGGGCGCTGGACGAGGCGGTGCAGCGGATCGGCACGGTTGTCACCCTGATCCAGGAGATCGCCGAGCAGACCAACCTGCTGGCCCTGAACGCCACGATCGAGTCCGCCCGTGCCGGCGATGCCGGCAAGGGCTTCGCGGTGGTCGCCTCGGAGGTGAAGAACCTGGCCGGTCAGACCGGCAAGGCCACCGAGGAGATCGCGTCGCAGATCCAGGCCGTGCAGGACCGCACCAGGACGGCGGTCAACTCGATCGCCAAGATCGTCACCCGGGTGAACGAGGTGCAGGAAGTGGCCGCGGCCGTTGCGGCGGCGGTCGAGGAGCAGGATTCCGCGACCAAGGAAATCTCGCGGAATGTCGAGGAAGTCGCCACCGCCGCCAACGAGGTGAACACCAACATCTCGGGCGTGCGGGAAGCGGCGAGCGAGACCGGTGAGTCGTCCGGCCGGGTGCTCACCACCGCCCGAAGCCTGACCGAGCAGGCCGAGGGACTGAAGAACCGGGTCCAGGCGTTCCTGCGGGACGTCCGCGCCGCCTGATCCCGGAGAGAACTGCGAAGCAGCGGGCGGTCCAGCACGGGCCGCCCGTTTCTCTTTGCCGTCTCTGTCGCGAAATTTCTTCCCGGTCCATGTCACACCGGGGAGCGCTCCGTCGTCATGTCCGTGTCGACCCCGTCGACGCGTTGATCCGACACGATGGAGATCCCCATGACCCCCCGACTTGCCAATCCCTATCCGCTCGCCAAGGACGGCTTCGCCGCCATGGTCGCCCTGGAGAAGGCGATCGCCGCCAGCCCGATCGAAAAGTCGCTGCTTCACCTGATCAAGCTGCGCGCCTCACAGATCAACGGCTGTGCCTACTGCATCCACATGCACACCACCGAGGCCCGGCGCGACGGCGAGAGCGAGATGCGGCTCTATATGACCAGCGCCTGGCGCGAGTCCTCGCTGTATTCCGACCGGGAGCGGGCGGCCCTGGCCTGGACCGAGGCCCTGACCCGGGTCGCCGAGACAGGCGTGCCCGATGCCGACTGGGAGCTGGTCCGCGATCAGTTCGAGGAGGCCGAACGCGCCTGGCTGTCGCTGACCATCGGGGCGATCAATGTTTGGAACCGGGTGGCCGTCGGTTTTCGCTATAACCATCCGGTCGAGAGTGGCGCTGGACACGAGAATGCGGCCTGAGCCGGATATCGCTGATTTCGAGACGCAGCGGCCCGCGCTGCTGCGTCTCGCCTATCGCATGCTGGGATCCATGGCCGAAGCCGAGGACGTGGTGCAGGAAAGCTGGCTGCGCTGGCGCCAGGCGGACCGCGGGACCATCGGCAATCCTCCCGGCTGGCTGCGTCGGGTGGTCTCGCGGCTGTGCCTGGACCAGCTCAAATCGGCCCGGATGCGGCGCGAGACCTATGTCGGCACCTGGCTGCCGGAACCGGTCGTGGACGCGCCGGATCCGGAGTTGCTGGCCGACAACCTGACCTATTCGCTGATGCTCGCCCTGGAGCGGCTGTCGCCGCTGGAGCGCGCGGCGTTTCTGCTGCACGACGTCTTCGAGATGCCGCTGGCGGATGTCGCGGAAACCCTCGACCGGGAACCGGCCTCGGTGCGTCAGCTCGCCGTGCGGGCCCGCCGCCACGTACGGGCGGATCGGCCGCGGTTCCCGGTCGCGCCGGAAGAGGGCCGCCGGGTGGCCGCGGCGTTCTTCGAAGCCGCGCGGCTGGGCGATGCCGCTGCGCTGAAGGGGCTGCTGGCCGAGGACGTGTCCCTGCGAGCGGACGGCGGCGGCAAGGTGCTCGCCTTTCCCAATGTCATCCAGGGGGCGGACAAGGCGGTTCGGCTGTTCTGCGGCCTGGCGCGGAAATATGCCGGCCGGCTCCGCTTGGAGGCGCTGGTCACGGTGGACGGCCTGCCGGCGATCGTCTCGCGCAACGGTGGGACCCTGCAGGCCATGGTGCTGGAGGTGGTGGAGGGCCGCATCGCCGCGATTTACGTGATCCGCAATCCGGACAAGCTCGAACGCCTCAGCGGCGTCCTGGGCTGACCGGGCGCCAGCGGGCGCCGGCAGCACCGCCGGAGGACCAAGTACTGTAAGTCGCGGCACCGATCCGGCCTTCCATATCGCTTCCGGTCTGAGACACTTTGAGGTAATTTCAATTGTGTCGAATTACCGTTGAATTCCATGTCCGTGTCCCGCCCCTTCGCGCCGAATATGCACACGCTCGACCGCATCGTTCGGCTCGTGCTGGGTGTGGGCTGCCTCTATGCCGGCTTCATCGACTGGGGACTGATCCCGAATGCGGTGATCTCGGTCCTGGTGGGGCTGTTCGGCGTGGTGAATCTCGGGTCCGCGATTTTCGGATATTGCCCTGTCTATCGGCTTGGCGGCATCAGGACGAACAGGGCCTCGGAGTGAAGGGGCTGGAGGGGTGAAGGGGCTTGCCGCGCGCCTCGCCGCGCTGATCGGTACGATCGGCCTGGCCGGCCTCGGTTTCCTGTTTTTCATCTCCTATCAGGGGGCCCAGTCGGTCTCGGCGATCGACCAGGGACAGATGCTGGCCGCGCTGAGCCACGGCGGATCGCTGCCGTCCGGAGACCGGCTGGCCACGGTGGCGATCGAGCCGGGCGGGCCGCAGGTCATGCGCGGCACCGTCCCGGTGCCGGTGCTCGTCCGTATCGCCGAGGCGTTGCCGGAGGAGGAGCGCTGGGCCGAGGCCGACGGGCGCCGCTTCGTATGGACGGTGCTCGACCCGGCCGATGGCGCGCCGGCGACGGCCCTGGTCTACGAGAGCCCTCCCAGCTCCCGCGATCCCTTCCTGCGCCACATGATGCTGCCGCTGGGCATCGCGGCGGTCATCGTGGTCTGGGTTTCGGTCTGGGCCGGGCTGTACCTGGCCCGGCTGATCCGCACCGCCGAGCGGCAGAGCGCGCTCGAGGCGTCGCTGGCCGAAGCGACGGAGAACCGCCGTCTGCGGGATTCCTTCCTCGCCCATCTCAGCCACGAACTGCGCACGCCGCTCAACGCGATCATCGGCTTCTCCCAGGTCCTCGCCAGCGAGACCTTCGGTTCGCTGGGCAGCGGGCGGAACGTCGAATACGCCGAGAACATCCATCGTTCTGGACTGCATCTGGTGCGGTTGGTCGGCCACATTCTCGACCATGCCCGGATCGAGCTCGGCAAGGACACGGTGGTGGAGGGCGAGTTCGGATTGGAGGCGGCAATCCATGAGGCCGTATCGATCCTGTCGGCGGAGGCCGAACGGGATCTCGTGTCCATCCGGATCGACATCGCTCCCCATCTGCCGCGGTTGAACGCCGACCGCATGAAGACGATGCAGGTCCTGCTGAACCTCATCTCCAACGCGGTGAAGTTCTCCACCGGCGGGGGCAGCGTCACGGTCTCCGCGCGGATCGGTGACGGCGGGCAGATGGAGATCGAAGTCGTCGATACCGGCATCGGCATGTCGGAGCGCGACATGCAGAGCGTCCAGAAGCCGTTCAGCCGGGTCGCCTCCGACCCGCACCACACCAAGCACGGCACCGGCCTCGGCCTGTCCCTGAGCACCAGCCTGATGGTGCTCCATGGCGGGACGCTGACCCTGGAGAGCACGCTGGGAAAGGGGACACGGGCACTGGCTGTCTTCCCGGCGTGGCGCGTCCACCCGTTACATCCCGACGCCTGACGGTCGCGTCCCGGCCTCTCAGCCGGAACGCGGCCCGTCCCACTATTATTGCGCGAGGCCGAGATCGATCAGGTGCTGGGCACCCTTGAGGATCTCGGAATGGTCGCGCAGTTCCAGGATCAGCCGGGGACGCGCCTTCAGCGCCGCCACGGCCTTGAAGATCGACGGCCAGCGGATAGTTCCGTCGCCCGGCGCCCAATGCCGGTCGGCATAGCCGTCGGCGTCCTGCAGGTGGATATGGGCCAGAAGGTCGCCGGCGGCGGTCACGTAGCGGTCGACCGGCGGCGCACCCGTCGAGCCATGGGCGTAATGGGCATGGCCGGTGTCGATGGAGACCCGGACGGAGGGACTGTCGAAGGATTTCACCAGATCGACCCGGTGGGTGGGATCCTTGTCCTCGATGTTCTCGATCACCAGTTCGACCCCGATCTTCTCCGCCCGGGTGACCGCGGCGTCCAGGGTCTCGTGCACCCGCCCGAGCAGGTCCACGCGGCCCGTCGGATAGAAATCGATGTTGTTGTGACCCCAGGTGGTCACCGGGCTGTGCACCACCATCTGGGTGGCACCCAACTCCTCGCAGACGTCGAGGCCCTGCTGCATGCGCTTGCGGACCACCTCCCGGACGTCCGGATCCTCCGAGGCGATGGTGAAGCCCCAGAACGGGCCGTGGATGCCCAGGCGTCCCGTGTAGCCGGCGAGCAGCTCCTTCGCTTCGGCGGCGATCGGCTTCCAGTCGCCGCTGTTCAGGATGTCCGCCTTGATGAAGTCCTGGAGCTCTAGGTCGCGGTGATCGTCGCAGATCCAGTCGCGCATCTCGCGCAGGACCCGGACCGGCATGGCGGCGCCGAGCAGGGGCAGGGGGGCGGTATCGGTCATCGGAGGTTCTCGTCTGGTGGCAAGCGAAGCCCGAAGCTACGCCGCCGATCATGGCGGTGCCATCACCGTCGCGTGACGCCTGCGGGACGGTTTTGCGACCGATTGGCGGCGGCGGGCGCCAAGTCGCGGGCTGGACAACCGTCACGCTAGGGTGCAGGAACGAAAGCGACGCGCGAGCCGCGCCAAGAAAGATTGCTGTCCGCTATGGCGGGACAAACGCAACGAAGGCTCACAGGGAGGACTGCATGAGTAATGAACCGCATCTCCTGGTTCACGACCGCAAGGACAATGTCGGCGTGGTCGTGGTGGAGAACCTGGCGGCCGGCACCGACATGCTGTGCCGCGTTACCGAAGACAATTCCACGTTCCGCCTGAAGGTGCTCGACGACGTGCCGATCGGCCACAAGGTGGCCCTGGTCGACCTCTCCGAAGGCGATACCGCGATCAAGTACGGCGAGGATATCGGCCGCATGGTCGGCAGCGCCGCCAAGGGCAGGCACGTTCACGTGCACAACCTGAAAACCAAGCGCTGGTAGGAGGAACGACCATGGCGAATGCGATCGACTATGCCAATCAGAGCGTGACCGCCTGGCGCCGGGAAAACGGCCGGGTAGCGGTGCGCAACCACGTCGTCATCCTGCCGGTGGACGATATCTCCAACGCCGCCTGCGAGGCCGTCGCCAATAACGTGAAGGGGACGATGGCGATCCCGCATTCCTACGGCCGGCTGCAGTTCGGCGAGGATCTGGAGCTGCATTTCCGCACCATCATCGGCACCGGCGCCAATCCGAACGTGGCCGCCGTGGTGGTGATCGGCATCGAGCCGGAATGGACCAAGGTGATCGTCGACGGCATCGCCAAGACCGGCAAGCCCGTGGAGGGCTTCTCCATCGAGCAGAAGGGCGATTTCGAGACCATCCGTCAGGCGAGCTGGAAGGCCAAGGAGTTCGTCCACTGGGCGACCGAGCAGCAGAAGGAGGAGTGCGGGCTGACCGAGCTCTGGGTCTCCACCAAATGCGGCGAGAGCGATACGACGACCGGCCTGTCGAGCTGCCCGACCGTCGGCAACATGTACGACAAGCTGCTGCCGCACGGGCTGTACGGCTGCTTCGGCGAGACTTCCGAGATCACCGGCGGCGAGCATATCTGCGCCGACCGGGCGGCCAATAACGAGGCGCGCGACAAGTTCCTGCGCACCTTCCAGGCCTATCAGGACGAGGTCATCGAGCCGCACAAGACCTCCGACCTGTCCGACAGCCAGCCGACCAAGGGCAACATCCTGGGCGGGCTGACGACCATCGAGGAGAAGGCGCTCGGCAACCTGGAGAAGATCGGCCGCACCTCGAAATACATCGACGTGCTGGAACCCGCCGAAGCACCGGCAAAGGGCAACGGGCTGTACTTCATGGACACGTCCTCGGCGGCGGCCGAATGCGTGACCCTGATGGCGGCGGCGGGCTATGTGATCCACACCTTCCCGACGGGCCAGGGCAACGTGATCGGCAACCCGATCGTCCCAGTCATCAAGATCACCGGCAACCCGCGCACGGTGCGGACCATGAGCGAGCATATCGACGTGGACGTCTCCGGCGTGCTGAAGGGCTCGCAGACCATCGACGAGGCGGGGGACAGCCTGATCGAGATGATCGTGCGCACCGCCAACGGCCGGCATACGGCGGCCGAGGCGTTGGGCCATGTGGAGTTCGTGCTGACCAAGCTCTACCGCAGCGCCTGACGCCGAAAAGTGACCCCGGACCCGACGGGGGGTCGGATCCGGGGCCTAACGGCCGGGACTGAGGGGGGAGGGTCCCGACGACAGGGCTTGTAACGAGCAAGCCCCGCTGGTGGGGTGCCGCGGCCTTGGGGCTCCGGAGGTGGTCGGAGCGCCGCTGACGGGCCATCGGCACCGATTGGGATGGTCAGGACAAGAAGAGGGCGACCAGGGCGACGGCCATCATCGCCAGCCCGGACAGGCCGAGCGCTGCGGGCAGCAGAGCTTCCGAACGGCGGCGTGTGGGGACGGACATGACGGTCGATCCTCTCTATCGATCCCGGTGGAGCTCGAAAATTTCGACTCCCTTTGAAGACTGAACGCGAACCCCGACTATTTCCGGCGGTCATTGATAAATTTTTATCGATCTGGCCGGTATGAGACCCGTGACCCGGCGTCAGTCGGACGCATTGCGCAGCACCGGGCTTTGCTGTTCCTTGCGGGCATCCGGAATGCGGAGGACGCGATGAGTGAACGGCCGATCGGACTTGGTGTGCGCAGGGGCCTGCGCCTGAAATGCCCGCAATGCGGCGAAGGGCGCCTCTTCCGCAAGTATTTGAAGGTCTCTGACCACTGCGAGTGCTGCGGGGCGGACAACACCGTCTATCCGAGCGATGATGCGCCGCCGTATCTGTCGCTGTTCCTGGTCGGCCACTTGCTGATGCCGTTCATCGTGATGATGTCGCGGGACATGGATCCGCCGATCTGGGTGATGGCGTCGATCTGGCTGCCGCTGACATTGGCCTGCTGCATGATCTCGCTGCCCTACATGAAGGGCATGGTCGTCGGTTTCGCCTGGGCGCTGGGCGTGAAGCACCCGGACGCCGAAACCTGAGCGGCCCAGTTCGGCGCTTCTTTCAAACCCAAAAGATTCTCCCACTCCCCGGCCTTGTGCCGGGGCGAGCCCATCCGTTGACGCGAAGCGGGTGAGAGTCGGTTCAGGCCCAACCGGTTGCCCTGGAATAAATCCGGGGAGAGCGGGAGGGTTGGAGAGGGATTAACAGTTCCTCAGTCTCCCCGCTCCGGAACCGCAGCCGTTCCACAGACAGGGGCGCTCCGGGTCATGCATGTCTGGCCCAGCCGCCGCGGCCTCGGCTATTGTCGCGCCTTCATCAATGGAAGGATCCGAGAATGGCGAGTGACGGCGACAATCGGCCGACAGGGGCGGAAGCCATGGTGCGCATGCTGGAGGCCCATGGCGTAACTCATATGTTCGGGCTGTGCGGCGACACGACGCTGCCGTTCTATGACGCGCTCGCGCGGCTCGACCACAACATCCACCACATCCTGACCCGCGACGAACGCCACGCCGCGTACATGGCCGACGGCTATGCCCGCGTCACCGGCAAGCCCGGGGTCTGCGAGGGTCCCTCCGGCGGCGGGGCGACCTACATCCTGCCGGGGCTGGTGGAGGCCAACGAGAGCTCCGTGCCGATCCTGGCCATCACCACCGACGTGTCGACCACGGCGCGCGGCCGCTATCCTCTGACGGAACTCGACCAGGTGTCGATGATGCGGCCGCTGACCAAGTGGAACACCAGCCTGGACGATGCCAGCCGCCTGCCGGCGATGATGCGCACCGCCTTCCGGGCGATGACCACCGGCCGGCCCGGGGCGGTCCACCTGGCGCTGCCGTTCGACACCCAGAAAGGCTACGTGGACGCGGGCGAGCTCTGGGCCGATCCGCGCCACCAGACCTACCCGGCCGAGCGCGCCGGCGCCGATCCGGACGCGATCCGCGAGGCTGCGAAGATCCTCGGCAAGGCCAAGTCGGCGGTCGCGATCTGCGGCGGCGGCCCGGTCATCGCCGGGGCCGAGGCGCCGCTGGCGCGTCTGGCCGCACTCCTGGATCTGCCGATCGCCACCACCGTGTCGGGGCAGGGCGCCATCGCCGAGACCGACCCCCGCGCCGTCGGCGTCGTCGGCACCAATGGCGGCGTGCAGTCGACCCGCGACGTGGTGGAGGCGGCCGACGTGGTGCTGTTCATCGGCTGCCGGGCCGGCTCGGTGACGACCGAGCGGTGGCGCTGGCCGTCGACCGACAAGAGCATCATCCATATCGACAGCGACCCGATGGTGATCGGCGCCAACTACTCCACCGCCGTGGCGATCTGTGCCGATGCCCGTCTGGCGCTGGACGCCTTGGAGGCCGAGCTGGAGGGGATGTCGGGTCTCGCCCAGCAGAACGGCGTCGAGCGCGCCGCCGCCGCCTGGAAGGGCAAGCTGGACGCCTATGGCCCGCTGGCGGCGAGCCAGGAGCGGCCGATCAAGCCGGAAGTGGTGATCCAGGGCCTGATGGACATCCTGGACGACGACGCGGTGATCGTCGCCGATCCGGGCACGCCGTGTCCGTATTTCTCGGCCCATTACCGCTGGCGCATTCCGGGCCGGCACTTCATCACCAACCGGGCCCACGGGGCGCTCGGCTACTCGCTGGCCGCCGCCATGGGCGCGCAGGTCGGACGGCCGAACGCCCAGGTCCTGTCGGTCATGGGAGACGGGTCCTTCGGCTTCTGCTGCGGCGAATACGAGACGATCGTGCGCAACAAGCTGCCGATCAAGTCGGTGGTGTTCTCCAATGCGGTCTACGGCTGGATCAAGGCCGGCCAGGATTCCGGCTTCGGCAAGCGGTACTACAACGTCGACTTCAATCGCACCGACCACGCGGCGGTCGCCAGCGCCTTTGGCGTGAAGTCCTGGACCGTCGAGGATCCGGCGGAGTTCAAGTCGGTCATGAAGCAGGCCCTGGAGCATGACGGCCCGACCCTGGTCGACGTCATCTCCCAGCCGCTGCACGAGGCGGCGGCGCCGGTGTCGGAGTGGATCGCCTGATCCCAGTCCCGTCGGACGCCTGAAAAGCAAACAGCCCCGGATTGCGGTCCGGGGCTGTTTTCGTGTCGGGGGATGCCGTCGCCCGGTTAGAGCGCCTGCACCGAGCGGATGAACTGCCCGACCTCGGTCTCCAGGGTCGACGACTGCCGGTTCAGGTCGTCGGCCGCCGACAGCACCTGGGACGCGGCGGTGCCGGTCTGACGGGCCGCGTCCGACACGCCGGAGATGTTGCTCGACACTTCGGTCGTCCCGCGGGACGCCTCGGTGACGTTGCGGGCGATCTCCTGGGTCGCGGCCGTCTGCTCTTCCACGGCCGCGGCGATCACGGTGGCGATCTGGTTGATCTCGCCGATGACCTTCACGATCTCCTGGATCGAGGTGACGGAGCTCTGGGTCGCGGTCTGCATCTCCTCGATGCGGCCGCTGATCTCCTGGGTGGCGCTGGCGGTCTGGGTCGCCAGGGCCTTCACCTCCGACGCCACGACCGCAAAGCCCTTGCCGGCGTCGCCGGCGCGGGCGGCCTCGATCGTCGCGTTCAGGGCCAGCAGGTTGGTCTGTTCGGCGATGTCCTGGATCAGGCGGACGACGTCGCCGATCGCCTGGCTGGAAACTTCCAGGCCCTGGACCGTCTGGTTGGTCTTCGAGGCGGCCTCCACGGCCCGGCCGGCGATCTGGGTCGCCTGCTCGAGTTCGCGGCCGATCTCGGCGATCGAGCTGGTGAGCTCCTCGGCGGCGGCCGCGGCGCTTTCCACGTTGCTGGAGGCCATGGACGAGGCCCGCTCCACGGTGGCGGACTGGGACTCGGTGCGGTCGGCGGTCTCGGTCATCGACTGGGCCGACGCCTGCATCTCGGTGGCCGAGGAGGCCAGGCGCTGGATCAGGTCGGCGACCACCTTCTGGAAACCGGCGATGATCTCCTGCATGGCCTGGGCCCGCTTCAGCTTGGCCTCGGCTTCCGTCTTCGCCGCCTCGTCGCTTTCGCGCTGGCGGATCAGCGCCTGCTTGAAGGTCTCCAGGGTGGCGGCCATGCCGCCGATCTCGTCCTTGCGGTCGAGATAGGGGACGTCCGCAGCCAGGTCGCCACCCGACACGTCGCGCATGGTCTGCGTGATGTGCTGGATCGGGCCGGTAACGCGGCGGCGGATCACCTGCAGGCTGACGATGCCGAGGATCACCAAGCCGACCAGGAGGGCGCCGACCAGATACACCACCATCCAGCTCGCGGCGGCCTCGTCGCCGGCATAGCCGATGGTCTGATCCAGCGCGGTCATGCAGATCGCCACCAGACTGTCGAGCACGCGGCCGTTCAGGGCCTCCCACGCGTCGCGGTCGACCGTGTCGGCCTTGCCCTCATTGACGGCGGTCTCGATGGCCTCACGCTTCTGCGGGTATTCCTTGGTGACGCTCTGGGTCGCCTTGGCCAGGTCGGTCATCAGCGCCGGCGCGATGCCGGGGCGCGCCATCAGCTCGGTGAGCTGCTGCCAGCCGGCCTGGCCCTTGCCGCGGAGCTGGTTGATCTTGGCCCGCGAGGCGTCGGTGAATTTGCCCTCGCCGATGGCGGCCTGAATCGCGGTCGCCTCGAGGCCGACGGCATCGCGCGTCAGATAGGCGGCGTCCTTGATCGACACCAGCTCGGCGATGACCGGATCGACCATCCGCATCTGGGCGCCGAGCTCGCTGGAGATCGTCTCGAACTGATTGATGATGCTGGTCGCGGCCTTCTTCCAGTCGTCGGCCAGACCCGCCGGACGATCCGCCAGCGGCTGCTTGAGCGCGGCGTCGACCTTCTTGCGCAGGGTTTCGATCTTCTCCAGATCGCTGGCGATCGTGGCGCCCGTCACCGACTGGGCGCAGGTGATCTCGGCGCACAGGTCCACCAGCCGCTGGGTCGACGGCAGCGACGCGCTGCGGACCTCCTGGACGGACGCGATGAACGAAGCGCTCGCGGGATCGCCGGCCTTCAGCATGTTGACCACCGGGCCGCGTTCGCGCCGGGTGTTCTGCAGCGCGACGAAGGTCTCCTTCAACGCTTCAGCAGACTGCACCACCTCGCCCGACTGGTCGGCTTCGAGCACCGCCACCGTCATGGTGCGCAGTCCGAAGCCGGCGACGATGAGCAGCAGCGCGCCGTACAGACACATCAGCACTGTCGAGATGCGCGCGTTTTTAAATAAATTCACGGGAAATACTCCTGTTTACCGAGAGCCGGTCTGTTCGAGCTGGAGAAGCCGAAGCGGAAGGAGTGGAAGATTAAGTATTCAGATCTTAATTTTTTATTATCCGCGAGGCGGATTATTTCGGCACAGCGAGTGAATTAATCATTATTTTTAATATGGATATAGGGATAAACAGATATTCAAAGACATGCGTTAATAGACGCTTATATGATTAAGTAAGTGTTTATCGCCGTCCGACGATCAGGGGAGATCCAGCTTCATCCCGATATGGGACGGCTTAAACCCGAGCGCGGCATAGAACTGCTGCGCGTCCTCGCGTCGGGCGTCGGTGGTGAGCTGGACCAGGCCGCAGCCGGCCTCGCGCGAGCGGTCGATGGCGTCACGCATCATGGTCTTGCCGAGGCCGATACCCCGCACGGAAGAGGCGATGCGCACCCCCTCCATATTGGCCCGGGTCATGCCTTCCCGGCTGATCCCGGGGATGAAGGTTACCTGGACGCAGCCGATCACCGTGCCGGCGCGTTCGGCGACCAGATAGACGTTGCCGGCCTGCGCCGTCATCGCCTCGAAGGCGGCCAGGTAGCTGCGGGGGACGGGATCCTCCAGACGCTCGCGCGTCTTGCCCAGCGGATCGTCGACCAGCAGGGCGATGATGGCCGGCAGGTCGGCTTCGGCGGCGGGCCGGATGGCGATGCCGTTCTCGTAGTGCCGGGTTTCGTTGAGGATCGCGTCGGCGCTCATGGGATCGGCCCGTCTGTGGCGTTGAGAGCGGAATAGGCATTGGCCAGTCGGCAGAATTCCGGAACCGTCAGCCGCTCCGGCCGCAGGGTCGGGTCGAGGTCGGCGGCCTTGATCAGCGCATCGCCGCCCAGCCGCTTCAGGCTCTGGCGCAGCATCTTGCGGCGCTGGGAGAAGGCCGCCTCGGTGATCGTCTCCAGCGCGGTCCGGTCGGCCGGGGCCAGCGGCTCGGTGCGCGGCACCAGGCGGACCACGCTCGACCAGATCTTCGGCGCTGGCGTGAAGGCGGTGGGCGGCACGTCCATCACCTTGCGGGCTTCGCACAGCCAGGTGACCAGCACCGTAAGCCGGCCGTAGGCCTCGCTGCCCGGGGCGGCGGTCAGCCGGTCGGCGACCTCGCGCTGGAACATCAGGGTAAGGGACTCGAAGGCCTGCGGCGTGCGCAGCCAGATCAGCAGCAGGCGGGTGCCGACATTGTAGGGGAGGTTGGCCACGATGCGCCTCGGCTCGGGGCCGAGAGCGGCGAGATCGACTTTCAGCGCGTCGTCCTCGATCAGGGTCAGGGCCCCGTCCGACGCTTCGATCAGCGGGCCAAGGACCTCGGCGGCGCGGGCGTCGCGCTCGATCGCCACCACATGGGTGGCGCCCTCCAGAAGCAGGCCGCGGGTCAGGCCGCCGGGGCCCGGGCCGACCTCGATCGTCGTGCCGGCGGTGAGATCCCCGGCGGACCGGGCGATCCGGCGGGTCAGGTTCAGGTCGAGAAGGAAGTTCTGTCCCAGCGACTTGCGCGCCGACATGCCGGCCGCGGCGATCGCTTCGCGCAGAGGCGGCAACGCGGCCACCCGGGCGGCGACGGTCTTCTCGGCCGGGGGCTGGGTCATGGGGCGGCGGCGCGGCGGCGGGCCATCGAGCGGGCCATGTCGACCGCGGCCTTCAGGCTGTCGATGCGTGCCTGTCCGGTTCCCGCCAGGGACAGGGCTGTACCGTGGTCGGGCGAGGTGCGTACGAAGGGCAGGCCGAGGGTGACGTTGACGCCGCCCCAGAAATCGAGGGTCTTGATCGGGACCAGGACCTGATCGTGGTACATGCCCAGCACCACGTCGTAAGTCGTGCGGGCCTCCTCATGGAACAGGGTGTCGGCGGGCAGGGGGCCGCGCGCGTCGATCCCCTCGGCCCGCAGGATGGCCACCGCCGGGGCGATCACGTCGCCGTCCTCGCGGCCGAGGGCCCCGCCCTCGCCGGCATGGGGGTTCAGCCCGGCAAGCGCCAGACGCGGCGCGTCGATTCCGAAATCCCGGCGCATCGCGGCCGCGGTGATCCGGGCCGTGGTCACGATCTTGTCGGTGGTGAGCTGCCGCGGCACGTCGGCCAGCGGTATGTGGATGGTCACCGGCACGACCTTCAGCTCCGGCGAGGCCAGCAGCATGACCGGCACCACGTCGGGGCCGGACAGGGCCGCCAGATACTCCGTATGGCCGGGATGGGTGAAGCCGGCCTGGTAGAGCGTTTCTTTCTGGATCGGATTGGTGATTACGGCGGCCGCCTGGCCGGTGCGCACCAGCGCCACCGCGCGGGTAATGGCGTCCACCGTCGCCGGGCCGTTGGCCGGATCGGGGCGGCCGGGGATGCTGTCGGCGGGAAAGCCGTGTCGCAGGACCGGCAGGGCCGAGCCGAAGACGCCGGTCGCCTGCTCGGGCGCGTCGATGGGCGCCAGATCGACCGAAAGGCCGATCCGCCGCGCCCGCACCGAGACCCGGTCCGGATCGTCGATCAGGAAGAAGGGCGGCGTGGCCTGGTCACGGGCCGCCCACAGTCCGAGAGCCAGATCGACGCCGACGCCGGCGGGCTCTCCCGGCGTGACCGCAAGCGGGGCGTCAGACACGGGTTTCGATGAACGCAGCCTGGCGCAGGTCCCGCAGATAGCGCTGGGCAAGCACTTCCAGGCGCTGGTTCTCGAGTTGCCGGCGGATCTGCTCAGGGGGGGGCAGGTTGGTGGCAGGCTCGGTGCGCTCGCAGACCATGACGGCCATCACGCCGTTCGGCAGGTCGATCGGGGCGGTCTTCTGACCGGCCTGAAGGTCGGCGACCTGGGCGCGCAGCGCATCCGGCAGCTCGGCGATGCGGGACTTGCCCAGATCCGCCGCCACCGGGGAGCCGGCCTCCTTCGCCAGGCTCGCCAGCTGTTCGCAGCTCGTCGCGCGTGCGATGGCCGTGCGGACGGCCTCCGTCTGGGTGCGGCGCTGATCGGCGTCGTCGCTTGGACGGACCGGCAGGAAGATCTGGCTCAACTGCACCTCGGCCTGGGCCGGGTCCCCCTGGGCCAGCACCCGCGTGTCGGAGACCTGAAGGATGTGGTAGCCGACGATGGTGCGGATCGGATCGGAGACCTCGCCCTTCGACAGGGTCGCGACCGCGTCGGCGAGTTCGGGTGAAAGCTGGTCGGAGAGAACCCAGCCGACATCCCCGCCCACATTGGCGTTGGCGGCCTGGGAGAACTGGCGCGCGACCGAGGGGAAGGACGCGCCGGCGCGCACCTGCTCCACCAGCCGGTTCGCGAGCTGGACGACCTCGTTCTCTTTGGTCGGATCCTCGATGGTGAGCAGGATCTCCGATACCCGCTTCTGCTCCTTGCCCACGTCTTCGGCGAGCCGTGCCCGGGTCTCCTCGACCTCCTCGGCGCTGATCTCGATCTGGCTGGCGAACCGGCGCTGCACGAGCTTGGACCACAACAGGTTGGCGCGAAGCTGACGCTCGACCGTGGTCGGATCGATGCCGATCTGGGTGACGAAGTCGCGGAACTGTCCGGGGCGCAGGCCGTTGCGGGCTTCCAGATCGCTGCGGGCCCGGTCCATCTCGGCATCGCTGATGCTGACGGACAGGCGGGCGGCCTCCTGCATCTGCAGCTGCTCGTCGATCAGTCCGCGCAGGACCTGGGGCGCCAGACGCTGGGCCGTCTCCGAGCTGCGGGGAAGCTGGGAGGTGACGATGACCATCTCGATCCGATCGCGCAGGTCGCGCACGGAGATGATCTCGTCGTTCACCACCGCGGCGATCCGCTGGATCTGCTGGGCGTGGGCGACCGGTGGCGCGGCCATGGTCAGGGCGCCGGCGCTTACGGAGACCAGGGCGGCAAGGAACAGCGGTGCAAGACGTCGGGGCATTGGATCAGCATTCTCGTGCGTGCGGAACGGCGCCGAACAATATCAGTCTTGTCGGAGGTCCACCAACGCGTTGCGGAGATTTGTCGAGTTATTTGCTCTCCACACCACCCAGGTGGGTCAGAATCAGTCGGAACATGACCCGATCGTCAGGCTCGATATCCTCGTCGCTGATGTTCGACCGTTCGAAGTCGATCCCGAACAGGAGGCACTCGTCGCTGTAGGTGAAGCCGAAGCGGCCGCGCAGCAACCGGCTGCGGTCGTCGGAGAGGTCCTGGGTCAGGTTGCCTGCCACGCTCCAGTGGTCCGTCAGCCGGATCCCGCCATACATGTCGAGCTGTTCCCGGTCGCCGGTGAGGTCACTGCTCGCGTTCTCGTCGAGGGTCACGTAATTGCCGCCGAAATAGAACTGCGGAACGGCATAGGTGAAACCGAGCTCGTTGCGGTTCACCGTGGCGTCCTCCGGGTCTACCCGGAAGCGGTAGGTGAAGGTCAGCGGTCCGCTGGGGCGCACCGACAGGGCGCCGACCACGTCGGACAGGTCCTCTTCCAGGCCCGAGCCTTCTTCGAACGCTCCGTCGCCGTAGAAGCGGTAGCTCTGGCCGATCAGGACCTCCGTCGACCCGCCGCCGTCGCCGTAGACGCCGGCCCGCAGGCCGTAGTTGACGTGGCTGCCGCTGGTCACTCGGTCGACGCCTTCGTAGCGGTTCAGGCGGAACAGGTTGGTCTCGTCGAATTCGAAGGAGCGGCTGTCCTCGTTCGGGATCTCGTCCGGATTGCCGCCGCGCGGGCCCAGGACCACACCGGCAATGGGCTCGATGACCTGGGTCGTCGTCTCGCTGCGTCGGGCCAGCGGATACTGCCATTTCAGGCCAAGCTGCGGGAACACGCGGCCGTTCGTCTCGGTATTGCCGCTCTCCAGGGCGGTGGCGTCCGTGGCGTAGTAGGCGTCGGTCTGCAGCCGGGCGTTCAGGGTGTAGATCTCGCCGGCGTCCGACGTGTAGGGCAGTTCCCACCCGGTCACGGCCGAGGCCCGGCGGGTGTCGCCGCCGGTGTCACGGGTCAGCGCCAGCAGGCTGGCGTCCAGGCTGGTGCGCCCGCCGAAACGGCCGGGCTGTCCGACGTGATTGTATTCCGCCAGCGGCAGCACGATCGGCGTGTCGTCCGGGTCGCTGCTGGCGCGCAGGTCCTGGAACTTATAGGCCGCCAGCGAGGTGTAGTTCCGGCCGCGGAAGCCCTCGGCATAGAGCCGGCTGGTAAGGACGTCTGGGCCGCCGATGTTGTAGCGCCGCAGATAGGTCCGCTGGCTCGCCTGTTCGAAATCGAAGCCGCCGCGCCAGGTCCGGTTCAGGCTGAACTTGCCCTCCCAGTCCGCGTGCCCTTCGAAATCGTAGTCGTCGGACGACCGGTCGTCGGTGCTCTGCTCCACATAGGCCACGGAGTTCCGCAGGTTGATTTCACCCCGGGAGAAGCGCTGGCGGTATTCGCCCAGCAGAATGCCGCCGGCCGAGGAATGCATCCGCGGCTCCAGCAGCAGGTCGCTGGTCTCGTCGATGACGTAGTAATAGGGCTGGCCGTAGATCACGCCGAGTTCCTCGGAGATCCCCATGGTCGGCGCCAGCAGGCCGGAGCGGCGGTCCACGGTCGGATCCGGGTGGCGCAGAAACGGCGTGTAGGCGACCGGGACGCCGTAGAACTCCAGGGTGGCGTCCTCGTAGATGATGTCCTTGGCGACCTCGTCGTGGATGACCTTGACCGCCTTGATCTGCCACAGCGGCGCCTTGGTCGGATCCTCCTTGCAGAGGTCGCAGGGCGAGAAGACCGCCTTGTCCAGCTCCTTGCGCTCGCCGCCGGTGCGGCGCCCCTGGACCGCGGCGAGGCGCGAGCCGTCGACCAGCAGACCGCGGAAGTTGTTGATCGTTCCGGTCTTCAGCTTGTCGTTCAGCTCGACATAGTCGCTGAACAGCACTTCGCCCGAGGGCTCCATCAGCGAGACGTTGCCGGACGCGATGACGGTATCGGCCCTGCGGTTGTAGCTGACCGTGTCGGCGAGCAGGACGCGCGGTCCCTGACTGAGCTCCACATTGCCGCGGGCGGTCACGATGCCGAGGGATTCGTCGTAGACCACTTCGTCGGCCACCAGCAGGACCGGCGTCTCTTCCACGTTCACGTCCTGGGCGACGGCCCGGCCGGCCGCGGACACGACCGACACGAGAAGCAGGAGGGCGGCAAGGAGCTGTGTTCGGGTCATCCGTCCTCGAGGTGCAAAAGGCTGGTCATGCCGAGCAGCATTGTAACGGCTGCCGGTGTCCACGCCGCCAGAACTTCCGGAATCCGCGCGGACAGGCCAAGCGCGAAGACGATGTCGGACAGGAAATACAGAAGGAATCCGAAGAACAAGCCGGTAGATGCCCAGGACAGGGCGTTGCCCCGCCGGGTCAGCCGGAGCGAGAAGGTCGCCGCGATCAGCACCATCGCCGTCATCAGCAGCGGCGAGGCCAGCTCCGCGTGCCAATAGAGCCGGTGCTTGATCGCCGAGAAGCCGGCATTCTCCAGCACCCGGATGAAGCCCGGCAGTTCCCAGAAGGACATGGTGTCGGGCGACGCGAAGCTGTCCTGGATGTTGTCCACGGTCAGGTTGGTCGGCAGGGAGACCTCGTCGAGCCGTTCTGGCCGGTTCTGGGCGGTGGTGACGACGACGTCGTGCAGGGTCCACTTGCCGTTGGCCAGGAGTGCTTCGCGGGCGTCGATGCGGCGCTGGAACCGGTCCTCGCCGTCGAAGATCAGCACCATGACGTCGCCGAGCCGCGCTTCCTTCTCGTGAGCGCTGCGGGCGTTGAGCACGACCTGGCGGTCGTCACTTCGCTCGCGCAGCCACAGGCCGCCGGCACCGACGGACAGGAAGCTGTCGGCCCGGTTGCGCAGGACGGAGTCCTCCAGCGCATGGAACCGCTCGATCATCACCGAGGAGATCGGGTTGAGGACGGCCACCTTGATGATCCCGAGGGTGAGGGCGACCATGATCGCGGGCATCATGAACTGCCAGACAGACACGCCCGCGGCGCGGGCCACGACGAGTTCGTTGGTTCTGGTCAGCCGGGAGAAGGCCAGCATCGAGCCGAACAGCACGGCGAAGGGCATGATCTGGCGCGCCATGTTCGGCAGCTTCAGCAGCGCCATCTGCAGCAGCACGATGAAATACGCGTTGTCCTTGCCGGCGCCGCGGCGCAGCAGCTCGATGAAGTCGAGCAGGAACACGATGGCGATGATCGCCGCGAAAGAGCCCAGGACCCAGACGGCGAACTGGCGACCGATATAGCCCGACAGGGTCCAGGAGAACCGCATGGCGTCAGCCGGTCGCGGCTGGGGAGGCGGCGGCGCGGGTGCGCAGCCGGTTCCGGGAGAGGGCGACGAGCGACAGCAGGAACGGAATCAGGACAGCCAGCCACATGAGGCCGATCATCGGGGGCGATTTCGCCGCCAGATACTTGGTTCCGAGCCCCGCCGCCTCCGCCACGCCGGCGAGCAGGACCGCGACGATGATCCGCATGGCCTGGCCGCGCCGTGAAAATTCACCCGAGAGCAGGACCGCGAGTCCGATGGCGGTCAGGGTCAGCGCGAGGAGAGGGGTGGTGAGCCGCTGGTGTCCCTCGGCGATCAGTTCGTTGGCGTTGCTGCCGGCCGGCGCGTGTTCCGCCGGGTTGAGGAGCTGGTGGATGAACAGCTCGTTGGCGTCGCGGAAGTTCCGCTGTTCCTGCTCGTCGCCGCCGCCGAGGTCGATGGTGTAGCGGTCGAAATACAGGATGTTCACCCGCCCCGTCTCGACGTCGCGCTCCTGCCGGCTGCCGTTCGCCATGACCACGCGGGGGCCCGTGGGGGTGCTCACCAGGGCGCCGCGCTCGGCCACCAGGGTGACCGGCTTCGCTTTGTTGCGCTGGTCGTGGACGACGATGCCGAGCAGCGTGCCTTCGTCCTCGCGGGTGCGGACATAGACCGTCAGGTCGTCGCCCAGGGTGCGGAACTCGCCCTCGCGCAGGATCAGGTTCTCGAAGTTATGCCGGATCTGCCACTGCAGCTCCTTGAAGCCGCGGTAGCTCATCGGCATCAGATAAGCGGTCATCAGGAAGCAGAGCGCGGTGGTGCCGACCGCGACGATCAGCGCCGGCTGGGCCAGCCGCAGCGGGCTGAGCCCGGCCGCCGCCATCACCACCATCTCCCGGTCGGCGGTCAGCTTGTTGTAGACGAACAGCACGCTGGCGAAGCTGGCGATCGGCAGGACGATCGACAACCAGGTCGGCATCAGCATGACCGTCAGATAGACGAAGGTGTGGATCGGCAGGCCGCGGTTGACGATCAGGTCGACGAACCGCAGCGACTGGGACAGCCAGATCACACAGGTCAGCGACACTACGATGAACATCATCGCGGTAACGATTTGTCGTACCAAGTAGAGGTTCAACCGCATTCGCGTGCCGGATCGCCAGTCTCGCCTGTATCGCCAAATTCGTTGTGGCGGCGCATGATAGCCATAAGGAGCGGCGTTGACACCGCACAAGCCAGACGGCTACCCCAAAGTCAGCCTGCCCGCAACCATGGGAGCATTCGATGAAGATCGCCTTCACCAAACCCGGCCGCCCGAAAAAGGGTGCGGTGGTCTGCGCCGTCATGGAGGGCGGCAAGCTGTCGCCGACCGCCCGAGAGATCGACCGCGAGACCAACGGGCTGATCGGAACCGCGATCGCCGGCTCCCGGTTCTCCGGCAAGGCGAACCAGACGCTGACCGTGTTCACGCCGTCCGGACGGGTGCTGCTGCTCGGCGTCGGCGATCCGGCGAAGATCGATGCGACGTTCGCGGAAACCGCCGGCGGCACCGTCTACGCCGCCCTCGCCAATAGCGGCGAGAAGGAAGCCACGGTGATGATCGAGGCCTCGGAGAACAAGCGCGCCGAAGTCGCCGCCCACATGGCCCTCGGCGTCGCGCTGCGGTCCTACAGCTTCGACATCTACAAGACCAAGCAGACCAAGGACGACAAGCCGACCCTGACCAAGCTGACCGTGGCCGTCGACGGCCATGCCGAGGCGAAGAAGATCTACGACGTCGAGGCCGCCGTGGCCGAGGGCGTGGCCTTCACCCGCGACCTTGTGTCTGAGCCGCCGAATGTCCTGTTCCCGGTCGAATTCGCCGATCGCGTCGCGGCGATGAAGGATCTCGGGCTGAAAATCGACATCCTGGACGAGAAGCAGATGGCCAAGCTCGGCATGGGCGCCCTGCTTGGCGTCGGCCAGGGCAGCGAGCGCGAATCGCGGATGGTCGTGATGCGCTGGGAAGGCGGATCCAAGGATCAGAAGCCGGTGGCCTTCATCGGCAAGGGCGTGTGCTTCGACACCGGCGGCATTTCGTTGAAGCCGGCCGGCGGCATGGAGGACATGAAGTTCGACATGGGCGGCGCCGGCGTGGTGTCCGGGCTGATGTGCGGCCTCGCCAAGCGCAAGGCCAAGGCCAACGTCATCGGCGTCATCGGCCTGGTGGAGAACATGCCCGACGGCAACGCCCAGCGTCCGGGCGACATCGTCAAGTCCATGTCCGGCCAGACCATCGAGATCATCAACACCGACGCCGAGGGTCGGCTCGTTCTCGCCGACGCGCTCTGGTACACCCAGGACAAGTACAAGCCGGAATTCATGATCGACCTCGCCACCCTGACCGGCGCCATGATGGTGGCGCTCGGCGAGGAGACCTGCGGCTACTTCTCCAACGACGACACGCTGGCGGGCGAGCTTCAGGCCGCCGCCGACGCGGTCGGCGAGGCGGTGTGGCGGATGCCCCTGGGCGACGCCTACAACAAGATGATGGACAGCGACGTCGCCGACATGAAGAACGCCGGCGCCCGCTGGGGCGGGGCGATCACGGCGGCCTGCTTCCTGGAGCGTTTTGTGAACAAGGTGCCGTGGATCCACATGGACATCGCCGGCGTCACCTGGTCCCGCAAGGACCGCCCGACCTGCCCGAAGGGGGCGACCGGCTTCGGCGTGCGGGCACTGGACCGTCTGGTTCGGGATCACTGCGAGAAGTAGGGGGGGGCTCGCCCACCCCTTTTCCGGCCCTGGGCCGGGACCTAGAGCACCTGCAGTCGGAGCGCCGGGGATCTTCCTCAGGCGCTCCAACGGCCCCTATCCTGGCCCCGGCTCGGGGCCGGGGAGACGAAAATCTTTTCCCTTTAAGCTCATACACTCCCCGGATTTATTCCGGGGCGAGGCCGGTCAAATGCGTAACCTTGCACGGTTCAGACATGCCTCTACCGCTACCCCGGAATAAATCCGGGGATTGTTCGTTTGGGGTAATTCAGATCCCGGTGGAAACCGTCGCGTCCACATCCACCTCCAGGCGCGCCTCCGTCCCGCCGGTGAGCCGGAAATAGGCGTTCTGCGGGCGGTCGAGGGCGAAGGTCTCCTCCTTCGTCAGGCCGAGATACAGGCCGCGGAACACCTTGTTCACAACCCCGTGGGCGACCACCACATGGATGCCCGGCGTCGCCTTCAGGTGCTCCAGCACCGGGCGCAGGCGGTCCTGCACCATCTGGGTCGACTCGCCGTTGGGATGCTGGAAGTTCCACGGGTCGCGCCGGCGCAGCTCGGCCAGTTCCGGGTGATCCTGATCGATCTTGTCCCAGCCGCCGTAGCCGTCGTGGTCGCCCAGCGTGATCTCCTTCAGCCGGTCGTCCAGCACGATCGCGTCGAAATCGATCCCGAGATGCTCGGCGATGATCGCCGCGGTCTGTCGGGTGCGGCCGAGCGGGCTGGCCGTCATCGCCGGATCGGCGCCCCCCAGCACCTGCCTGAGGTCGCGGCCGATGGCATGGGCCTGGGCCAGGCCCGCATGGGTCAGGGGCGCGTCCAGATGCCCCTGGAGGCGGCCGGTGCGGTTCCACACGGTCTCGCCGTGCCGGATGAGATAGATCGTGCTGTCCATGGGCTTCGATTAGCCCAACCCGCGCGCCGGAAAAAGCCCTATCGCCTGCCGACCCCATAGGGTATCCGGGGCGCGACCAACGAAGGAGCCGACGATGACCGCCGACACGACGCCCAGCCCGCTTCTGGCCGACCTGCGCCATGATGTCGCCGAGCTCGCCGAGACCGACATCGTCCGGGTTTCCGTTCACGGCTGGGGCAAGAAGGATCTGGTGCCGTTCTGGTTCGGCGAGGGCGACCAGTCGACTCCGGACTTCATCGCCAAGGCGGCCTCGGACGCGCTGCTGCGCGGCGAGACATTCTACACCGACCAGCGCGGCATCAAGGAGCTGCGCTCCGAACTGGTCGACTACACGCGGCGCACCTTCGGGGTGGAGGTCGGCGACGAGCAGGTCAGCCTGGTGACCGCCGGCATGTCCGGCCTCTACCTGGTCATGGACATGCTGATCGAGCGCGGCGACGAGGTGGTGGTCGTCGGCCCGGTCTGGCCGAACATCTACTCCACCGTGACCGTCCATGGCGGCACCGTGCGCGACGTGTCGATCAGCCTGGAAGCGGACGGCTGGAAGCTCGATCTCGACGCCCTGTTCGCCGCCGTCACCGAAAAGACCAAGGCGATCTTCATCAACTCCCCGGGCAATCCGACCGGCTGGCTGATGGAGAGCGACCAGCAGAAGGCCGTGATGGACTTCGCCCGCGAGAAGGGCATCTGGGTGGTGGCCGACGAGGTCTATCACCAGCTCGTCTTCGACCGCGACGTCGCCCCGTCCTTCCTGCAGGTGGCGGAGCCGGACGACCGGCTGATCGTGGTGAACTCGTTCTCCAAGTCCTGGATGATGACCGGCTGGCGGCTCGGCTGGCTGACCCATCCGGCGGCGCTGGCGCCGGTGATCGCCAAGCTGGTGCAGATCACCACCTCGGGCGTGCCCCAGTTCCTCCAGCGCGGCGCCATCACCGCCCTGCGCGAGGGCGACCAGGTCATCCGCGACCTGCGGGTCCAGTGCCAGACCGGCCGCGACATCGTGTTCGACCGGCTGGACTCCTGGCCGATGGTCCGCGCCGCCCGGCCGAAGGCGGCGTTCTACGCCTTCTTCGCGGTCGACGGCATGACCGACAGCCTGGCCATGGCCAAGCGGATCATCGACGAGGCGAATGTGGGCCTGGCGCCGGGCAGCGCCTTCGGGCCGTCGGGCGAGGGCTATCTGCGGCTGTGCTTCGCCGCCGGCCCGGAGACCCTGAGAAAGGGGCTGGACCGCTTGGAGCCGATCCTCGGCAAGGGCGCCGATCAGGCGCGCGGGGCCTGACGGACGGACAAATCTCAGGTATCCTCAGCGGCAGACTGAACCAGAGGCAGAACCATGGCGCTGCGTCCGACCGGCCCCGGCGATTCCCGCATTCCCGCCCGCAGGGAGGGCAGGGCCGTCGTTCCGTCGCGGGTCGATGCGCCTGTCGCCCCGTCCCCGGCCGCCCGCGCCGCTCCGGAGCGCGGCTACCGCCTGAAGACGGCGACCACCGATGCCGAGATCGAGCGACAGATCCAGCGGCTCATGGTGCTGATCGCCAACGACAACATCGATCCCGATGCGCCGCCGGGCAGCTATCTCAATCTGCTGATCTGATCCCGTCCTGCCGTTCTCGCCGCCGGTCAGAGAAAGGGCATCTTCTCGTCCCGTGAGACGGGTTCGACCACGCGCGTGTCCGTGGCGATCACGTCCCCGTCCAAGGTGAGAAACCGCCGGATTTCGGTGTCCCCATGCGGGTACTCCGCCGCGCGCGCACCGGCACTGGCGACCACATGGTAATCGGTGCATCCCAGCACCACTGGCGTCACGCCGTCGCGATCCCGTAGTGGCAGGATCAGCCGCTCGCCGACGCCGTAGCGGCTGATGAGGATGTAGACGGTGCCCACCGAGTGAAACAGGCAGGGTTCCGCACACAGGCGGGTGAACCGGTCGCGCAGGTGGTCGCCGAGGCGGCCCGGATAGATTTCCTGCAGGCTGCGCCGGTGCATGGGGCGCGCGTGGGTGTTCAGGATGGCGTCGCCGGCCACCCGATACACAAAGTCTTTCGCGTCCTGCTGCCAGCCTGCCATCCAGAGGTTCGGCAAAAGGTCGGGGAGATGCAGGGGGTCGAAGTCGGTGAGGGTCGGTACGGATCCGCCGTCCCGCAGGTCCGTCCAATAACTGAACAGGCGTCCGATCCGATCGCTCGACGAATTGGGGAGCTGCACTGAGGTAATCCGGTTGGATGAATAAACGCTGATGCCGCTCAATGATGCGGCGTTCTTTCCTAATATTGCGCTGCAGCAATTACCATATCTCGACCCGGTTGTCCCGCTTAACCGAGAAGATGGGGCGCGACCATGGTCGCACCCGAAAACCCCAGAAGAATCAACAGGACACGGGCGAATACCTGGTCGTCGATCCGTCGGTAGACGCGAAAACCGAGCCAGCCGCCGAGCCATGCGGCGGGCAGCGCCACCAGGATAAGCTGTCCGACATCGGCGGTCAGCCGTCCGGCGACGGCGTAGCCGGTCAGGGTGGCGATGTGCATGGCGGTGTTGAACAGCTGAAACACGCTGCGCTGCCGGTCTTTCGGCCAGCGCCGCAGGGAGCACCAGATCGTCGGCACCACGCCGGACAGTCCCGCGAAACCGCCGAGGACGCCGCCGGCCCAGCCGATGGCCCCGTCCACCGTCCGATTCTCGACCGCGACCGAGGGCATGCGCCGGCTGATCAGCGCGGAGGTGGCGTAGACGATCAGCACCACGCCGGCGAACAGCCGGAAGGTATCCGGCGACATCTGGCTGAGCAGCCAAACACCGACCGGGACGCCGACGATCCCGCCGAGAACGAAGGGTATCGACGTGCGCCAGTCGAGGCGGCGCCACATCATCGGCATGATCTGGAGCTGCACGGCGAGGGAGCAGCCGACGATCAGGGGGGAGATCAGCGCGGCGGGCAGCATGTGGCTGTAGATGCCCAGCGTGGTCGCCGCGAAGGCGAAGCCGGCGAGCCCGCTGGCGAGACCGCCCATCAGGGCGCCGCCCGCGACGGCGGCGATCAGCAGCGGCGTAAGCTCGGTCACCGGCGGAAGCCGCCGGGTATCACTGGTGGGTGGTGGGGTAGGCGGTCAGGAGATGGCAGGCGCCCTTACCGTCGGCCATCACGAAAAGCCGCAGGCCGTGGGCGGGGATGGCGGCCGCCGTTCCGCGCTGGACGAGGCGGCCAATCGGCTGTTCGAAGGCCATGCGGATCTCCGCGACGTCGCCGCCGTTGGCCTTGGTCGCCCAGTCGTCCAAATCCGTCTTGTCCGGCGTCAAGGCGAGGCCGATGACCTGCCGGGCCGTGACGCGGTCGGGAAAGGAACTGGCGGCAGAGATCTTCGGCTCGCGTTTGAGCCGGTCAATCAGCCAGGCGTCGCTCTTGGCGACGTGGCGATCGACGGTGTGGCCCCCCTTGAGCTCCTGCTCGAGGAGCCACCCGTCCTTGAATTCGCCGGGAATACACTCTGCGGAAGCCGCCGCGCTCAGGGAAACCAATGCCGCCGCGATCATCGCGGCGGCAGTAACCAGTGAACGTGGCGACATGTACGTCCTCAGCTCATGGCCTTCTGCAAATTCTCGTCGAGCTTGGCGAGGAATTGCTGCGTGGTCAACCACGGCTGATCAGGGCTGATCAGCAGGGCCAAGTCCTTGGTCATCGCGCCGCTCTCGACGGTGTCGATGCAGACCTTCTCCAGCTTCTCGGCGAACGCCGCCACTTCCGGCGTGTCGTCGAACTTGGCGCGGAAGGACAGGCCACGGGTCCAGGCGAAGATCGACGCGATCGGGTTGGTCGAGGTCTCCTTGCCCTGCTGGTGCTGGCGGAAGTGACGGGTCACCGTGCCGTGGGCGGCCTCGGCCTCGACGGTCTTGCCGTCCGGCGTCATCAGCACCGAGGTCATCAGGCCGAGCGAACCGAAGCCCTGGGCCACGGTGTCGGACTGCACGTCGCCGTCGTAGTTCTTGCAGGCCCACACGAAGTTGCCGGACCACTTCAGCGCCGAGGCGACCATGTCGTCGATCAGACGGTGCTCGTAGACGATGCCCTTGGCATCGAACTTGGACTTGAACTCGGCGTTGAAGACCTCTTCGAACAGGTCCTTGAAGCGGCCGTCATAGGCCTTGAGGATCGTGTTCTTGGTCGACAGGTACACCGGCCAGCCGAGGTCGAGGCCATAGTTGAAGCAGGCCCGGGCGAAGCCGCGGATCGAGTCGTCCAGGTTGTACATGGCCATGGCCACGCCGCTGCTCGGGAAGTCGTAGACCTCGCGGGTGATTGCCTCGCCGTTCTCGGGCTGGAAGGTGATGGTCAGCTTGCCCGGACCGTCGACCAGGAAGTCGGTGGCGCGGTACTGGTCGCCGAAGGCGTGACGGCCGATGACGATCGGCTGGGTCCAGTTCGGCACCAGGCGCGGGACGTTCTTGCAGATGATCGGCTGACGGAACACGGTGCCGCCGAGGATGTTGCGGATCGTGCCGTTCGGCGACCGCCACATCTTCTTCAGGCCGAACTCCTCGACGCGCGCCTCATCGGGGGTGATGGTCGCGCACTTCACGCCCACGCCGTATTCCTTGATGGCGTTGGCGGAGTCGATGGTGATCTGGTCGTCGGTCTTGTCACGGGCCTCGACGCCGAGGTCGTAGTACTTCAGGTCGATGTCGAGATAGGGGAAGATCAGCTTGTCCTTGATCATCTGCCAGATGATCCGGGTCATCTCATCGCCGTCGAGTTCGACGATCGGCTTGGCTACTTTGATCTTCGCCATTGGGCGCTCCTGCACATGTTTGACGGGTCGGGACTTCGGTGAGGTCGGCGGCACAATATCACCGGCCTGCCGCGGTTCAAGGCCACCTTTAGAGCCACTTGGCCTTCAGGTCGCCTTCCGGTGCGTGCCAGTTGCCGATGACGTCGTAGACCTCGGACGGGCTGTCGACGACTTTATAGAGCCCGCGGTTTTCCTCGCGGGTGAAGCCGGCGCCGATCGTATGCTCGATCAGGGCGAGCAGCGGCTGCCAGAAACCGTTCACGTCGACGATGACCACCGGCCGGTCCGACAGCTTGAGCTGGGACCAGGTCAGGACCTCCATGGTCTCGTCGAGGGTGCCGAGACCGCCGGGCAGGATGACGAAGGCGTCGGCGCGCTCGTACATGATGCGCTTACGCTCGTGCATGCTGTCGGTGACGATCAGCTCGTCGAGGCCGGCATGGCCGACTTCCAGATGCTGCAGAAAGCTCGGGATCACCCCGACGACCTTTCCGCCGGCTTCCAGGGTGGCGTCTGCGGTCAGGCCCATCAGGCCGACGCGGCCGCCGCCGTAGATCAGCGTGCCGCCCTGGGCACCGATCAGACGGCCCATTTCGGTGGCGGCGGTCTTATACACGGCGTCAACCCTGGAAGAAGATCCGCAGAAGACGCAAATAGACTGGGAGTGTGACTTGCTCATGGCGCCGTCTTTCGCACTGCCGGCGTGTCAGGTCAATCTCCCGCGCCGCGATTGTACGACGCGTGTTGTGGGTTTAATGTGAGTGAAACGAAAAGGGCTGCAGCCTAATGGTTTCTAAGCCGGCACTCGTGGGCGTGATGGGCGGTGTTGCGATCCTGGCAGCGCTGGGCCTGAACTTTTGGCTGGTCCCCGGCGACGAGGAGGAGCCCAAGACGACGGTCAGCGCGCCGGCCGGGTCGTCCACGGGCACTCAGCAGGGCGGCGTGAACGTTCCCTCCACCGGCACAGCGAATTACGGCTCGGTCCTGCCGAAGCGCGAGCCGTCGAAGAAACCGGCCGCCTCGCCGACCGATCCGGCCAAGGAACCGCCGGCCGTGATGGCGAAGCGCAGACCGAGCTTCGATATCGTGCGGGTCGATCCCGATGGAAACACCGTCATCGCCGGGCGCGCGAAGCCGAACGCCGAGGTCACGATCCTCGACGGCGACCGGGAGATCGGCAAGGTCACCAGCGATGAGCGCGGGGAGTGGGTGTTCCTGCCCGACCATCAGCTTGGTCCGGGCCAGTTCTCCCTCACTCTGAGGCAGACGGGCGAAAGCGAGACTGCCGAGTCCGAAGAGGCCGTCGTGCTGGTGGTTCCGGAGAGTGGCAAGGATATCGCCGGCCGTCCGACCAGCGAGCCGAGCCAGCCCTTGGCGATGGTGATGCCGCGCGACGAGGCCAAGGGCGGGGCCACCCGTGTGCTCCAGGCCCCGACCGCCGGCCCGGCCACCGCGGATGCGGCGCCGTCCGAGACGAAGACGGTGACGGCGGACGCCCAGTCACCGGCAAGCGCGACGCCGGCCGCAGAGATCCCGCCGGCTCAGTCGGCGGCCGCCCCGCCCGCCGAGACCGCGGCGTCCCAGGCCAAGCCGGCTCAGAGTGCCACGGCAGAGAATGCTCCGGTCCAGAGCGTTCCGTCCGCGACCACGGGTTCGGATCAGCCGGCGTCGGATGCGCAGAGCGCGCCGTCTTCGGTCGCGGTCAAGGCCTTCCCCGAACCGGCTAAGGCGCCGTCTTCTGCCGATCAGCCGGCCGCCGCCGATGTTGCTCAGGCGGGCGACGTGTCGGTCGACGTGATCGAATATGACGACAAGGGCGAGGTGGTCTTCGGCGGCCGGACCGAGCCGAACGCCGATGTCGAGGTCTATATCGACAACAAACCCGCCGGCAATGCCACCGCCGACGCCGAAGGCCGCTGGCAGCTCACGCCTAAGGAGCCGGTCGCGCCGGGCAATTACAATCTGCGAGTCGACAAGGTGGACTCCGGCGGGAAGGTCGCCGCGCG
This sequence comes from Thalassobaculum sp. OXR-137, assembly GCF_034377285.1. Classification (NCBI taxonomy): domain Bacteria; kingdom Pseudomonadati; phylum Pseudomonadota; class Alphaproteobacteria; order Rhodospirillales; family Thalassobaculaceae; genus Thalassobaculum; species Thalassobaculum sp. OXR-137. The sequence continues at coordinate 4,207,011 of NZ_CP139715.1, read as the reverse complement.
GGTCGCTTTCCCCTTCGTTCGGGCGGCACCGCTTAAAGGTTTGCCGAACGACAGGCTTGTGGTTATCCAACCGGGTAACAATCTCTGGGTCATTGCGACCCGGGTGTACGGCGAAGGTCTGCGCTACGTGCAGATCCATGACGCCAATCGCGATCAGATCCAGAATCCGGATCTGATCTATCCCGGGCAGGTCTTCGGCCTGCCGACGGTGAACTGATCGACGGAAACCTGCCGTGCTGAACTCAATCCTCGTGCCGATCGCCCGGGAAGGGCGACCGTTCATCGCGATCTTCGCCGTAGCGACGATCGTCCTGGCCATGATCGCCGACTGGCTCCTCGTTCCGGGGATGATCCTGACGGCGTGGTGCGTCTATTTCTTCCGCGACCCCAACCGGGTGACGCCGGTGCGCAACGGGCTGGTGATCAGCCCGGCCGACGGCGTGGTTGTCTCGGTCGGCCCCGCTCCCTGGCCCAAGGAACTGGCCATGGGCGAGGGCGAGGTGCAGCGCGTCTGCATCTTCATGAACGTCTTCGACGTCCACGTGAACCGGATCCCGGTCGACGGCCGCATCACCAAGCTTGCGTATGTCCCCGGCGCCTTCGTCAACGCCTCGCTGGACAAGGCGAGCGAGCAGAACGAGCGGCAGCTCGTGGCGATGGAGACCCGCGACGGCCGTCCCACGGCCTTCGTCCAGATCGCCGGCCTGGTCGCCCGCCGCATCGTCTGCAAGATCAGCGAGGGCCAGACCCTGCTGGCCGGCGAGCGCATGGGCATGATCCGTTTCGGCAGCCGGGTCGACGTGTACCTGCCGCCGGACGTGGCGCCGCTGGTGGCGCTCGGCCAGCGCTGCGTCGCCGGCGAGACCGTGATCGCCGACCTGGACAGCGGTGAGAAGGCGCGGGAAGGGGCGGTTCGATGAGCCGTCTGCGCCGGCGCAGAGGTCAACGTTTCAGCGGCCTGTCCTTCAACAAGCTGCTGCCGAACATCATCACCGTGATGGCGCTGTGCTTCGGCCTGTCGGGCCTGCGCTTCGCGCTTGCCGAGCGGTGGGAGTTCGCGGTCTCGATGATCCTCCTGGCGGCGGTGTTCGACGCCCTGGACGGCCGCATGGCCCGTCTGCTCCGCGCCCAGTCGAAATTCGGCGCCGAGCTCGACTCCCTGTCGGACTTCGTATGCTTCGGCGTGGTGCCGGGGGTCGTGGTGTTCCTGTGGTCGATGGTTGGGCTGCAGAATTTCGGCTGGATGGCGGTGCTGTTCTTCGCCACCTGCTGCGTGCTGCGGCTGGCGCGGTTCAACGTGCGCCTGGACGACGACAAGCCGGCCTTCGCCTATAACTATTTCACCGGCGTGCCGGCGCCGGCCGGTGCCGGTCTGGCCCTGCTGCCGATGATCCTCGACTTCCAGTTCGAGTTCGGCCTCCAGGATGCGCCGGTGTTCGTGGCGATCTGGCTGACGGGCGTCGGGCTGCTGATGGTGAGCCAGATCCCGACCTATTCCTTCAAGCAGATGAAGGTGCCGCAGCGCTGGGTGCTGCCGACGCTGATCGGCGCCGGGCTGGTGATCGCCGCGGTGATCAGCGCGCCCTGGTTCTCGCTGGGCATCGTCCTGATCGTGTATTTGGCGACCATTCCGCTCGCCGTGCGGACCTATCGGCGGCTGCTGAAGGCGGCGGACGAGATGGCCGATGCAACGCCGGCCGCCGGAACCGAGGCTCCGGGCACCGAGCCGGAGCGGACAGAGACGGCCGGCTAGCGGTGTTCGACGCCGCACTCCGCCGGGTCATCGATCCGCCGCTCGACGCGGTCGGCCGACGGCTCGCCGGAGCCGGCATCTCCGCCAACGCGGTCACCGTCGCCGGCTTCGTCGTCGGCCTGGGCGCCGTTCCGGCGCTTGCGGTCCAGCGTTACGATCTCGCGCTGGCCCTGATCGTGGCCAACCGGCTCGCCGACGGCCTGGACGGCGCCGTGGCCCGGACGACCGGGCCGAGCGACCTGGGCGGCTATCTCGACATCGTCCTGGACTTCATCTTCTACAGCGCGGTGGTCTTCGGCGTGGCCCTCGGCCGGCCCGAGGAGGCCGTCCTGGCCGCCTTCCTGATCTTCAGCTTCATCGGCACCGGCGCCTCGTTCCTCGCCTATGCGATCATCGCCGCGAAGCGCGGCCAGTCGACGGAGGCGCGGGGGCGCAAGTCGATCTTCTATCTCGGCGGCCTGACCGAGGGGGCGGAGACGATCGCCTGCTTCGTGGCGATCTGCCTGTTTCCTGGCTGGTTCCCCTGGATCGCGGGCGTGTTCGGCGCGATGTGCTGGCTCACCACCGCTAGCCGGATCGGGCAGGCGGTGGTATCTTTTCGGGACTGACGCCGACGGGGACTACTCCGCCGCCTGCGGCTCCGGCCCAGGTCCGGCCCCTTCCGATTTGCCGCCGCGACCGCGCCGGAACATCCCGCCGACCCGACCCTTGAAGCCGCTCCAGCCGGCGGCCGCCTTGTCGCGGAACATCAGCGCGCAGGGCGTCACGACCAGGGTCAGCACGGTGGCGAAGGCGAGGCCGTAGACGATGGCCGTGGCCAGGGCCACCCACCACTGGGTGGACGGCGCGCCCACGCTCACGTCGCGGCTCACGAAGTCGATGTTCACCTGCATGACCATCGGGATCAGACCGAGGATCGTGGTGACCGTCGTGAGCATCACCGGCCGCAGACGCTGTGCGCCGGTCCGCAGGATCGCATCGCGGGTATCGACGCACTGCGGCCGGATGGTGTCGAAGGTGTCGATAAGAACGATGTTGTTGTTCACCACGATGCCGGCCAGCGCGATGACGCCAATGCCGGTCATGACGATGCCGAAGGGCGAGCCCGTGATCATCAGCCCGATGATCACGCCGATGGTCGACATGATCACCGCCGAGAGGATCAGAAAGGCGGAATAGAAGCTGTTGAACTGCGTGACCAGGATGATCGCCATGATGAACAGGGCGATGCCGAACGCCTTGACCAGGAACGCCTGGGCCTGCTGCTGCTCCTCGTCCTCGCCCTTGAAGGTGGCGTCCACGTTGGCGGGAAGCGGGTTGCTGTCGAGCCAGGCGCGCAGCTCCATCACCTTGTCGTTCGGCAGGATGCCGTCGCGCACGTCGGACTTCACCGTGATCGCCTGACGGGTGTCGACGCGCCGGATCTTGCCGGTCTTGGGCTCCGCGCTGCGCTCCACGAAGTTGGTGATCGGAATCAGCCCCTTCGACGTCTCGATGCGGATCCGGTCGATCTGCTGCAGGGTGCGGTACGCCTCCGGATAGCGCACGACGATGTCGATCTCCTCGTCGCTGTCGTCCGGACGGTAGTCGCTGATCTTCAGGCCCCTGGTGACGAGCTGGACGTACTGCCCGGCCAGGGAGACGTCGGCGCCGTAGCGGGCGGCCTTGCCCCGGTCGACCGTGATCTCCCACTCGATACCGGGGACGTCGCGCGTATCGTCGATGTCCTTCAGCCCGTCCATGCTGTGGAACTTGGCCATGGTGATGTCGGCGGCTTCGTTCAGCGCCTCGCGGTCGCGGGAGCGGAGCTCGATCTGCACCGGCTTGCCGGTCGGCGGGCCGCTCTCCTCCTCGCGCGGCTCGACGGAGATGCCGGCCATGCCGCGGGTCCGCTCGGCGATCTCCTCCAGGATCTGACCGGCGGGCGGGCGATGCTGCCAGTCGGCGAACTCCATCTGGATGCTGCCGATCACGTCGTCCGCCACGTCGTCGCCGCCGCCCTGCTTGGTGGGGCCGACATAGGTGTAGAGCGATTTGAAACCGCCCACATCCATCACCACGGCCTCCACCGGGAGCACCAGGTCGAGCTTCTCCTCCACCGAGAGGTTGCCGCGGGCGTGGACGTAGACCTGGGCGATGTCCGGCTCGACGTCCGGGAAGAACTCGATGCCGTTGCCGTGGGTGGCGTAGTAGTACTGAACCCCGACCAGCGTGGCGATCGACAGCAGCAGGACGATGCCGGGCATCCGCAGGGCCCCGTTCAGGACCCGCAGGTACAGGCCGGTGAAGCCGCTGATCTCGCGCAGGTCGCCGGTCTCCGCGGCGGCGAGCTGCCGGCGGTCGGATTCGTTGGCGGCACTCGCCTTGCCGATCTGCGCACCCAGGGCCGGCACGAAGATCAGCGCCATCAGCAGCGAGGCCGACAGGGTCGCCAGCAGGGTGATCGGCAGGAACTTCATGAACTCGCCGACCACGCCCGGCCAGAACAGCAGCGGGAAAAAGGCGGCGAGGGTGGTCGCGGTCGAAGCGATGATCGGCCAGGCCATGCGTTGCCCTGCCAGCCGGTACGCCTCCAGCTTGCTCAACCCTTCGGCCATCTTCCGATCGGCGAATTCGGTGACCACGATCGCGCCGTCGACCATCATGCCGACCGCCAGGATCAGGCTGAACAGCACGACGATGTTGATCGTCAGGCCGAGCGACGACAGCACCAGGATACCCAGCAGGAACGAGCCGGGGATCGCCATGCCGACCAGGCCGGCGGTGCGGATGCCCATGGCGCCCACGATCACGATCATCACCAGCAGAATGGCGCTCATGACGTTGTTCTGCAGGTCGCTCAGCATCAGGCGGATGTTGTCGGACTTGTCCTGGCTGAAGGTCACCGTGATGCCGTCGGGCATGAGCGGCTTGGCCCCGTTGACCACCGCCCGCACGTACTCGATGGTCTCGATCACGTTCTCGCCGGAGCGTTTGGAGACCTCCAGCGCGATGGCCGGCTGGCCGTTCAGGCGGGCGTAGGTCTCGCGGTCCTTGAAGCTGCGCTGCACGGTGCCGATGTCGCGGATCCGCACGATGGCGTCGCCATTCGTCTTCAGCGGCTGGTCCAGGATATCGAGGACGCTCTCGTAGAGGCCGGGGACCTTGATCGGGAAGCGGCCGGTGCCGGTATCCAGAGCGCCGGCGGCGATCAGGTTGTTGGAGCGCTGGACCAGGTCCAGAACGTCGCCCGCCTTCAGGCCGTAGGTCTCCAGACGCACCGGGTCGATCACCACCTCGACCAGCTCCTCGCGCTGGCCGGTGAGCTTCGCCTCCAGCACCGAGGGGATGCCTTCCACCGCGTCGCGCAGTTGCTGCGCGGTCCGCAGGAGGACCTGCTCCTCGACATTGCCGGACAGGGTGACCACAAGCACGGGGAAGAGCGAGAAATTGACCTCGTTCACCGTCGGTTCGTCGACATCCTCCGGCAGCTCCGGCTTGGCGATGTCGACCTTCGCGCGGACGTCGTCCAGCGCCTGGTCGGCGTCGAACCCGGCGTCGAATTCCAGCGTGACGTTCGCGCCGCCCTCAAAGGCGGTCGAGCGCATCTCCTTGACGCCCTCGATTGCGCGCAGCTCCTGCTCCATCGGACGCAGGAGCAGACGTTCGGCATCCTCGGGCGAGATGCCCTCGTAGGTCATCGAGACGTAGATGATCGGGATGTTGATGTCCGGATCCGCTTCCTTGGGGATCTCGATATAGGACACCGTCCCGGCGATCAGGATGAGCAGCAGGGCCGACAGGGTGGTGCGGCTGTGGGACAGCGCCGCGGAGATCAGCGCGTTCATGAGCCGGCGGCTCCGGCCGCTCCGCCGACCATGACGGGCTCGACGGTCTCTCCGTCGGCCACCAGGTCCTGGCCGACCACGATCACCTTCGTGTTGTCCGGCAGGCCGCCGACCCAGGTCCCGCCGTCATCGATCCCGATGATGGTGACCGGCGTGAAATGGGCGGTGTTCTCGGCGTCCACGGTCATCACGCCGACCCGGCCCAGCTCGTCGAGCCGGAAGATCGACGGGGTGACCCGGTGGGCCTCGACGGCGGGCAGGGCGATCGTGATCTCGGCCGAGAGCCCCTGGCCGAAGCGGTTGTTCGGGTTGTCGAACTCGATCTCGATGCGGAACGTGCGGGTCTCGTTGTCGGCCACCGACGAGACATAGCTCACCACGCCCATCATTTCGTCGCCGGTCGACAGCCGGGCATGGGCCGGCATCCCGACTTCGATCTGCGGCGCCTGCCGCTCGGCCACCTGGGCGGTGATCAGAAGGGGGTTCAGTTCGACCACCTGCGCCACCTCGTCACCGACCGCGACGTAGTCGCCGATTTCGACCATTCGGTCGTCCAGGACGCCGCGGACCGGGGCTTCGATGCGGGTGCGCGCCAGATCGACTTCGATGGTCCGGCGTTCCGACTTGGCGGCCTCGAGTTCGGCCTTGGCGCCGGCACGGGTGGTTTCCGCCTGGAACCCCTTGGCGGCGAGCTTGGAGGCGGCGGTGTATTCCAGCTGACGCTGGGCGATCCGCGCCTTCGTCTCCTCCAGCCGGGCGGCACGGTCCGCCTCGTCGATCCGGACGATCTCGGCACCTTTCTCGACGACGGTGCCCTTGATCGCCGGCGTGGCGACGATCCGTCCGGCGGTTTCCGCCTTCAGGGTGACGATGCGCACCGCCTCGGTATGGCCCGAGCTCACCAGGGAGGCCACGAAGGGCGAGGCGGACGTCTCCTTCACCCGGACGCGGGTGATGGCATCGGCCGGCGGCGCGGTGATCTTCGGCGGCGGCTGGGAGGCGGTGGCCGGCTTTTCGCCCATCTGTCCCGAGGCGATCCAGGCCACGGCCCCGATCGCCAGGAGACAGGCGAGAACGACGGATCCTTTGATGCGCATGCCGGATTCCTATTCTGCGGCTTCAGGGCGCCGCGCGCGATAGGCGCGCAGTTCCGCGATCAAGGGGCCTTTCTGGCTTTCCAGATAGTCGGCGGCGGCCCGATACAGGGAGATGCCGAAACCGGCCACGGTCTCGCGGCCGGGATCGCCGGTGCAGTCGTTCTGTTCCCGCGCGGCCATCTGCTCGGCGATGTGGTTCTGCTTGGCCCGGTACATGTCGACACGCTGGTCGATCAGCTCGATCACGCGGGCTTCGGGCAGGCGGGTGGCGAAGAACAGCAGGAACAGGAAGTCGGAGCGGAAGGTGTCCGCTTCCGGCGTCACGGTCAGCGCGGCGTCGACCAGCGCGTTGCCGGCCGGGGTGATCGAGTAAACCTTCTTGTCCGGTCGGCCGTCCTGTTCCTGGGCGCGCGCCTCAACGAGGCCTTCGGACAGCAGCCGGGACAGGGCGGGATAGATCGACCCGAAGCTCGCGCTCTGGAAATGCGCGAACGGACCTTCCTCGAACATCTTCTTGATTTCGTACCCGGTCGCGTCGCCCTTGGTCAGGACCGCGAGGCAGAGTGTGCGAACATCCATGGGCGCCTCGACTGCCAACATCTATCGGCTGGATACATATCGCCTCGATATATGTCGGATCGATATACGACTTTCAATAGTTTTGTGCAGTCGGCGGGAACGGGCAGGTGGAGTGGCGCGGTGGAACGGGGAAGGTCGGGACGCGCAAACGCAAACGGCGGCGCAGAATCTGCGCCGCCGCCTGAAATCTCGATGCGCCAGTGAATTCTCAGAGAGGGCTGAGATCCTCTGCCGCCATCTTCCCGTTGCGCTGCGGCTTCAGCTCGAAGGCGATAGCCTGCCCTTCGTCGAGGCCTTGCAGTCCGGAGCGCTGAACGGCGGTGATGTGAACGAACACGTCCGCGCCGCCGTCGTCCGGCTTGATGAACCCGTAACCTTTAGTGGTGTTGAACCACTTCACCGTGCCAGTGGCCATTCGATATGCACTCCACGTGATGCGTCCACCAATCTTGAAAGTACACCCTCTCAGGACGTTCGAGGGGGCCTTCAAAGGCGACCGCACGTACGTGGGACGACGTCTCGTCCCGTCTCCTCAGACGATGCCAGTCCCACCGGGACTTAGGCGATTCGTAAAGGTTAACGGGGAAATTGTCGATCAACAATATTTGAAACTGGCGTGACACTGCCGATTCGCGGCGCGGAGACTGTCCGTTACTTTTCCGATTTTTTAACAATATCCGAGGGTTGCATGGCGACGTTATCAGCACCCACTACGGTATTTTGTTGTGCCGCGACTCGCGTAACTGCGCGGCCTTGCGTCACTGCCCCACGGCAATTTTGTTAAGAATTGCGTCACCGTTCGCCTGATGCGCGAACACCGTGCAACCCGGCGGCCGGGCTAGAACTTCTCGACCCAGGGGCGGAGTTCGACTTCCCAAGCCCAGGCGCTGCGGTGCTGCTGGACGAAGTGCCAGTAGGTCTCCGCGATCGCGTCGGGGCTCAGCGTGCTGTCGTCCTCCTTCGCGCCGTAGGAGGAGGCGATGCCGCCGTCGATTACGAAATGCCCCACATGGATGCCCTGGGGGTGCAGTTCCCGGGCCAGGGCCTGGGCGAGGCCGCGCAGCGCGAACTTGCCCATGGCGAAGCTGGAGGAGTTGGGGAAGCCCTTCACCCCGGCCGAGGCGCCGGTGAAGAGCAGGGCACCATGCTTCTTGGGCAGCATCCGCTTCACCGCCTCCTGCGCCGCCAGATAGGCGCCGTAGCCGGTGATCAGCAGGGCGTCGCGCACCTTCTCCGGGTCGGTCTCGTGCACCGGCCCACGGACCCGGGCGGACGGGTTGTAGACCACGACCTCCGGCTCCCCGATGTCGCGGTCCACCGAGGCGAAGAGATCCGCCATGTCCGTCGGCGAGGCGGCATCGCAGGCATAGGCCGTCGCCCCGGTCTCCTTGGCGAGATCGGCCAGCTTGCCGGCGTTGCGGGCGGCGAGCGCCACCCTGTAGCCGTTGGCGGCGAACTTGCGGGCGAGCGAGGCGCTGAGGCCGGCGCCCGCGCCGATGATCAGCGCGGTCTTGTCGGACATGGGGTTCCTCCGGATCGGTCGGCGTCAGCCCTTCTTAGAGCCGCGCGTGGCGGTCGGTCTAATCACATCCCAGGGTTCGGGCATCTCGCCGACCGGAACCTCGATGATGGTCGGGCGGCGGGCGGCGAAGGCCTCCTTCACCTGGACCTCCAGCGCCTCCGGGGTCTCGGCCCGGCGGCCGTCGGCGCCATAGGCCTCGGCCAGCTTGACGAAATCCGGATTGGTGAAGGTCGAGGCGATGACCCGGTTGTCGTGCAGGTTCTTCTGCATCCGCAGCACATTGCCATAGGCGCCGTCGGCGAACACCACCGCCACCAGCGGCAGACCGTGATGGACCGCCGTTGCGATCTCGTTGGAGGTGAACATGAAGCCGCCATCGCCGTTCACCGACAGCACCGGCTTGTCCGGATGGGCCGCCTGGACGCCCAGCGCGGTCGCGTAGCCGTAGCCCAGTGTCCCCTGGTAGCCCGGGGTGACCATCATGCGCGGCCCGTAGACCGGGAAGCCGACGCGGCTGACATAGCCGACCTGGGTGAACTCGTCGACGAAGTAGCCGTCCTCCGGCAGCGCCCGGCGCAGCGCGTCCAGGAAGGCCATCTGCGGGCCGCAGATGTCGTGGAACCGCTGCCAGTAGCGGGCCTTGAGCGCCGCGAACTCCTCGGCGCGGGAGGCGCGGGCCGCATTATGCTTCGGCAGGGCGTCGAGGATCGCCCGTGTGGCGGTGTCGGCGTCGGCCAGGATGCCGATTTCCGGCTTGGCGATGCGGACCAGTTCGGTCGGGTCGAGGTCGATATGGATGACCTTCAGCTCGTCATCGGTGCCCCACATCATCCGCTCCGGCTGCATGCGGCAGCCGATGCCGATGACCACGTCGCAGCTCGACCAGTATTCCGCACCTGCCGGGTGCGGCAGGGCGTAGGGCGAGCGCTCGTCGATCACGCCGCGGCCGTTCTGATAGGAGACGACCGGCGCTTCCAGGGCGGCCGATAGTTCGCGCACCGCCTCGACCGCGTCATAGGCGCCGCCGCCGACCAGGATCATCGGGTTCTTCGCCTTGCCCAGCAGCTTGGCGGCGGCCTCGATCAGCTCGGGATCGGCCTCCGGATGGCGGATCTCGTAGGGCGCGACGGGGGCGACCATGGCGCGCTGCTCCAGCACGTCCATCGGTACTTCCACCGCAGCGGGGCGCGGACGGCCGGAGTACATGGCGCGGAAAGCGTCGGCGACCATGCCGGGGACCTCGCTGGGATGGTCTGCCCGGCCGGCGAACTTGGTCAGCCGCTCCAGGATGCCGAGCTGGTCGGGGATCTCGTGCAGCATGCCGTAGCCGCGGCCCATGGCCCCGGACAGGATCTGGCCGGTCAGCGCCAGCACCTTGGCGCTGCAGCCATAGGCGGTCGAGAGCGCGGCCCCGGTGTTCAGGATGCCCGGCCCCGGAACCACGGCGTAGGTGCCGACCTTGCCGGTCGACTGGGCCCAGCCGAAGGCCATGTAGGCGGTGCCCTGCTCGTGGCGGGCGTTGAGCACGCGGATCTCGTTGGAATGGTCGTGGAAGGCGTTGAACAGGTGGTCGAGCTGGATGCCGGGCAGGCCGAACACGGTGTCGATGCCGTGGGCGGTCAGCGCGTTCACCATCGCCTCCCCACCGGAGATCGGGCTGCTGGTCTTGGAGGGAGAGGCGGTCATGGTCGTTTCCTCGTTTTCGGTCGTCTTTTTGTCGATGATGTCTGTCAGGACCGGGCGTCGTGGATGGCGCGCCAGACCTTTTCCGGGGTCAGCGGCAGGTCGACATGCTCCACGCCGAGCGGGCGCAGGGCGTCGAGCGCGGCATTCACGATCACCCCGGGCGCGCCGATGGAGGAGACCTCGCCCACGCCCTTGGCGCCGATCAGGCTGTTCGGGCTGGCGGTCGGTGCCCAGTGCAGGTCGAACAGCGGCATGTCGTCGGCCCGGGGCAGGGCGTAGTCCATCAGCGAGCCGGACAGCACCTGTCCGGAGTCCGGATCGTGCACCATCACCTCCATCAGCGCCTCGCCGATGGCCTGGCCGATTCCGCCATGGAGCTGGCCGCGGGCGGTCTGCTCGTTGATCACCCGACCGAGATCGTCGACGCCGCTGAACCGGTCGATGCGGACATGGCCGGTGTCGGGGTCGACCTCCACCTCCACGGCATAGGAGCCGTTGGGGAAGGTGGTGTGCAGGCCTTCGAAATCGAGCTGGGCCATGCAGCCGGTGCCGAGATCGCCGTCATACTGTTCCGGCGGGATGCCATCCCAGCCGGCGGCGACGTCGGCGAGGCTGATCTTCCGGTCGGTACCGGCGATGCGGAAGTCGCCCAGCCCGTATTCGATGTCGACGGGAGCCGCCTCCAGCAAGTGGCCGGCGACCTGCTTGGCCTTGTCGAGCATGTGCAGGGCGGTGCGGTGGACGGTGTTGGCGGCGATCGGCATCAGGTTGGAGCCGCCGGTGCCGCCGCCCTTGGCGAGAAAGTCGCTGTCGCCCTGTTCGACGCGGATGCGCTCGACCGGGATCTCCAGCGCCTCGGCGGCGACCATGGCGAGCGCGGTGCGGTGGCCCTGGCCGGAATCCTGGGTGCCGGTGCGCACCAGTACCGAGCCGTCGGGCAGGGCGCGCACTTCCGAGCGCTCGGCGACCGACCCGCCGGTGGCGTGCATGTGGGTGCCGATGGCGAAGCCGCGCCGCTTCCCCGCCCGCTCGCTGTCCTGCTTGCGCCGGCCGATACCCTCGGCCTCGCTGATCTCGTGGATGCGGGCGAAGATGTTGGGGAAGTCGCCGCCGTCGATGGTCTCGCTCATCGCCGTCGTATAGGGCAGCAGATCGGGGGTGATCAGGTTGCGCCGACGCAGGTCCATCCGGTCGATGCCCAGCCGGTCGGCGGCGACGTCGATCAGCCGTTCCAGGGTGCCGCCGCTCTCCGGCTTGCCGGCCCCGCGATAGGCATCGGTGGTCATGGCGTTGGTGAAGACGCCGCGCACCCGGTAGTGCATCCCCGGGATCCGGTAGCAGTGGCCGAAGGTCCGCACCGCGCCGCCGGTGACGATGGCCGGGTTCACCGCGTTCCAATAGGCGCCGATATCGGCGAGCGCGTCGATCTTGAAGCCGAGGAACCTGCCCTCCGCATCCAGGGCGAGGGCGGCACGGTCGACCCGGCCGCGGCCCATGGCATCGGACACGAAACTCTCGGTGCGCGAGGCCTGCCAGGCGACGGGCCGTCCGGTCGCCTTGGCGGCGGCCAGGACCAGCACCTGCTCCGGATAGGGCCAGATTTTGACGGCGAAGCTGCCGCCCACATCCTCGGTGACGACGCGCACGAGGTCGGCGTCGACGCCCAGATACGTGGCCATCGCGCCCTTGAGCGACATCACGCCCTGGGACGGGGTGGTGAGCGTGTAGCGGCCGGTTTCCGGATCGAAGGCGCCAATGCAGCCGCGGGTCTCGATCGGCTGGATGGCGACGCGCGGGTGCCGCACGGTCAGCTCGATCACATGGGCGGCGGCGGCGAAGGCCGCCTCGGTCTCCTCCCGGTTGCCCTTCTCCCAGTCGATGGCGACGTTGCCCGGGACCTCCGGCCAGATCTGCACCGCGCCGTCGAAGGCCGATTCCGGATCGGTGACGCTGGGCAGCTCATCGATATCCAGCAGGATCGCCTCCAGGGCGTCTTCTGCGGTCGAGTCGGATTCGGCGAGGATGGCGGCGATCGGCTGGCCGACATATTTGACCTCACCCTCGGCCAGGACCGGCCGGCGCGGCTCGGCCATGGGAGAGCCGTCCGCATTGTTCACCGGCGACAGCGCCGTCATCGGGCCGATTCCGAACGCCGCCAGATCCGCCGCCGTCAGGATCGCGACCACGCCCGGCAATTCGCGGGCCGAGTCGATCTCAAGAGCCGAGATCCGCCCATGCGCGGCGGGGGAGCGCAGTACGCGCATCGACAGGGCGTCGGCCGGGCGGACATCCTCGACGTAACGGCCGCCGCCGGTCAGCAGTCGGGCGTCTTCAAAACGATGCATGGAGAGCCTGCGGTTCAGATGGGATGATCGACGGTGTCGCACCGCGATGCGTGCGAAGGTCGAGCCTCGCATGCGCCGATAGGCGATTGCCAGTGTTTTGCTTTAAGGATCTGTAAACCAGAATGTTCGATACACTGGCTGTGGAAACCGCGACGCTCGGACACGATGGCCTCAACTCTTCCAAACAATCTCGAAAAGTTGCTGAAGGAAGCCACCAAGGGCGTAGACGCTGTGGAGGCCTTCCGCTCTTACGTGAAGTTGCTCGATGCAGGGTACAAATCTGCCGAAAAACTTGGCTCGGAGATCCGCAAGCAGGAGAGAAACTATAATAGGTTGAAAGAGGACCACGCGTTCTTTTCCCGCCACCGCGCCAAGGTCGACGTGCTGCTGCGGGCGATGCGCGAAACCTTCGTGAATTCCACCAAGGCGCTGCGGACCCTGGAGGAACTGGCCCAGAACTATCCCGCTCAGTATGTCTTCGACGTCTGCAATCTCGGCTCGTACCGTCTCGGCTCGGTCCAGGGCTGGTCGTTCCTGAGCATCCAGTCGGCCTCGCGGACCGATGCGGACCAGAACTACGCCAACGCCGTGATCCCGGCGATCGCCCAGGTCCTTCCAAACCACCGCGACTATGTCGAGCTCCGCAACAGCGGCATCGAGGAGCGGATCCAGAGCGAGTTCGACAAGCTCAACGAGATGCGGCGGGTGAAGGCTGAAATCGACAACAATCTGCCGAAATGGAGCGACGCGATGAAAGCGCTGGCCGACGAGATGAAGCCGGCGGACATCGAACGTCTGAACGCTCAGGAGCGCACCGTTCAGGAGAAATTGAAGGCCGGGACCGTATTCAAGTTTGCGAACAGCGCCTGAATACCTAAATAGGGAGGATATAGACTCTCAAAAGCATCGCGGGCGCCAATCCGCGGGTATGGAGATCGCCATGACGACGACCCCCAATCTCGCGGCAGGGAAGCCTACGCTTGCCGCACTTTTCCATCACGAAGCGGCGCCGGGCGTTCTGCTCGCCATCGCCGCGGTGATCGCCCTGATCGCCGATAATTCCCTGTTTGCCGGACTGTACGATCGCCTGCTGCTCGCCTTCGTCTCGGTGACCGTCGAGGATGTCGGGATCGAGAAGCCGTTGCTCCTCTGGATCAACGACGGCCTGATGGCGATCTTCTTCTTCCTCGTCGGCCTCGAGATCAAACGCGAGGTGATCCAGGGCAAGCTGTCGTCGCTGCGGGCCGCGAGCCTTCCGGCGTTCGGCGCCATCGGCGGCATGGCGGTGCCGGCGCTGATCTACGTCGCCCTGAACGCCGCCACGCCGGAGACCCTCGGCGGCTGGGCGATCCCGGCGGCCACCGACATCGCCTTCGCGCTCGGCGCGCTCGCACTGGTCGGCTCGCGGGCGCCGGCGGGTCTGAAGATCTTCCTGCTGGCCCTGGCGGTGCTGGACGATCTCGGCGCAATCGTCGTCATCGCCCTGTTCTATACGGCCAACCTGTCCCTGGGCGCTCTCGGCATCGCCGCCGCCGGCTTCGCCGTGCTGCTGGCGATGAACCTGCTCGGGGTCAAGCGGATCGGCCTCTACATCGTGGTCGGCCTGGTGATCTGGGTTGCCGTGCTGAAGTCCGGCGTCCATGCCACGCTGGCCGGCGTTGTCGTCGCCTTCACGCTGCCGCTGCGCGGCAAGGAAGGCGAGTTCCGTGAAGGCGGTTCTCCCCTGGAGGTGCTGGAGCACGTGCTGCACCCGTGGGTCGCGTTCATGATCCTGCCGCTGTTCGCCTTCGCCAATGCGGGCGTCCCCCTTGCCGGGATGTCCGTCTCGGATCTGTTTGCCCCCGTGCCCCTGGGCATCGCCGCCGGTCTGGTGGTCGGCAAGCCGATCGGCATTCTCGGCGCCTGCTGGATCGCGGTGCGCCTCGGCTGGGCCAACCTTCCGGACGGCGTGAACTGGCTGAAGCTCTACGGCGTGTCCCAACTTGCGGGCATCGGCTTCACCATGTCGCTGTTCATCGGCACGCTGGCCTTCTCCGATCCGGCACTCCAGTCGGCTGTGCGTATCGGCGTGCTGGGCGGAACGATCGTCTCGATCGTGCTCGGCATGACGGCCCTGGCCTGGGCGCTGAAGGATCAGTCCCCGAGCACCGACACCCGTGCGGCCACGCCCGCCGAGGCCGGGCACGACTGACGCGGCTGGCACCGCCGCCAGGAAGCAGGGCGCACGGCCGCGATGTCCGGTCGTGCGCCCTTGTGATTCAGCGGGCGCCTTTCTCGGGGTGCAGCACCAGGTCCTCGGGCATGTCCACCTCCATCGCCAGCAGGTGGAAGGCGAAGGACTTGCCGTGGGTATCCAGGTTCAGCGCCCCGTTCACCCCGCCTTCCAGCACGTCGTCGATGACGAAGTTGAAGGCGGGGAAGGTCGGCAGCTCATAGCGGGTCACCGCGCTCGCGCCCTTATGGGCGAAGTGCTGCTTGACCGCCGCCTCCGTCACCTGCTCGCGCAGATAGGGGAAGGCAGCCTCGTGATACGGAATCAGGCTGATATTGACCCGGTTGCCCTTGTCGCCGGTGCGGCCATGGGCGACCTCGTGCAGCGGGACGCGCAGCACGCGGCGGTTCTTCTCGTCGGTCATCGGGCAGTCTCCTCGACGAGACGGGCGGAGGCCGAGACCTTGGCGCGGTCGACCAGGATGGAGGCCGTGGTGATCTGCGGCACGATGCGGTGCCGCACCCCGCCGCCGCCGGCGGGACCCGAGCAGTAGAGCGACAGCACCTCGTCGGCGATCCATTGGGCCATCTGCCTGTCCGGCCCCTTGGTCGCCATCCGGACCCGGTATTCGCCGTCGGTATCCCAGTCCGCGGCGCTCCGCAGGTCGCCGCCGTCTCCGTCGAAGGTGGAGACCGTGCCGATCAGGTCGAAGCGCAGCGGCCAGTTGGTGCCGAGATCGCGCACCCGGGTCTGCAGCGCCTCGATCGCCAGCTCCGCCCGGCGCCGGGCGTTCGGGCCGGCATAGGTGATCTCGCCTTCGCCCATCCAGCCGCCTTCGAAGCTGACCGTCGCCTTCAGGGTCGGCGGACGCTGCTTGCCCTTCGCCCCGGTGATCTTCACCCGGTCGGGGCCGACCTCCTCGATGGCCACGCCGGTGATGTCCAGCACCACGTCGGGGGTGAGGTAGTTGGCCGGGTCGTGCATCTCGTAAAGCAGCTGTTCCTTCACCGTGCGGTGGCTGACCAGCCCGCCGGTCTTGTCGGCCTTGGTTATGGTGACGGTGCCGTCGGCCTCCACCTCGGCGATCGGGAAGCCGACATGGCCGAAATCGGGGACGTCCTTGTAGCCGGGATCGGCGAAGTAGCCGCCGGTGACCTGGGCGCCGCATTCCAGCAGATGGCCGCACATGGTGCCGGCGGCGATGCGGTCGAGATCCTCCAGGCTCCAGCCGTGCTCGTGGATCAGAGGGCCCAGCGCCAGTGCCGGATCGGCGCAGCGGCCGACCACCACCACGTCGGCGCCCATGGCAAGCGCGTCCGCGATGGCCTGCGCTCCGAGATAGACGTTGGCGGCGACCAGCTTGCCCTCGGGCATCTCCAGTCCTTCCACCGCCTTGTGGCCGCGGATGTCGCCTTCGCTCATCACCGCGGTCAGGTCGTCGCCTTCCACGACGGCGACCTTGAGGCCGTCGATGCCTTCCTCCCTGGCCATCTCCAGGATGCGCTTCGCCCCGGCGCCCGGATTGGCGGCGCCGAAATTGGAGACGACCTTGATGCGGGCCGCCTTCGCCTTGGCCAGGACCGGGCGCAGGATGCGCTCCAGATACGGCGAGTAGCCCTTCGACGGGTCCTCGATCTTGGCCTGCTGGGCCAGCGCCAGGGTGCGCTCGGCCAGGGTCTCGTACATCAGGTAACGCGGCCCCTCGCGGGTGGCGAGCGTGGCGACGACGGGAACGGCGGCGTCCCAGCGGTCTCCGGCGAAGCCGGCTCCGCAGCCGATATGGACGGTCTTGCCCGACACGGTTTCCTCACTTGTGCTTGATGGATCCTTCTTGGTTGCCGAGAGGGTAGCCCCGGCGGGCGAGGGGCGTCGAGAGGCGGAAACTCGGTGCCCCGGTGTGCGGCGACGAACGGGCGACTCGTGACTGGATATGCAGTTTCCGATGGGGCGACAGGCGCCGGACGTCGCTGGGACTGGCGTTATGTATCTTTTTATCTGGTTTCAATCGATCCGGCCCCGCAATGACCTTGGTCGGCGTTTGCGGGTTTTGCCGGCCGGGTGCCGATGGGATGATGGCTGAAACCAAGAACGGAGTACCTGCGATGATCGAGACCCTGGTCGCCGATATCCGCCGCATCCTGGGCGAGGAGCCGGCGGGTGAGCCGATGCTGGCCGCCCTGACCGACCGGCTGGCGCCCCTGGCCCGCGACACCTCATGGATCGTCGACGAGCTGTACGAGACCGACGCCAATCAGGGCTTCGGTATCTCGGTCCTGCACGAGGAGGAGGATGACGGCTTCCTGCTGGAGACCGTGTGCTGGGAGCCGGGCCGGGGCGTGGCGCCGCACGACCACCAGACCTGGGGTGTGGTGATGGGGCTGGCGGGGGAGGAGATCAATGTCGACTGGCGGCGCCTCGACGACGGGGCGGAGCCGGGCAGGGCCTCCCTGGAGCAGGCGGGGGAGACTGTGGTAACCGGCGGCGTGGTGAAGACCTTCCGGCCGGACGACATCCACTCGATCCGCAACGATTCCGACCGGCCGTCCCTGTCGCTGCACCTCTACGGCCGCAGTCTCGCCAAGACCGACCGCAGCGAGTTCAACCCGCTGGCGGGAACGGTCGTTCCGTGTCCGAAACGGGTGCGACGGACGGGATAGGGGACCCGCTGACCCACCGAGGTGAGGTGAGGAATGAGGCGGAACAATATCCCTCCTCCGTCATCCCGGCGAACTCCGGGCTCGACCCGGAGATCGGCCGGGACCCAGCCCCGTCGCCTGGTCCAGGGTCCCGGCCCATCCCCGGATCAGGTCCGGGGCTGGCCGGGATGACGGCGAAAGGGGTATGGGCAGCCGGCCGCTAACTCAGCTCCCGCTTCAGGATCTTTCCCGTCGCGTTCATCGGCAGCGCATCCCGGAACTCCACGATGCGCGGATACTTGTGCGCCCCCATCTGGTCCCGCGCCCAGGCGATGAGGCTGCTTTCGCAGACCGCCGACCCGGGCGCCCGCACGGCGACCGCCTTGACCTCTTGGCCGTGCTCCTCATGCGGCACGCCGATCACCGCGACCAGGGAGATCTCCGGGTGGGAGATCAGGATCTCCTCCACCTCGCGCGGATAGACGTTCATCCCGTTGCGGATGATCATCTCCTTCTTGCGGTCGACGATGAACAGATAGCCGTCCGCATCCAGAAGGCCGATATCGCCGGTGTGGAACCAGCCGCCACGGAACGCCTCTGCCGTCGCCTCCGGGTCGTTCAGATACCCCTTCATCACGCAGTGGCCGCGCACGACCACCTCGCCGCGTTCGCCGGTCGGCATCGGGTTACCGTCATCGTCCACGATCCGCACCTGCACGCCCCAGAGCGGGGTTCCCACCGAGCCCGGCTTGCGCGGCATGCCCGGCGCATGGGTGGTGGCCGCCGGCGAGGTCTCGCTCAGCCCGTAGCCCTCGCGGATCTCGGTGCCGAAGCGGGCGTCGAACCGGCGCATGATATCCACCGGCATGGACGCCCCGCCCGAGGTCGCGCCCCGGATGCTGGCGAAGGCCTCGGCCCCGATGCCCTCCTTTTCGGCGTGGTTCAGCATCGCCCAGTACATGGTCGGCACGCCGGAGAACCGGGTGACACCCTCGCTCCGCATCAGCCGCAGGACCGTGGCGGCATCGAACTTCGGTACCAGCACCAGGGTCGCCCCGCCGGACAGTCCGGCCGCCATCTGGCAGATCTGGCCGAAGATGTGGAAGAGGGGCAGGGCCACCAGCAGCACCTCGTCGCTGTCCCAGGTTCCGTTGTTGCGGATCATCAGCGCGTGGATCAGCAGGTTGGAATGGGTCAGCTCCGCCCCCTTGGGCCGTCCAGTCGTGCCCGATGTGTAGACCACCACGGCGGTGTCGGCGGCCGAGCGGTTGACGGTGTCGAATGCGTCCACTTCGGCCGCGAGGTCGTCCAGGGACGGATGCCCGTCCACCGGCCGGGACCCGTCTTCCGCGGCGATCCAGGCGAAGTGCGCGCAACTCTGCGTCCGCTCGAACGCCGCCAGCCCCTCCCGGCCGATCTGCGCCGTCTCGGAGCCCACATGGCACAGCAAGGCGGCGGCTTTCGAATGGCCGAGCATGTAGGCGATCTCGTCGGCCTTCAGCAGCAGGCTGACCGGCAGCACGGTGGCGCCGGTCTTCAGGATGGCGAAATAGGCGATGGGGAAGGCGGGGAGGTTGGGGCAGGCCAGCGCCACGATGCTGCCCGGACCGATGCCGCGATCCGCCAATCCGGCGGCCAGCCGGCTCGCTGCGCGGTCGAGCTCCCGGTAGGTCAGTCGACGGGGGCCACAGACCACGGCCTCGCGCGCCGGATACAGCGCCGCCGAGGCCTCCAGCGCATGGGCCAGATTGACCATTGTCACGCCCGTCTCCTCCCGGTTGTATTTTTTCGATAGCGTCGCGGGCTTCGTGTCGTCTGGCAAGGTCCGGCGCAGCCTGATATCGAAGACGCAACGGAAAAGACCAAACCCGAGAGGAAACGAGATGAGCGCCGTGATCGAAGAGCGCCGTGGGCGTATCGCGCTGCTGCGGCTGAACAATCCGCCGGTGAACGGCCTGGGCTGGCCGGTGCGCGAAGGGCTGGACGCGGCGGTCGCCAGGCTAGGTGGCGATCCGGAGGTCGACGGGATCGTGCTGACCGGCGACGGGCGGATGTTCTGCGCCGGCGCCGACATCCGCGAGTTCGGCACCACCCCTCCGGAGCATGTGCGCCGTCTGACGCCGATCCTCGACGACATGGAAGGCCTCGACAAGCCGGTGGTCGCCGCCATTCACGGCGTGGCGGCCGGCGGCGGCATGGAGCTGGCGCTGGGTTGCCACTACCGGGTCTGCGGGCCGAAGACCAAGCTCGGCCTGCCCGAGGTCACCCTCGGCATCCTGCCGGGCGCCGGCGGAACCCAGCGCATGCCGCGGGTCGCCGGGGTGTCCAAGGCGCTGGAGCTGATCGTCTCCGGCCGGCTGATCTCCGAGAAGGAGGCCTATGAGGCCGGTATAGTCGACGAACTGGTGGACGGCGACGTCGCCGCGGTGATCGATGCGGCCGTCGCCGCCGCCGAACGGCTTGCCGCGTCGGACGCGCCGCTGCCCCGCTCGGGCCAGCGCACCGACAAGCTGCAGGAGGCCAAGGACAATCCGGGGCTGTTCGACGACTTCCGCAAATCCATGGCCAAGCGGGCGCGCGGCATGAACGCGCCCTATGCCTGTGTGCGCTGCGTGGAGGCCGCGACCCGTCTCGACCTCGCCGAGGGGCTGAAGTTCGAGCGCGCCGAGTTCGAGCAACTGGTCAACGCGGTGGAGGCGCAGTCCATGCGCCACGCCTTCTTCGCCGAGCGCGAGGTGGCCAAGATCCCCGACGTGCCCAAGGACACCCCGACCCGGCCGGTGCAGAAGGTCGGCGTCGTGGGCTGCGGCACCATGGGTGGGGGGATCGCCATGGTCTTCGCCAATGCCGGCCTGCCGGTGACGGTGGTCGAGAGTGAGCAGGCGGCTCTGGACGCGGGTATCGAGAAGATCAGGAAGAACTACGCCGCCACCGTCTCCAAGGGCCGGCTGGCCCAGGCGGCAATGGACAAACGCATGGGCCTGATCACCGGCACCACCGACATGGCGGCGCTGGCGGATGTCGACATGGTGGTGGAGGCCGTGTTCGAGGACATGGCCGTGAAGAAGCAGCTGTTCGCCAGGCTCGACGGCATCTGCAAGCCTGGCGCGATCCTGGCGACGAACACGTCGACGCTCGACGTGAACGAGATCGCCGCGGCCACCCAGCGGCCGCAGGACGTGATCGGGACCCACTTCTTCAGCCCGGCCAACGTCATGCGGCTGATGGAGAACGTGCGCGGCGAGAAGACCGCTGCCGACGTGATCGCCACGGTCATGGACCTGTCCAAGACCCTGGGCAAGGTCGGCGTGCTGGTCGGGGTCTGCCACGGCTTCGTCGGCAACCGGATGCTGCACCAGTATCTGCGCGAGGCGATGTTCCTGGTGGAGGAGGGCGCGCTGCCCCAGGACGTGGACCGGGTGCTGTACGATTTCGGCATGCCCATGGGACCGTTCGCCATGTGCGATCTGGCCGGCAACGATGTCGGCTGGCGGGTGCGTCAGGAGCAGATCAAGGCCAACGGCGGCAAGCCATCCAACGGGCGCTATTCCGGCACCGTCGCCGACAAGATCTGCGATCTCGGCCGGTTCGGACAGAAGACCGGCAAGGGCTGGTTCGCCTATGCCGACGGCCGGACGCCGCAGCCCGATCCCGAGGTCGAGGCGATCATCGTCGAGACGTCAAAGGAGCTGGGCATTGAGCGCCGATCGGTGTCCGACGAGGAGATCCTGGAGCGCTGCCTCTACCCGCTGGTGAACGAGGGCGCGAAGATCCTGGACGAGGGCATCGCCCTGCGGGCCAGCGACATCGATGCGGTGTGGATGCACGGCTACGGCTTCCCGCGCTACCGCGGCGGTCCGATGTTCTGGGCCGACAAGGTGGGGCTGAAGACCATCGCGGCGAAGCTCCAGGCCTTCGAAAAGGCCCACGGCCCCTGGATGGCCCCGAGCCCGCTGCTGCTGAAGCTGGCGGAAGAGGGCAAGGGGTTCGGGGACGTCTGATCCCGGTCCCCTTGCCCGCCCTCGTAAGGTACGCTCACTCCCCGGATTTATTCCGGGGCAACGCCTGAGCCGTGCGCGCAAGCTGAAGTCTTGCCCCGGAATAAATCCGGGGAGTGGGTTAGAGAAAACGGATCACCCGTGCGGCAGACGCACCCAGCCTTCCATCAGGCGCCGCTGGGTGCGTTCCACGGAGATGGCGCGCGCCTCCCAGGTGCCGTCCGCCGCCTGTCCCACATCGGCCGCCAGCTCCACGATCCCCGAGGGCGAGGCCAGCCGGACCTTCGGGTCGCTCCCCCGGCGCAGGCGATGCGGCACAGAGCCCACCACCCCGCAGGCCGCCGACAGGCACATCGCGCCCGTCCCGGTCACCGCCTTGTGGCATTTCTCCATCGAAAGGATGCGGATCAAGATGTCGTGGTCGGCGGCGGGGACCGGCTCCCCGGCGATGGTGGTGAAATCCGCCGGTCCGGCCAGGATGGCGATCTTCGGGTTGGACAGCGGCACGTCCTGGGGCCGTTCGGCCATGCCCATGGCGACACCCGCCTGACGCCGCAGGTCGTCCATCGCCGCCATGAAGGCCTTGTCCGCGTCCAGAGCGTCCGGGTGCTCCGTGCCGGTCTTGCCGAAGGCGGCGGCATCCACGAACACGACCGGGTTGGTCGCGTCCACCAGGGAGGATTCCACCCGCCCGATCCCCGCCACCTCGAAGCTGTCGACGGCGTTGCCCGTGGGCAGGAAGGCCCGGGTCATCGCCCCGCCCGGATGCACATAGTCGAGGCGCACCAGGGCGGCACTGCCCGACACCCCGGCCAGCACGTAGTCGCCGACCTCCACCGCCCGTCCGCCGCGCACCTCGAAATGGGCGTGGTAGATCTTCGAGGTGTTGGTGTTGAACACCCGCACCACCGTCGGCCCGTCGGGCACCGACACCAGCCCTTCGTCCACCGCGAAGGGGCCGACCGCGCTGGAGAGGTTGCCGCAGGTCTGGGCGTAGTCGACCAGCGGCTTGTCCACCACCACCTGGGCGAAGGTGAAGTCCACATCGGCGTCGTCGCGCTCCGACGGGGCGATGATCACCGCCTTGGAAACCGAGGAATAGCCGCCGCCCATCCCGTCCAACTGGCGGCCGTAAGGGTCCGGGCTGCCGATCACCGTCAGGAACAGGGCGTCCCGTGCCGCCTGGTCGGCGGGCAGGTCGCGGGCGTGGAAGAAGACGCCCTTGCTGGTACCGCCTCGGATGAAGACGGCGGGGATGCGATTCGGGTCGGTCATGGATGGGCCGTTCAGTCTTGGTCAGAGAAGGGCTAGCATTCGCCGGGAAGCGGTTTGAAGTCCATGGTTAACGGTGTAGGAGTCATCGATTGGGGTGAGACTGTCCGACATCTGCGAAAGCGTGACCCTGGCATGAAGGATCTGGAAGAGCGGGCGATCTGGTTGTCGTCGCAATCGGACGGCGCGTCCCTGGACAATCCGCAGCTTCTTCGGCTGTTCGACTACTGGAAGGCGGCCGCCCGGGGCGGACCGGCGCCCCGGCGCGACGATATCGACCCGCCGATCGACTTTCCGAGCTATCTGCCGACCACCATCATGTTCGATGTCGAGCGGCCGGAAGCGGGACCGCTGCAGTTCCGATACCGGCTCATGGGCACGCAACTGGTCGATTTCGCCGGCCGGGATCTCAAGGGGCTGACGCTGGAGGAAGCCTTCGGTGCGGATTCCACCCGTGACGTCGCGATCTACCGCCAGGTCGTTGAAACCTGCAGCTGCTACAGCGGCCAGCGGATCTCGATGATCGAAAGCCGGCAGATGTTCGAGCGCTACCGCCGGATCGTCATGCCGATCCTCGGCAACGAGTCCGGCCAGGTGGATCGGATCTGGACCTGGATCACCTACACGGAATTCTCCCCGGAACCGTGAGCAGAGACCCGACGGGTCTCGGCGTCTTCCGCTTTCGCCGCCCCGCCGTTAGGCTGCACCCGCTTACCCTTCGGGAGGATATCGGTGGCGAATGAGAAGACGTCCGGCGGCACACTCGCCGGGATCAAGGTTGTCGACTGCACCCGCGTGCTCGGCGGGCCGTACTGCACCCAGATGCTGGGCGACCACGGGGCCGAGATCATCAAGATCGAGCCGCCCCAGGGCGACGAGGTCCGCGACTGGGGCCCGCCGTTCGACGACGGCAAGGACGCCAGCTACTTTCTCGGCGTGAACCGCAACAAGCGGTCGCTCGCCCTCGACCTGTCCACCGACCGCGGCAAGGAGGTTCTGCTCCGCCTGCTGGAAGAGGCGGACGTCCTGGTCGAGAACTACAAGCCGGGCTCGATGGAAAAATGGGGCCTGGGCTACGAGGAGGTGCTGAAGGAGCGCTTCCCGAAGCTGGTCCACTGCCGGATCTCCGGCTTCGGTGCCGACGGGCCCTATGGCGGGTTCCCGGGCTATGACGGGATCATCCAGGCGATGGTCGGGCATTTCTCGATCAATGGCGCACCGGAGGCCGGCCCGGTCCGTCTGGGCATTCCGATGGTCGATATCGGCACCGGCCTGTACTCGTGCAACGCCATCCTGATGGCGCTGCTGGAGCGCGGGCGGTCCGGCCACGGCCAGTATATCGACATGACCCTGTACGATTGCGGTCTGGCGCTCATGCACCCGCATGTCGCCAACTACTCGCTGTCGGGCCGGGTGCCGAAGCTGACCGGCAACCAGCATCCGAACATCAGCCCCTACGACCTGTTCAAGACCGCCACCGTCGACATCTTCGTCGCCGGCGGCAACGACCGGGCGTTCAAGAAGCTCTGCAAGGAGCTGGGCAAGCCGGAGCTGGGCGACGATCCGCGTTACGCCACCAACGGCGACCGGCTGAACAATCAGGATTCCCTGCGCGCCGAACTGCAGGCTCTGCTGGCCGAAGTCGATGGCAACGAGCTGTGCGACCGCCTGCTGGCGGCCGGCCTGCCGGTCGGGCCGATGCGCAACACCGAGGAGGTGATGACCCATCCGCATACCCTCCACCGCGCCATGGCGGCGGAGAAGGACGGCTGGAAGGGCTGGGGCATCCCGATCAAGTTCTCCCGCACCCCCGGCGAGATCAAGCGCCGCCCGCCGCGTTTCGGCGAGCATGGCCGCGAGCTGCTGGAAGAGAACGGCTTCAGCGCCGAGGAGGTCGACGGCCTGATCGCCGACGGCACCGTACTCGAGGCGCGCCGCAAGTCGTGATCGACACCCGGCTCCGCTGACGGTGACGTCAGCGGGGTCGGGCACCATCTATATCGGGACCTGAGATTGAGGAGGATATGATGGCCGACAGGATCGAAAAGACCGATGCCGAGTGGAAGGCCCAGCTCACACCCGAGCAGTACAAGGTCGCGCGCAAGCACGGCACCGAGCGGCCCTTCGCCAACGCCTATCACGACAGCAAGACGCCCGGGACCTATGTCTGCGTGTGCTGCGGTCAGCCGCTGTTTGACAGCGAGACCAAGTACGACAGCGGCACCGGCTGGCCGAGTTTCTGGGCGCCGATCAGCGAGGAGGCGGTCGGCGTCAAGACCGACCGCTCGTTCTTCATGACCCGTACCGAGGTCCATTGCAGCCGGTGCGAGGCCCATCTGGGGCACATGTTCCCGGACGGCCCGGCCCCCACCGGCCAACGTTATTGCATGAATTCGGCCAGCATGGTTCTCCATGAAAAACAAAAGGATCAGGAAGCATCCTGATCCAATATCTGAGGAAACGCCCGTGCCCAAGATTGCGATCCTGGACGACTACGCCAACGCCGCCCTGACCAGCGCCGACTGGTCGAGCCTGCCCGACGGGTTCGAGCCGGTGGTCTTCACCGACAACCTGGTGGCGGTGGAGCCCCTGGTCGAGCGGCTGAAGGAGTTCGAGATCGTCTGCGCCATGCGGGAGCGCACGCCGTTTCCGGGCGAGGTGTTCCGGCGACTGCCGAACCTGAAGCTGTTCATCACCTCGGGCATGCGGAACAACGCGGTCGACTTCGCCTCGGCCAAGGAGATGGGCGTCGTCACCTGCGGCACGGACAGCCCCGGCTCCAGCACGGTGGAGCTCACCTGGGCGCTGATCCTGGGCACCATGCGCAACGTCGCCTTCGACCACCTGACCATGAAGCAGGGCGGCTGGCAGGAGCGCACCGGCACGGCCGTGTCGGGCAAGACGCTGGGCGTGGTCGGCCTCGGCAAGCTCGGCGGCGCGGTGGCGGATATCGCGCCGAAATTCGGCCTCGACGTCATCGCCTGGTCGCCGAACCTGAAGCAGGAGCGCTGCGACGAGCTGGGCGTGGAGAAGGTGTCGAAGGAGGAGCTGTTCAGCCGCGCCGACATCGTCACCATCCACATGATCCTGTCCGACCGCTCGCGCGGCCTGATCACGGCCGAGGATCTCGGCCGGATGAAGTCCTCGGCGATCCTGGTGAACACCTCGCGCGGACCGATCGTCGAGCAGCAGGCGCTGATCGACGCGCTGACCGGCGGCAAGATCCGGGCGGCAGCGGTCGATGTCTACGACCAGGAACCGCTGCCGGCGGATCACCCGTTCCGCAAGATCGACAACCTGCTCACCACGCCCCATGTCGGCTACGTGACCCAGGAATCCTACCGGACGTTCTACAGCCAGATGGTCGAGAACATTCAGGCCTGGGCCGACGGTGCGCCCAAGAGGGTCATCGGCGGCTGACGGCCGCCGGTTCCGGACCGTGCCGTTCCGCACCAAGGGAGCCTCGCTCGCCGTTCTCGCCTATGCCGAGGTGGCGGCCATGTCCCTGTGGTTCTCCGCCTCCGCCGTCATGCCGGCGCTGCGCGAGGAGGTGGCCCTTTCGGCCTTCCAGCAATCGGCCTTCACCAGCGCGGTGCAGGCCGGCTTCGTCGCCGGCAGTCTGACCAGCGCCTTC
This sequence comes from Thalassobaculum sp. OXR-137, assembly GCF_034377285.1. Lineage (NCBI taxonomy): Bacteria > Pseudomonadati > Pseudomonadota > Alphaproteobacteria > Rhodospirillales > Thalassobaculaceae > Thalassobaculum > Thalassobaculum sp. OXR-137. The sequence goes on along the minus strand of NZ_CP139715.1, from coordinate 4,180,450 downwards.
CTGGCGCTGGCCGACCGGATCGACCCGCGGCTGTTCTTCACAATCTCGGCCCTTGTGGCGGCGACGGCGAACGCGCTGATCCTGACGGTCGATCCTACGTCGCCGGTGGTGCTGGTGCTGCGCTTCATCACCGGCGCCTGCATCGCCGGCATCTACCCGGTCGGCATGAAGATCGCGGCGAGCTGGGCCAAGGGCGATCTCGGTCTGCTCGTCGGCCTGCTGGTGTCGGCCCTCACCTTCGGGTCGGCCATGCCGCATCTGGTGAACGGCCTGATCGTGGTCGACTGGCGCTGGACCATTGCCGTCACGTCGTTGCTGGCGGTCAGCTCGGCGGTGGCGATCCGGTCCGCCGGCAGCGGTCCGCTGATGACCGTGGGCGCCCGGTTCGATCCGGGGGCCGCACTCTGGGCCTGGAAGCTGCCGGCCCTGCGCCTGGCGAATTTCGGCTATTTCGGCCACATGTGGGAGCTCTATGCCGCCTGGGCCTGGCTCGGGGTGTTCCTGGACGCCAGCTTCCGGCTGGTGATGGACGAGGGGGCGGCGATCACCTGGGCTCGACTTGCCACCTTCGCCACCATCGCCGTGGGCTCGGCCGGCGCCTTCGCCGCCGGCGTGCTGGCGGACAAGGTCGGGCGGACCATGGTCACCTCCATCGCCATGGCGGTGAGCGGGATCTGCTCGCTCACGGTCGGCTTGTTTTTCGGCGGCCCGCCGCTGCTGCTGATCGCCGTCTGCCTGCTCTGGGGGGTGAGCATCATCGCCGACAGCGCCCAGTTCTCGGCCTCGGTGGCGGAGCTGTCGAACCGCTATCTGGTCGGCACCATGATCACCCTGCAGACCGCCATCGGCTTCCTGCTGACCCTGGTCAGCATCCATCTGATGCCGGTCTTCGTGGATCTGGTCGGCTGGACCTGGGCCTTCGCGCCGCTGGCTCTGGGCCCGGCCTTCGGGATCTGGGCGATGCTCAAGCTGCGGGCGCATCCGGATTCCGTCAAACTCGCCGGCGGGCGGCGGTGAACCGGACCAGAAGAACGGGTTCGCGCCCGCCTGCCGCGTCGTATCATCTGCCGTGTCCAATGGTTGGGAGGGTGCCATGCCGATCTTGATCCAGGCCCGTTGGGTCTTCGTCCAGGACGCGTCCGATCCCGCACCCAGGCGGGTGGACGATGCCGCCGTGCTGGTGCGTCACGGCGTGATCGTGGAGGTCGCGCCCGCCGCCGATCTGCGCGCCCGGTATCCGAACGCGCCGACATTCGGCGACGGGACCCAGGCGCTGCTGCCGGGCCTGATCAACGCCCACCACCACTCCAACGCCATCACCCATATCCAGCACGGCATCGAGGACGGGGTGCTGGAGCCCTGGATCCTGGGCAACCCGCGTATGCGCTGGACCGACCCGCGGCTGCGCACCCTGGTGGCGGCGGGACGGCTGCTGCAGACCGGCGTGACCGCGGTGGTCGATATGGCGTCCGTCGGCAACGCCTACCAGTCCGGCCATGACGATCTGTCGGCCCGGCTCGACGCCTATGAAGAGAGCGGCATCCGCGGCCATCTGGCGGGTGGGGTCAGCTTCTATAGCCGGCTGGTCCACCGCGAGGACGAGGCTTTCGTCGCCTCGCTGCCGGAGGAGCTCGCCCGGCGGGCACGGGCCCATTTCCTCGACGCGGACAAGGGCAGCGAGCAGGACTATCTCGCCCTGATGGAGAGCCTGATAGACCGGGCGAAGGGTATGAAGCGGGCGCGCGCCTGGTACGGCCCGCCCGGCCCGCAATGGGTCGGGGACGACCTGATGGTCGCCATCGCCGACGGGGCCGCCCGCCACGACACCGGCATCCAGACCCATGTGCAGGAAAGCCTGTACGAGCGACTGGAAGCCGAGCGGGCGCTGGGCAAGTCGATGACCGCGCATCTGAAGGATCTGGGCGTGCTGTCGCCGCGGATGTCCTTCGCCCATGCGGTCTGGTCGTCGCAGGCGGATATCGAGATCCTGGCGGAGACCGGGGCGGCGATCTCCCACAATCCGAGCTCCAATCTGCGCCTGCGCTCCGGCGTGGCGCCGCTGAACGGGTTGCTCGCCGGCGGCGTGACGACAGGCCTCGGCATGGACGGCACGACCATCGGCGACGACGAGGACATGTTCGCGGAGATCCGGCTGGCCCACCGGCTGCACCGCACGCCCCGGATCGGATCGCCGGCACCGACGCTCGCCCAGACCTTCGGGCTCGTCACCACGGGCGGGGCGAAGCTGCTGGGCCGGGAAGACGAGGTGGGGCGCATCGCTCCGGGCATGGCCGCCGATCTGGTGCTGGTCGATCTGGACCGCCTGAGCTGGCCCTATATCGCGCCGGAGGCCGATCCCTTCGCCGTTGTCCTGCAGCGGGCCAAGCAGGGCGACGTGGACACGGTGATCATCGACGGCGAGGTCGTGCTTGAGGGCGGCTTGCCCACCCGCTTCGACCTCAAGGCGGTCGCCGCAGAGCTGGCGGAGCAGGTCTCGGCGCTGCCCTACGACCAGGACTACGCCGATCTCTACGCCGCGCTGAAACCGCATATCGAAGCCTGGTACGCCGACTGGGAGGTCCCGGAGATGGACCCCTGGATCGCGCAGAATTCGCGAACCTGACCTGAAAAACCGAAAGGGAGAAGACGCATGGAACGGGCATTGGTGACCGGAGGGTCGCGTTCGATCGGCCGCGGGATCGTCGAGCGGCTGATCGAGGACGGCTACGAGGTCGTGATCCTCGACCGGGTGGAGCCCGATCCGCCGATCCAGACCCGCTGGGTCGAGGTCGACCTGTTGAACACCGACGCCATCCATGCAGCATTGGACGACGTGCTCAAGGACGGGCCGATCACCCGGGTCTGCCACAATGTCGGCCATGTGAAGCCGGCCGATCTGGATGGCACGACGCTGGAGGATTTCGACGCGGTCATGGGGCTGAACGTGAAGCCGATCCTGACCATCACCCAGCGGCTGGTCGAGGGTATGCGCTCGGAAGGCTTCGGGCGCATCGTCTCCATCTCCTCGCGCGCCGCCATGGGCAAGGAACTGCGCACCGCCTATGCGGCGTCTAAGTCGGCAATCCACGGCATGACCCGCACCTGGGCGCTGGAGCTGGCGCGCTCGGGCATCACCGTGAACGCAATCGGCCCGGGCAGCATCGAGACGCCGCTGTGGCACGCCGCCAACCCGGCCAGCGATCCGCGTACCCAGAAGATCATCGACGGCATCCCGGTCGGCCGCCTCGGCACCCCGGCGGACATCGCCAACGGGGTGAGCTTCTTCATGGACGGGCGCTCGGGCTTCGTGACCGGGCAGGTCATGTATATCTGCGGCGGCTTCACCGTGGGTTCGGCCGCTGCCGGTTCCTGACCGGCGGACCAGCGATAGGAAAACCCGATCGCTGTCATACGGCCCTTCGATTGGAAGCCGGGCGGAGGAGAGGCGATAACGGTCCGGCGACGGTCCGATCCTCCCTCCAGAGCCGGACCCGTCGTCGGAGCGGGGTCGCCTTCGGGCGGCCCCGTTTTCGTTGGCCTCAGGTGGTTCGGCCTCAGGTGGTTCGGCGCAGCGGCGACAGCGATGGTGTCGGCGCACGCGGGGCCGCGTCCGGCTTGCTCTGCGGAACGGCGGGAACGGCGTTGGACTGTCCCTGGTCGCGCCAGCTCGGCAGGGTCGTGGAGCGCCGCTCCAGCGGGCGCATGTCTTCGGCCGAGACCCAGAAGTACAGCAGCGCGACTTCCGGATAGGTCTCGAAATAGACCAGGTTGTCGATCGCCTTCTGCAGCATCATCTCGCCCCTGGTCTGCTGCCCCATGGCGTGTAGGAGGCCGGACATGTACCAGTAGGCAGCGGTCGAGGTCGGTTGCAGGTAGATCGCGTAGTCGAGATCGCTCCTGGCTTCCAGGAGATTGCCTCGGCCCCAATGGGCGACGGCGCGCAGCACGTGGGCGGCGGACAGCAGAACCGGATCGCCCGTCATCGGCCAATAGGCCGGATCGGCGATGAAGCTGGTCTGGACGATCGCCTCGTTGTAGCGGTCGAGCTGCACCAGGGCGAGCGCCAGATTCAGCCGCACCACGTGGAAATGCGGATCGTCCTTCAGCGCGGCCTGGAACCAGGTGACCGCGCCCTCCACGTCGTTGCGGTCCAGCGCGATGATGCCCTTGAGGTTCTGGAGCTGCGCCTTGGTGTCGGGGGTCGGCAGCGTCCGCACCCGGGCCAGGACCTCGTCGAGCTCCGCCTCGACCGCCGCCAGATCGTCGGGGTTGAGCGAGAAGCGCGACAGGATGGCGGTGTAGGGGTCGAGTTCGCGGAAGGTCCGGTAGGCGGCTTCCTCGATCATCTGATCGGTGTTCTTCTCCGTCCCGTCGACCGAGATCGAGAAGCGGCCGAACAGCGGCGAGCGGCCGGTCAGCTCCAGCGTATCGGTTTCGCCGTGCCGGACCGCGGCGGCATAGAGCTTGGGTGGGGCGAAGCCGACGAGCTGCTGCGCCGCCTCAAGCGAGGCCTGAAGGTTCACCACCGAGGCCAGGGCTGCGGAGATGGACGGCGTATCGCTGGATTTGATCACCGGCGCCTTCACCAGCGACTTGGTGTCGGCGATGATCGCGAGCTCGCTGATCAGATGCTGTTCCACCACTTCGGCGGAATAGCCGGCCTCTTCGAACTTGGCGGCGACATGGGAGTCGAGGAACAGCGTGTTGGCGTTCAGCACCGTGTCGACGGACACGAGGCCGATCGCCACAAGCAGGCCGTAGATAGTCGCCAGTGAGATCTCCAAGGCCCGCCCCCGCTTGCGTCGACGACCCGATACCGAGCGCCGATCCGTGCTCCACCCGGTGGATGGATAGTGCACGGCATTCTAGCGTTTGTCGTGGTCGGCGTTCAATCGGCGCGTCGCCCTTCGACACGTCGCTTCGCGCCTGCTCAGGATGAGGTCAAAAACAAATGACTCAGAAAATTGACCTCACCATGAGCGGCGCTCCCGGACTTGGCCCGGGAGCGCGTGTCGAAGGGCGTCGGGCTCAGGCGGCCGGAAGCCAGCTCGGTGCCTCGTCCGCATATTCGGGGCCGGGGTTGCCGCGGATGGTGGTGCGCCACATCACCCGGTCGGTCGCGTCGCCGTCGAACCAGGTGGCGCTGTGGATGGTGCAGCGGTTGTCGTAGATCACCAGATCGCCGGTCCGCCATTCCTGCACATAGGCGAAGGGCTCGCTGGTGAAGTGGCTCATCAGCTCGTAGACCAGCTTGGCGCCGTCGCCGTCCACGCCCTTTTCCATGCCGACGATCGGCCCCTCGATCCAGTCGAGCTGACCGCTCTCGCAGAGATACAGCGCCTTCTGCCCGGTGACCGGATGGACGCGCACGATCGGCTGGCGCTGGGGCTGCTGCAGGGGGCCCAGAGGCTTCACCGGTTCGCCGGCCTTCACCGCCAGTTCGGCGCGCCCGGTCCCCGGCTGTACGTGCAACGCCTCCACCCCCTCGATCCGTGCCTTCATCTCGTCCGACAGCGCCTCGTAGGCGGAGATGCCGTCGGCATAGAGGGTCTGCGCCTGGTCGATCGGGGCGGGGTGGACGCAGTAGAACAGCGAGATGTCCGGCGGCGGACGGCGGTAGCTCTGATCCGTATGCCATCCCCGGCGGTGCGGGAACTGCACCGGCAGCTTGCCGTCGGCGGTGAGGGCGGGTTCCGGCCGGGCCGGCGGTTTCTGGTTCATCGGTGCGGCGTTGGAGATCACCAGGATCTCCGGCACCTCCTTGTGCACCCGGTCCAGAATCATGCCGGTCTTGGTGTAGTCTTCCACTTCCGGGCCGAACAGCCGCGACAGGCGCACGAGCTGCGACGGGTCGCGGGCCATGCTGTGCAGGCCGGTCAGCAGCATGAAGCCGTGGCCGTCGTAGAAGGCCTTGAGCAGGGTGTCGGCCTCGGCCTCCAGCGCCTCGATCACCTCCGCATCGCCGTTGGCGCCGGTGACCCGGACATGACGGCCGAAACTGGCACCGGCAAGCGGCTGGAAATCGAGCTTGGACATGGCTGGGACCCGTTGCTGGGAGAGGAGACGGGTCATCTTAGGGCAGGGCGGCTGCCCTGTTCCAGATGGGAACGGCGGCTTGCTCCAGGCTCCTTCATTCCGCAATCCCGGCCCTTCGACACGTCCCCCGGCTGAAAGCCGGGGTCCTGCTCAGGGCGAGGTCAGAGTTGTGAAAAGTTGTTTGACCTCGCCCTGAGCAGCCCCGTTCCGGACTTGATCCGGGACGGGGCGTGTCGAAGGGCCGGGGGTGAGCCTACAGAATCCCCAGCACCGCCTCCGGCGGCCGGCCCATCGCCGCTTTTCCGTCCTTGGCGACGATCGGGCGTTCGATCAGGATCGGGTTCTTCACCATCGCCTCGATCAGCGCGGCCCGGTCCAGCGCCGGGTCATCCAGGCCCAACTCCTTATACGGCGCTTCCTTGCGGCGCATCGCCTCGCGGGGCTCCAGACCCATGGCGGTCAGCAGCCCGTCCAACTCGGCGGCACTCGGCGGGGTCTTCAGGTACTCCACCACCTCCGGCTCGATCCCCTTTTCCTGCAGCAGGGCCAGGGTCTGGCGCGACTTGGAGCAGCGCGGGTTGTGATAGATGCGAACGGTCATTTCCTTCTCCACAAGATCCGGCGCCTAAGGTAGTCCGGGGGCCGTTCCCACTCCAAGGGTGTTCCCATGTCTCCCACCGGCCTGCCGATCGAAACCGAGCGCCTGATCCTGCGGCCCTGGCGGGAGTCCGATTTCGCTTCCTTCGCCGCGCTGAACGCTGATCGGCAAGTGATGGAGCATTTCCCCGACACCCTGAACCGGGCGCAGAGCGACGCGCTGGCGCTGCGTATGAAGGAGCGGATCGAGACCGAGGGCCTCGGCTTCTTCGCCGTGGAGGTGAAGGGCGGTCCGGGTTTCATCGGCATGGTCGGGCCGAGCGTGCCGGCCTACGGTGCCGAACTGCCCTGCGGTCCCTGCACCGAGGTGGGGTGGCGCCTGAGCCGGGATGCCTGGGGCAAGGGCTACGCGAGCGAGGCGGCGGTGGCCTCGCTCGATTTCGCCTTCGGGGTGCTCGGCCGCGAGGAGGTGGTGGCCTTCACCGCCGTTCAGAACGCCCGCTCCCAGGCGGTGATGCGCCGCATCGGCATGACGCGGGACGAAAGCGGCGACTTCGACCACCCGCTGCTGCCGGCAGGGCACCGGCTGCTGCGCCACGTGCTCTACCGGATCTCGCGGAAGACCTGGGAGGAGCTCAGGTCCCGGTGAATTTGGGCTCCCGCTTCTCCAGGAAGGCCCGCACCCCCTCGGCATAGTCGTTGCCGAATCCGACCTCGCGCTGGATATCGCGCTCCAGGGCGAGCTGGGTGTCCAGGTCGTTCGACATGGCCGCCCGCATCACCCGGCGGGTGCGCTGGACGACACGGGGCGACAGCTTGGCGAGCTTGGCGGCCATAGCGACCGCCTCGTCCTGCAGCTTGTCGTCGTCATGGACCTTCCAGACCAGTCCCCATTTCTCCGCCGTCTCGGCGTCGAGCGGATCGGCGGTGAGTGCCAGGGCGAGCGCCCGGTTCTCGCCGATCAGGCGGGGCAGGTGGTGGGTGACGCCGGCATCGGGGATCAGCCCGACGCGGCAGAAGCTGACCACGATCTTCGCCGACCGGGCCGCCAGGATGATGTCGCCCGCCAGGGCCACGCCGACGCCGGCGCCGGCGGCGACGCCGTTCAGGGCGGTGACCACCGGCATCTCGATCTGGCGCAGGCGGCGGATCAGGGCGTTGTAGTACATCTCCAGCCCGGCCCCGAGATCGCGGGTCGGCGGGCCGCTCTCCGGCGGCATGCGGGCGGAGAGGTCCTGGCCCGAGCAGAAAGCGCGGTCGCCGGTCCCGGTCAGGATCAGCGCCTTGGCCTTGTCGCTGCCGCCGGTGATCTCGGCCACGGCGGCGCGCATCTCCTGGTGGACCTGTTCGTTGACGGCGTTGCGCTTCTCCGGCCGGTTGATCGACAGCCGGGCCACGTCGCCGATGCGCTCCAGGGTGATGGTCTCGAAAGTCATGGGTCCTCCCAGGGACGGTTCTTACCGGTTTTCCGGCAGCTTAGAGCCTGGGGCGCCGCGAGAGAACGGCGGAGTTTCAGGACGGGGCGAGAGCGTCACCACCGCCGCCGCTTCGGCCGTGGACGAGCTGCATCAGCCGCCGGGCGGCGTCGTAGGGGGCCATGTCGCGCAGCGCACCGAAATCGACGGCCACGGTCGCGTGGCCCTGGCCCTTGCGGGCGATCCAGATATCCACCAGCGCCTCGACCCCGCTGATGGCGCCCTCGAGCTGCGCCACCCGCGCATAGGCCGGATCAGCCGCGGCCATCTCATCGCGAAGCCGTTCCGCGAAGGCCTCCGAGGCGATGACGGCGTCGTAGACGAACTGGAACTTGGCCCGCGCCTGTCGCGCCTTCTGCGCCGCCCGCTCGATCTCCACGTCTTGGCGGCGGGCTTTTTCGTACATGCGGGCCGACGCGAAGTTCGTCGTCGTGTTGCGCGGCTCGTCGGCCTGACGGCGGGTGCGCTTGGCGGCTTCCTCCAGCCCGTGGCGCCGCTTCGCCAGCTCCTTCAGCTCGTCGCCGCCGACCTCCAGGGCGATGCGGCGCTCCGTCACCGGATCGATCTTCGTCGAGACCCCGGCCAGGGCGGACAGGCGGCGCTCCCGGAGTTCGGCGATCAGCCCGCGGGCGAACTCGACGGCTTCGTCGGTGGAGACGTTTTGAACCATGCGACCTGCCGTCTATTCGGTGGGTTCCGGCAGCCCCGCGGCATTGCGGGTGTCCGCCCCGTCTAGCTTCAGCGCCCCGCTGCTGCTCCCGGTGAAATCCGATCCCTTGAGATCCGCCTCGCTCATATCGGTATTCTTCAGGGACGTGTTGCGGAATTTCGCCTCCCCCAGCTTGGCCGCCCGCAGATTGGCTTCGTCCAGGATGGCGTCGTCGAAGGTCGCGTTGCTGGCATTGGTCGGCCATTTCTGCATGGCGAAGCCGGCGATATCCACCGGTTCCATGCGCACCCGCCGCATCCGGGCGTTTTTCAGCCGGGCGCGGTGGAGGTTGGCTCCGCGCAGATCGGCGAAGGACAGGTCCGCGCCGGTCAGGTCGGCGAAGGCCATATCCGCCATGATCAGGGTCGCCCGGCTCAGTTTGGCGCCGCGCAGCACCGCGTAGCGCAGGTTGCCGGCGACCAGGGTGACCCGCTCCAGTTCCTTGTGGGACAGGTCGACCCGCTCCAGATCGGCCCGCACGCCCTCGCGCCCGCCCGTGTGGTAGAATCGCAGATGCAGCTCGAGGATCTCGCGCAGGGATTTGTCGAGGGATTCCAGCGTACGGGGCAGGGTGGCATTGGCGATGGAGGAGGCGTCCATGTCCACCGCGTCGATCAGCGCACCGGACAGGTCGGCGTCGGTCAGGTTCGCGTGGCTCAGGATCACGTCCGCCAGCATCGCCCCGTTGAGCTTTGCCCCCGTCAGGTTCGCCTCGCTGAGGTCGGAACCGCCGAGATCGACCCCGGTCAGGTCCGCATGGCTGAGGTCGGCCCGGTTGAGCTTCACGTTCCGCAGGATCGAATCCGTGAAGTCGGTCTGCTGGACGAAGGCGTTGGAGAGCTTGGCGTCGGTGAGGTCGGCGTTGCGGATGATGGCGCTGCTGGCGTTGTTCGCGTCGGTCTCGTGGGTCCAGGCGGTCAGGTTGCCGCTGCGGTCCCAATGGAACAGCGTGCCCTCGCGGAAATCGGCGTCGATCATGCTCGCGCCGCTGAGATTGGCGCCGCGCAGGCAGGATCCCCGCAGGTCGGCCCGGTCGAGCTGGGCGCTGACCAGCTTGGCGCCGCGCAGATCGGCGCAGAAGACGGTCGCCGCCCGCAGGTTCGCGCCGGACAGGCTGGCCCCGCGCAGCCGGGCGGCGGTCAGCTCCACGTGACGGAGATCGCGGCCGGACAGGTCGCGGTCGCTGAGGTTCTTGAAGGACAGGTTGGCGCGGGCGCCGCCGTTGCGGCCGTTGACGTATTTCTGGTGCGCCGCGAGCACCGCGTCGAGCTCCCGGTCGGAAATCTCCTCAAGCCGGTCCTCCATGGTGGGAGGACCTTCCTCGCGCAGTCGCGTCTTCTTCGGCGTGGCGCTCTGTTCGGTGGCCGCGTCCGGATCCGCCCCAGGGGGGAAATCGTCGTCCATCTCTGTCACGGGGGATCCTGAATCGCGGGCGCTATCCCATAACCGTAACAGATACGCGGATAATAAATGATTACGGTTTGCGCAGGACCAGTCGGACGAAGCCGGCATCCGAGCCGCCCCCGCCGCCATGCTCGGAGCGTTCCAATTCCTCGAAGCCGGCCGCGCGGAAATCGGCGGAAATCGGCTCCGGCAGCACCTCGTACATCGGCCGGTCCGCCGGGGGCGGGCCCTGGCGCAGGGCGAGGGAGACGATGCCGCCCGGCGTCAGAAGATCGGCCACGGCGGCCACGGCGGTGCCGCGGTCGGCCGGCGGGACGTGCATCCACACCGCGTTGATCAGGATGAACGCAAACCGTTCGCCCCGCGCCCGCACCACGGCGAGGTCGGGCAGCCGGTCGTCGATCCATTCGGCGTCCATGTCCGGGAACAGGGTCAGCGCCTGCGCCCGCATCCCGGCCGACGGCTCGACCGCGACCACCCGGTAGCCTGCGGCCTCGAAAGCGACCGCGTGGGCACCGCTGCCGGCGCCGATATCCAGCACCGGCCCCGGCGGCTTCGGCAGGATCGCCGCGTGCCGCTTGACCAGGCGCTCGGCGGCACCGGAGCCGGCATAGCGGGGGGCGAGGGTCCCCGCCAACCGGTCGTAATCGGCGATGGCGTCGTCGATGCTGGGCGAGGGAGTGGTCTCGGTGCTCACCGGATCAGCCGTCCCGCTTCTTGCGCCACTCGGCATAGCGCGCCTTGGCGGCCTCGTCCGGCGGGTAGGTGCCGCGCAGCGGCTTGCCGCCGGCCACTTCGGAATAGATGAACTCCTCGTGGATCTCCTGCTCGGCGGCGTCCTTCGCGACCTCGTCGGCCAGGTGGCGTGGGATGACGACCACGCCGTCGAGGTCGCCGACCAGGATGTCGCCCGGATAGACCGCGACCCCGCCGCAGGCGATCGGCTCGTTCAGGGTCTCCACCGCGTGGTGTTTGATCAGGTTGGTCGGCGGCGAGGGGTGCGAGTGATAGGAGGGGATGTCGTACTCGGCGATCTGATAGCTGTCGCGCAGGCCGCCATCCGTCACGACTCCGGCCGCGCCGCGCTTCATCAACCGGGTGATCAGGATGTTGCCGGCCGAGGCGGCGGAGGCGTCGCCGCGGCTGTCCATCACCAGCACGTGGCCTTCCGGGCAGGTCTCGATCGCCTTGCGCTGCGGGTGGTCGTAGTCCTGGAAGACCGACAGGTCGTCTAGATCCTCGCGCGCCGGGATGTAGCGCAGGGTGAAGGCGGGGCCGACCATGTTGCGGTCATGGGCGGTCGTCAGCCGTCCGACGCCCTGCATGAAGACGTTACGGAAGCCGCGCTTGTACATCTGGGTGGTCAGCGTCGCGGTGCTGACCGTCGACAGCTTCTCGCGGGTCTCGTCAGACAGGGTGTCGGTGCTCATGGTGCCCCTCCCTCGGGCGGATGGTCTTGTTGGCGCGATGCCACCACGCGGGGGCGCGGGAGGCAAGGGATCAGTCACCGGCTGGACGTGCTCTATCCGCTGCGCGAGACTGCCGCCCCGATCCGAACCGGAGGATGTCATGGATTACCGCACGATGGGCCGTTCGGGCCTGAAGGTCTCGCCGCTCTGCCTGGGGGCGATGATGTTCGGCGGGCCGACCCCGGAGGCGGAGAGCAAGGAGATCATCGCCGCCGCGCGCGATGCCGGGATCAACTTCATCGACACCGCCGACGCCTATAACGGCGGCGAGAGCGAGGCGGTGGTCGGCCGGGCGATCGCGCAAGGACGGGACTACTGGGTGCTGGCGACCAAGCTCGCCAACCCGCTGGGCGGCGATCCGAACCGGGGCGGGCTGTCGCGGCGCTGGGTCCACATGGCCTGCGACGCCTCGCTGAAGCGGCTCGGCACCGACGTGATCGACATCTACTACCTCCACAAGGAGGACCATGCGACCGACCTGCGCGAGACGGTCACGGCGCTGGGCGATCTGATGAAGGCCGGCAAGATCCGCTATTTCGGCGTGTCCAACTACCGGTCCTGGCGGGTGGCGGAGATCTGCCGGCTCTGCGACGAGATCGGCATCGACCGGCCGGTGGTGAGCCAGCCCTATTACAACGCCCTGAACCGCATGCCGGAAGTGGAACACCTGCCCGCCTGCAGCTATTACGGCCTGGGCGTCGTCCCCTACAGCCCGCTGGCCCGCGGGATCCTCACCGGGAAATACGCGCCGAACGTCACGCCGGAGGAGGGCAGCCGGGCGGCCCGCCAGGACAAGCGGATGATGCAGACCGAGTGGCGCCACGAGAGCCTGGAGATCGCGCAGAAGATCAAGGCGCATGCCGAGGCCAAGGGGGCCACGCCGATCGACCTGGCGGTGCGGTGGGTGCTGAACAACAAGCTGGTCACCGCGACCCTGGCCGGTCCGCGGACCATGGAGCATTTCCAAGGCTATCTGAAGGCGCTGGACTACGCCTTCACCGCCGAGGACGAGGCGCTGATCGACGCCCTGGTGGTGCCGGGCCACCCCTCGACCCCGGGTTACAACGATCCGCAGTATCCGATCGAGGGACGGGTCAGCCGGGTGGGGTGAGGGCGGCCAGGCCGCGGATGCGCGCTGACTTCGACCTCGAATAGAGTACCGTCCTCGGACTTTCCTCCAATAAAAGGCTCGACCATGAAGAGCTGGCTGACGGCGGCGTTGGACTACGTGCCGCGGTGGATCGACTACCAGATGCGGCTATCGGAACAGCCGGGCTGCTCGATCTCGATCGCCCATCGGGGCAAGGTGGTCCTGGAGCAGGCGTTCGGTCACGCCAGCCTGGCGAGCGGCGAAGCCCTGACCCCGCGCCATCGGCTGCGCGTCGCATCGCATTCCAAGACCTTTACGGCGGCCGGCATCATGAAGCTGCGCGAGGCGGACAAGGTCCGTCTCGACGATCCGGTCGGCCGCTACGTCGACGGGCTGCACCCGAAAATCGCCCGGGCGACCATTGGGCAATTGCTGTCGCACAGCGCCGGCATCATTCGAGACGGTCTGGATGCGGGCCAGTGGCAGGACCGGCGTCCCTATCTCGATGAGGCGGAACTGCGCGCCGCGCTGACCGAAGCGCCGATCATCCCCGCCAGCACGCGCTTCAAATACTCGAACCATGGCTTCGGCCTGCTCGGGCTGGTGATCGAAGCGGTCACCGGCATGCCGTACCGGGAATGGATCAGGCGGACCATCGTGGTCCCCTCGAAGCTCGCCGAGACTGAGCCCGACATGCCTTTGCCCGAAGGGGCGGTGATGGGGCGGGGCCATTCCGGCAAGCTGCCGCTCGGACGCCGGGTTGTCGTACCGGGGACCAACGACACCCGAGCGCTCAGCGCCGCCACCGGTTTCGTGTCGACCGCCAGCGATCTCGCCCGCTTCTTCGCAAGCCTGGACCCGGCGGCCAAGCGCAGCGTCCTGTCGCCGGAGAGCCGGCGGGAAATGATCCGGCGGCAGTGGAGCGACGCGCATTCGAGCCTCGCCCGCCACTACGGTCTCGGTGTGATTCTCGGCAATACCGGCGACTCGGAGTGGTTCGGCCACAGCGGCGGCTTCCAGAGCTGCATCAGCCGCACGACCGTAATCCCCGGCAAGGACCTGACGGTATCGATCCTGACCAATGCGGTCGACGGGTATGCCCAGCCCTGGTCCGACGGTGTGCTGCAAATCCTGCGCGGCTACGAGAGCCGCGGGGCACCGACCACGCGGACCGAGGATTGGCGCGGGCGCTGGTGGACACTCTGGGGGCCTATCGATCTCGTTCCGATGAAGGACCGTGTCCTGCTGTGCGCGCCGGGCTTGATGAACCCGTTGATGGACGCGGGCGAGATTGAGGTGACCGGTGACGATACCGGTACGATCCGGCTTGCCGGCGGCTTCGCCAATCACGGCGAGCAGGCGAAGCTGGTCCGTGGCGCGGACGGGAAGGTGGTCGAACTCGTGCTCGGCGGAAGCAGTCTGCTGCCGGAGCAGGCGATAGCGGCAGAGCTCGAAGGTCGGTACGGCAAGAACGCTTGAAGGCTGTTCAAGGGCTCCGAGGCGATAACGACGCCTGCCTCTCGACGCCCTGATCTCTCGCCAAGGGCGCGACGCCGATCGACGACCTGGTGGTGCCGGGCGTCAGCGCGTCGCCGGCCCGCCTTTCCCGATCCGCAGGATCACGTTGAAGGCGATGGTGATGCGCTCGCCCGACCCGTGGAACGGGTTGACGTAGTGGTAGAGCCAGCTCGGGAACACAAGCATCAGCCCGGGTTCCGGCTCGACCACGTGCTTGCCGGCGAAGGGCATGCCCGGCAGCTCGGCGAAGTCGACGCCCATGCGCGGGTCGAGGAACTCGATCTGCCCGTTGCCCGGAATGTCGCCCCGGCGTTCGCCCAGGCTCACGTAATAGACGCCCGACCAGGAACAGCCCGGGTGGTTGTGGATCTTGTTGTAGCCGCCGTCGCGCAGCACGTTGGCCCAGGCGCCGCCGTCGAGCTGGACGTTCAGGCCCTGCTGCTGCTTGCCGGCGGTAACCTCTGTCATGCGCTGGATGGCGCGGCCGATCCAGCTCTTCAGCGCGCCGACCTCGGGCCCCGGCCAGTCGAGCAGGTCGTCGTTGGAATGCCAGCCGCCGACATTGGAGCGGACCTGGCCGGGCTCGCTTCGTTCGCGGTCGAGGATCTGGGAGCGTAGGCCAGGATTGATCTGGGCGGCTTCGGGCACGCGGATCTTGAGGATCGGCGTGGGGAAGGCCATCACGAGGTCCTGGGCGACCTGGAATTCGAGGGGCATGGGGGGACCCGTCCGTTCAGCCTGTTGATACCGGAGTGAATCTCCCCAGAACCGCCGTTTGAAAATTCCCCAGTTGGCGTGTCGCCGGTCATCCGGGGCGCGCCCCGGATGACCGGCGGCGGCGAGTTGCCGATGCTCCTCTCGGTCGGCGAGAGGAGTTCGGCGGTGATCAAACTGGGAGAGATGCTCATGATCTTGGAACTGCATCGGCAGGGGCTGTCTATATCGGCGATCGCACGGGAGAGCGGGTTCGACCGCAAGACCGTTCGTCGCTACATCGAGCGCGGCCTGGAGCCACCGAGCTATGGCCCACGCAGGCCACGGTCACGTCTGCTGGATCCGTACACCCCCTATCTGCGCGAACGCGTGATGACGTGGCCTGGCCTGACCGGCGCCCGGCTGCTGCGAGAATTGCGGGACCTCGGCTATAGCGGCGGCTATACGGCGGTGACGGATTATCTGCGTGATATCCGTCCCGCGCCGACACCGGGTTATGAGATCCGCTTCGAGACACCTCCCGGTCAGCAAGGACAGGTCGACTTTGCTCAGTTCCAGGTGGTGTTCACCGATGAGCCGGAACAGCCGCGGATCGTGTGGCTGTTCTCGCTGGTCCTGGGGCATAGCCGCCTGATCTGGGCACGGTTCGTCGCCCATCAGGACCTAGCGACAGTGCTGCGCTGCCACGTCGCCGCCTTCGACGCGATCGGCGGCGTGCCACGCGAGCTTCTCTACGACCGCATGAAGACGGCGGTGATCGGCGAAGCTGCTGACGGGGAGCCGCGCGGCATCGTCTACAACAGGGCCCTTGTGGATCTGGCCCGCCACTATGGCTTCCACCCGCGCGCGTGCCAGCCCTACCGGGCCAAGACCAAGGGCAAGGTCGAGCGGCCGTTCCGATACATCCGCGAGGACTTCTTCTTGGCCCGTTCGTTCCGCAACCTGGACGATCTGAACGAGCAGCTGCGGCGCTGGCTGGACAGTGTCGCCAATCCCAGGGTGCATGCCACAACCCGGCGGGTCGTGAACGAGGCGTTCGCCGAGGAGAAGCCGCACCTGCTGGTTCTGCCTCTGGCGCCGTTCCGCTCCGTACTACGTCTGGAGCGACGGATCTCCCGGGAAGGGATGGTAAGCGTCGGTGGCAACTTCTACAGCGTTCCGGATGCCACCCGGCGGCGCACGGTCGAGGTGCACACGCTCGCCCAGGAGATCAGGATCTTCGAGGACGGCACGTTGATCGCGACCCATCCGGTCCTGGAAGGCCGCCACCAGCGCCGGGTGGCTCCTGGACACCGAAAAGGAGGGGGCTCCACAGGACGAAGACGTGGAGCCGACGGAGATGTGGTCGTCAGCCGAACCGGCGACGTGGTCGCTCAGCGCTCCCTGGAGTTCTACGACGCTGTCGCTCGCCGTCTTGCCCGGGAGTGCCGGTCATGAGCGCTCCAGGTGATCTGACCCCGTCGACCCTGGAGCGGATCCGCCACGATCTGGTCGGTCTGAAAATGCCACGCGCCCTGGAAGCCCTCGATCAGGTCGTGCGCCGCCTCGAGCACGGGGAGATCGGTGCTCTGGAGGCCATCGACATGCTGCTCGCCGAGGAACTGACCCTGCGCGAGAACAGCCGCATCAAGACGGCCCTGCGCATGGGCCGACTGGCGACCATCAAGACGCTCTCAGGGTTCGACTTCTCCTTCCAGCCGTCGCTCGACCGCGATCGTATCCTCACCCTCGCACAACTCGGCTTTATCGGTCGCTGCGAGGTCGTCCACTTCCTCGGCCCGCCCGGCACCGGCAAGAGCCATCTGGCCATCGCCCTCGGCGTCGAGGCGGTGAAGGCAGGGCGCAGTGTCTACTTTTGCACACTCGCCGACCTGCTCGGGCAACTCGCCCGCGCCGAGCGCGAGGGACGGCTGACGGAACGCATACGCTTCTTCTGTCGACCGGCTCTGCTGATCGTTGACGAGATCGGCTACCTGCCCGTCGTTCCTGGGGGTGGCAACCTGTTCTTCCAGCTGGTCAACGCCCGATACGAGCGTGGTGCGATGGTCCTGACCTCCAACCGCGGCTTTGCCGAATGGGGCGAGGTGTTCGGAGACCCGGTCGTCGCCACCGCACTCCTCGACCGCCTGCTGCATCATGCTCTGGTCATCCAGATCGAAGGCTCCAGCTACCGGTTGCGCCAGCACGCCGACCTCATGCCCGAGCACGTCCGCTCCAAGGCTACCATCACACCGCCGACCCCAGCACCGCTACGACGGCCAAGGGGACGGCCGCCCAAAAACGACCACATCACCGCGACAACCTGACCGGCGAAACTGGGGAAATTTACTTCGGCGCTTCTGGGGAAATTACGGGCGGCATTGACACAGCCTGCGCGAGACCCGGCAGATATCAGGTGCCGGTCGGCGCGTCGACCACCTAAAGAAGCAGGGGACAGGATTGGAGGGGCGCCCGAACCGGTCGGACGCCCCGTTATCTCAGGCGCTCTGCTGGACGCTCTTCTTGAGCATGCGCTTGCGCTCGTTCGGATCCAGATAACGCTTGCGCAGGCGGATGCTCTGCGGCGTCACCTCGACCAGCTCGTCGTCCTCGATATAGGCGATCGCCTTCTCCAGGGTCATCCGGATCGGCGGGGTCAGGTCGACGTTCTCGTCCTTGCCGGACGCACGGAAGTTGGTGAGCTGCTTCGACTTCAGCGGGTTCACTTCCAGGTCCTGGCCCTTGTTGTTCTCGCCCAGGATCATGCCGGAATAGACCTTGTCGCCCGGCGACACCATCAGCGGGCCGCGCTCTTCCAGGTTCTGCAGGGCATAGGCCATGGCCTCGCCCTGTTCCATGGAGACCATGACGCCGGCGCGGCGGCCGGGGATCGGCCCCTTGTAGGGAGCGTAGCCCTGGAACACCCGGTTCATGATGCCGGTGCCGCGCGTGGCGGTCAGGAAATCGCCGTGATAGCCGATCAGGCCACGGGACGGCGCGTTGAACACCAGACGCTGCTTGCCGCCGCCCGACGGCTTCATCTCCAGCAGTTCGCCCTTGCGCATGGTGATCGCCTCGATCACCGCGCCGGAGAACTCCTCGTCCACGTCGACATAAACCTCGTCGATCGGCTCCTGGCGCTGGCCGGTCTCGGGATCGGTCTTCAGCAGCACGCGGGGCCGGCTGATCGACAGCTCGAAGCCTTCCCGGCGCATCTGCTCGATCAGCACGGCGAGCTGGAGCTCGCCCCGACCGGAGACCTCGTAGGCGTCCTTGTCTTCGGTTTCCTTGACCCGGATGGCGACGTTGCCCTCGGCCTCGCGGAACAGACGGTCGCGGATCAGGCGCGAGGTGACCTTGTCGCCCTCGCGGCCGGACAACGGGCTGTCGTTCACCGCGAAGGTCACGGCGATGGTCGACGGATCGATCGGGTTGGCGGGCAGGGGCACCGCCACTTCCGGCGCGCAGAGCGTGTCGGCGACGGTGGCCTCGGAGAAGCCGGCCAGCGCGACGATGTCGCCGGCCGACGCCTCTTCGAGCGGGGTGCGCTCCAGGCCACGGAAGGCCAGGATCTTGGACACGCGGGCGCGCTCCAGTTCCTTGCCGGTGCGCGACAGGGCCTTCAGGCTGGTGTTCGGCTTGATCCGGCCGGACTGGATGCGGCCGGTCAGGATGCGGCCGAGATACGGATCGGCCTCCACCGTGGTCGCCAGCATGGAGAACGGCTCGTCCGGCTGAACGGTCGGCTCCGGCACATGGGCGACGATCCGCTCGAACAGCACCGCCATGTCGGTGCCCTTCTCGTCCGGGGTCTCTGATGCCCAGCCCATCTTCGCGGAAGCGAAGATCGTCGGGAAGTCGAGCTGCTTCTCGTCGGCACCGAGCGCGCCGAACAGGTCGAAGACCTCGTCCTGCACCTCGTAGGCGCGCTGCTCCGGCTTATCGACCTTGTTGACCACGACGATCGGACGCAGGCCCAGGGCCAGCGCCTTGCCGAGCACGAACTTGGTCTGCGGCATCGGACCTTCCGACGCGTCCACCAGGAGGAGGGCGCCGTCGACCATGGTCAGGATGCGCTCGACCTCGCCGCCGAAATCGGCGTGGCCCGGCGTGTCGACGATGTTGACCCGCGTGCCCTTCCAGTCGACGGAGGTGCACTTGGCGAGAATGGTGATGCCACGCTCGCGTTCGATGTCGTTGCTGTCCATCATCCGCTCAGCGGTCTGCTGGTTTTCGCGGAAGGTACCGGACTGCTTCAGCAGGACATCCACGAGGGTTGTCTTGCCATGATCGACGTGCGCGATGATCGCGATATTGCGGAGCGACATTTTGGGGGCCACCAACGTTGGGATGGCCGGAAAATAGCGATCTTTTGTTGCACTGCAAGATTTACTGACGACTATATGAAAGAATTAGCTGCTGTGTGTCGTCCAGGCACGCCTGCGAGAGCAGTTTGTTAAAGCCGTGAATTAGGAATAGCCCATTGGCGGGCCGTCGAGTTCCAGATCTGGCTGATGCTTTTCTGCCATCGTTTCGGCCATCCACCGCGCCACTTCCTCCGGGCCATCGTGGAGGAGGGCCAAAACCACGCCAGGCGGCATCCGGTGCCTCGTCTCTTCCACGAAGGCCCTGTAGGTCATGCGCTGCTGGCCATGGGTATCAATGTCGACTTCTGACGCTGCCTGCCACGCCTGCAATAAGACCATCTCACCCAGGTGAGTAAGGTCCTGTATGTCCTTCTCAGAGATCTGCGCCATAGCTAAAGGTTCACATATCGCGAGAGTGAAGGAAACGATAACACATCTATGATTTTGGGTGACATTGCCTGGGATGCAACGTGTCCGGCGTTCGGTGTGTGGAAACTGATCTGGTCCACATTGGCGATCGTATGCTTCTGGCGCCAAAGAGATACGGGCCCCATCACCACATCATAGTAAGATTGGTGTGGACGGCCGTGGCCCCGAATCCCGGCGCGGCAATGGGCGACAAAGTCCCAATAGTCGCTATCGGGATCTTCCATCACGAAAACCAAACCGTCCAACGCGGCAAGCTTCTCCCGATCTATTTCAAAATAGACCAGAGCCGGCCTCCTCGACGGTCGAACATGAGGATAGTTTGCCTTCCGCAGGGCCCAATTCATTGCCTGTTGGAGCGAGGTTGTGACGTAGAAGCCTTGTCCGAAATCGGTAGTGGGCCGACCCTTGGTAGGGTCGACCCCGTTTGCCACGATGGCCGACGCAGAGGCAGCGTCCGTGCCGTGGAATGCCTTCAGAGGGCCATTGGTCCACGGCATGGCGCTTCTAGTCCTTCACCACCATCGGCCGCGGGAAGTCGTAGAAGCATTCCGCGCCTTTCTCGGTGATCAGGAAGCATTCCGAGATCTCGATGCCGCAATCGTCGAGCATCAGGCCGGGAATCATGTGGAACGTCATGTTCGGCTGGATCACGGTCTTGTCGCCCGGGCGCAGGCTCATGGTGTGCTCGCCCCAGTCCGGCGGATAGTTCAGCCCGACCGAGTAGCCGATCCGGCTTTCCTTCTCGAACCCGGACTTGGCCAGTTCGCGGCGCCAGGCCGCTTCCACCTCCTCGCAGGTCGCGCCGGGCTTGGCGGCGTCCAGGGCCGCGGCGATGCCGTCGCAGATCACCGCACTGGCATCGGCCAGCTTCTGCGGCGGCTTGCCGAGCGAGACGGTGCGGGCCATCGGGCAGTGATAGCGCCGGCGCACCCCTGCCAGTTCCAGGATCGTCGCCTCGCCGGATTTGAACGGCGCGTCTGACCAGGTCAGGTGCGGGGTCGAAGCGCCGATGCCCGAGGGCAGCATCGGCACGATCGCGGGATAGTCGCCGCCGATCCCGTCCACGCCGCGGATCGCGGTGTCGTAGATCTTTGCCACCGCATCGCATTGCCGCACGCCAGGCTGAACCGCCTCGATGCCGACCCGCATGGTCTCGGCGATGATCTTGGCGGCCTCGCGCATATAGGCGAGTTCGGCCGGCGATTTGATCGAGCGCACCCAGTTCACGACGTTGTTGCCGTTGGCGATCTTGGCGTTCGGCAGACCCTTCTTGATGTGCTCGTAGGCCATCGGGGAGAAGTAGTAGCTGTCCATCTCCAGACCGACGGTGCCGCCGTCGATGCCGCGGCGCCCCATCTCCTCGGCCACCCAGTCCATCGGGTGGCGGTCCGGCTGCTGCACGTAGTGGTCCGGGAAGCCCAGGATGTTCTCGTGCCGGAGATGGGTGGTGACCTTGCCGGCATTGGCGTCCATGCCGCGCACGATCAGTACCGGCTCGTCCAGTTTCAACGCCACCAGCAGGCATTGCGGCGTGTAGAACGACCAGCCGTCATAGCCGGTCAGGTAGCACATGTTCGCCGGTTCGGTGACGACCAGGGTATCGATGCCCGCCTTCTCCATGGAGCGCCGAACGGCGTCCTGACGGGCGGTGTATTCGGCGTGGGAGAAGGCGGGTGAGGTCATGGGTCAGCCAAGCTCCATCTCGGGAAGGGGAACGATGTCGATGCCGGCGGCTTCGATGCCGGCGCGGACCTTGGTCGCGACGGCGACCGCGGTCGGCCCGTCGCCATGCACGCAGATGCTGTGCACCACCGCCGGCACATGCTTGCCGGAGGTCGAGACGATCTCCTGGTTCTGGATCATGTGAATGACCCGCTCCGCCGCCTCGTCCGGGTCGTGAACCATGGCGTTGGGCTGGCTGCGCGGGGTCAGGTTGCCGTCGTCGTCATAGGTGCGGTCGGCGAAGACCTCCGAGGCGAAGGTCAGGCCCATGTCCTGGGCGACCTCGATCATCTTGCAACCGGTCGGTGCGAGGAAGATCAGCGACGGGTCGACCGCCTTGATCGCCCGGCCGATGGCCTGGGCCCAGTCGAGCTCGACGGCGCAGATGTTGCCGAGCGCGCCGTGGGTCTTCACATGGGTGACCTTCATGCCGTTGGCCGCCGCCATCGCCTGCAGGGCGCCGATCTGGTAGCAGACCATCCGCTCCACATCGTCGGTCGCCATCTGGATCTTGCGGCGCCCGAAGCCCCAGAGATCGTTGAAGCCCGGATGGGCGCCGACGGACACGCCGCGCTCCTTGGACTGCTTGCAGACCCGGTCCATCACGTTCCAGTCGCCGCCGTGGAAGCCGCAGGCAACATTGGCCGATTTGATGATCTTCAGCATCTCGGTGTCGTTGCCGATGTCGTAATCGCCGAAACCTTCACCCATATCGGCGTTCAAATTGACCTTGCGAGCCATTGCGACTTCATCCTACGGAGGTGGGAACTGCTCTGAGTAAACACCTCACGAACGGACAGGTCCATGCCTCCAGCCACGGCAGACGAAACGTCAACGGCCCCGCGCTTCCTGGCGGCGGGCGATACGGCCGTGGTGGTCGAGTTCGGCACCGTCGTCGACCGGGCGGTGAACCGGCGGGTGACGAGCCTCGGCCGGGCGCTGCGGGAAGCGGAAATGGCGGGGATCGTCGACCTGGTCCCGACCTTCCGCTCGCTGATGGTGCATTACGATCCGACCGTGATCCGCCGGGCCGAGATCGAGGAGAAGGTCAACGCCCTGCTGCCCGATCTCAGCGACGAGGCCACCGGCGGCCGGCTCTGGCGGGTGCCCACGCTCTATGGCGGGGACTACGGCCCGGATCTGGAGGAGGTCGCCGAGCGGACGGGCATGAGTCCGCAGAAGGTCGTGGAGATCCATTCCGGCGGCACCTACGAGTGCTACATGATGGGGTTCATGCCGGGGCTGGGCTATCTCGGCACGCTGCCGGACGAACTCGCCCTGCCGCGCCGCACCGAGCCGCGGGTGCGGGTGCCGGGCGGTTCGGTGGCCATCGCCACCAACCTGACCAACATCTACACCAAGGAATCGCCCGGCGGCTGGCACCTGCTGGGCCGCACGCCGATCGAGCTGTTCGACCTGCGCCGCGACGAGCCGATCCTGCTGAATGCCGGCGACAGCGTGCAGTTCTACGAGATCGACGAGGCCACCTATAAAGAGATGCGGGCCCGGGCCGACGAGGGCGATCCGGTCATCGAACCCCAGGAAATCGACCAGGCGGGAGACGGCGCATGAGCGGGCTTCGCGTCGTCAATGCCGGTTTCGCGCCGACGATCCAGGATCTCGGTCGTCCCCATGTGCAGCATCTGGGCGTGCCGCCCTCGGGCGCGCTGGATCCGGTGGCGCTGGCCATCGCCAACGCGCTGGTCGGCAACGAACCGGGTGCCGCCGCGCTGGAACTGCGGGTGATGGGGCCGACCCTGGAGGTTGAGGCGGAGTCCGTGCGCGTCGCCCTGGTCGGCACCGTGGCTGCCCTGGAGGTGCAGGGCGAGCGGGGCGGGCCGGTGGACGCCAACCGCTCGGTGCGCTTCGGCCGCGGCACCAAGTTCCGGATCGGCGGGCTATCCGACACCGGGGTCGCCTATCTCGCCGTGGAGGGCGGGATCGACGTGCCGGAGATCTACGGCTCGCGCGCCACCTATACCCGCTCGCAGATCGGCGGGATCGAAGGCCGCGCGGTGAAGGACGGCGACTTGCTGCCGCTGGCCCAGGACAGCGTCGGCGAGCGCAGCGAGATCAAATGTCCCAATCTCGACTGGGCGCGGGTGAGCGGCCCGATCAGGGTGGTGCTGGGACCGCAGGACGATTTCTTCTCAGAGGAGAGCATCGCCGGGCTGTTCGCCGAGACCTATACCTGCACGCGCGAGGCCGACCGCATGGGCATCCGGCTCGACGGGCCGGCGCTTTCCCATGTGAAGGGCCACGACATCGTGTCGGACGGCATCGTCACCGGTGCCATCCAGGTGCCGGGCAACGGCATGCCGATCCTGCTGCTGGCGGATCACCAGACCACCGGCGGCTACCCGAAGGTCGGCACGGTGATCTCCGCCGACGTGCCGCGGCTCGGCCGGCTGCGGCCGGGCGACGAGATCCGGTTCGAAGAGATTTCCGTGGAAGAGGCCCAGGCCGCCCGCGCGGAGCTGGAGGCGGCGACGGCCAAGGTGATCGACCGCTTCGAGCGCGCCGGCGCCTGGCTCGACGAGGCGGCACTCTACCGCGAGAACCTGGTCAGCGGCGTGGTCGGCCCGATGGATTGAGGGGGCGGGGGCGTTCTCGCCTGACGCCCCCCACGTCTCTTTCAGCACTCCCCGGATTTATTCCGGGGTGAGGCCTCCGATGCGCGAATCTTGGGCGGCCTGATTCGGCTCCATCCGCTTGCCCCGGAATAGATCCGGGGAGTGAGCGGAGGGGAAAATGGAAGAGCGCTCACCCATATGCCCCATAGAAATGCGCGATCCCCACGCTGATCTCCTTGATCGCGCCGTCGATCCAGCGCAGCGGGTCGGCGATGCCGCGCTTCACTTCCGGATAGCCCGCCTGCTCGGCGGCGATGTCGCTCGGCTCGGTCAGGGCAGAGAACGCCTCCGCCGCCTCCGTTCCCGTGGGGAAGATCGTCTCGATCGTCTCCGCCACCTCGGCGAAGCGCAGATCCAGCGCCATGTCGATCAGCACCGCATGGGTCAGGTCGTGGCGGTGGGAGAATCCCGGCGTCGACGCGGTCAGCGAAAACGCCTGCATCACCAGCACCAGCCGCACCGCGTGCAGCACGTAGAGCTCGCGCGGGAAGCTGCGGTCGCCGATCCCGTCGCTCGCCATGTCGCCGCAGACCGTGTCGAGCTGGCGGCGGTCGCGGGACAGCAGGTTGGCCAGCCTCTGGATCGCGTGGTCGTGGTCGCGCCGGCTCAGCCGGTCGGCGATGCGGTAGGCCACCTTGGCGGCATCCTCGCTGTCGGTGCGCGACGCCTGGATGGTCCAGAAGCTCGGGCTGTAGAGATCTGCATAGGTCCGCAGCACCGCCATGCTGGTCAGCCGGCGCGCCCGCATCACCATCGCCATCAGCCGCGAGAACCGGGGCGAACCCTCGATCAGCGCCAGGAACCGTTCCGGCTCCCGCCGGGCCGCCGACCCGAGCCCGCCCATCACGTTGGCCGGGGCGGCGAGCTGCTGCAGGGCGGCGTTGTGCGGGATCGCCCGCATGCCGCGCGCGCCAGCTCCCTTCGAGGTGCCGCTCTGCCGCCGAGTCTTGCGCGAGCCGGTGGCCGGCAGCAGGTTCGGCGGGAAGGCGCCGAGCACGTCCTGGTAATGCTCGTCCTCGAACAGCGCCTCCTGCCAGGATTTCACCGCCCGGTAGAGGTCCCAGGAAAAGTCGATATCGCCGTAGAACGCGTCGTCCTCCGGCTTCTCGATGCCCGGCGGGGCGAAGGCCCAGCGGGCGATGCCGCAGGCGGTCGCCTCGGCCAGGGCGGGGGTGGCGAAATACAGATAGCCGTCGCCGCCCTGGAAGCTTATCTCCGCCAGCGCCCGCAGGCCCTTCTGGGCGTAGCGCGCCCGCGCCCAGGGGGTGAACAGGTGGTCGAACCGGTCGGCAAGCGTGCCGGGGAAGCCGCCGCGGCCCATGGATTCCCCGTGGGTGTTGAACAGCAGGACCTCCACATCGTCGATCCCGCGCGCCGCCATGGCGCGGGCGACCTGGATCTGCAGCCGCTCGATCGCCAGATTGGCGCCGATCTGGCCCATGAACCGGCCGCTGTCTGAGAAACCGAACTGCAGGCTGACCCGGCCGCGGCCGCGGATATAGGCGACGTACTCCTCCTCGTCGAACAGGCGCTCCATGAAGCGGGCGCCGCGCTCGATCACCGGTGGGGTCTCGAACAGCGGCGAGATGTCGAGCCGGTCGGCGATGCCGTAATGCCGGGCGAGATAGACGGCACCCATGATGGTGGCCGGCGCCTCGACCTCGGCGATGAGGAAGCGGATCGGCGCGTCGGCGTCGATATGCTTCAGGATCTGGGCGCAGAGCATCATCTGGCGCCGCGCCGTCATGCTCTCCTGGAAGACCGCGCCGAAATTCACGTTGGCGGCGGTGGCCTCGGCGGATTTCTCGGCGGCGGCGGCCAGCGCGCGCCGGTCGTGGAACTCGGCCAGGCCCGACAGGTCGAGATCGGCCTGCACGGCGGAGCGGACCTGGGCGGCATTGACCCGCAGGTGGATCTTGGCGATGCCGAGCCCGCAGGCCTCCATCTCGGCGGCGAGCACGCAGAGCGCCTTGCGCCGGGCGCTGTCGCTCTCCTGGGCGATGAGGGCGTCGATCGCCTCCAGGATCGGGGCGAGGGAGGTGAGGCGGCCCGGCCCCTCGGCGGTCAGCCGGTTGGCGGCGGCCACCACCACGTCCGGGTCCTCCAGGTCGCCGGCGAACTGGGCGGCCTGGGCGGCGGTCTCGGCCTCGGCGGCGGCCAGCCGGTCGATCAGCGGCTGCACCCCGTCGCCGCCGATCTCCGCCAGGGTGTCGCGGTAGCGGGCGAGCTGCAGCGCCTTCTCCTCCAGCCGGAAGCGCAGGGTCTCGGCCCAATGGATGTCGGTGCGGCCGTCCAGGTCGTAGCCGACCCAGGTGGCGAGCTGCAGCGGTGCCGGGCGGATGCTCCACCACTTGTTGGGGACGTGGGTCTCAAGCCAGTTGAGGATGGCGCCGTTCAGCTTGCGCAGGGCGTCCTGGGCGTTCAGCAGCGCGGCGCGCACGTCGGCGTGCTCGGCACCGAGGGTGATCGCCGGATCCGGCGCGTGGGGGACGTCGCCGAGCTGGGCAGAGGCATCGGCGTCTCCGCTGGCGATGCCGGCCAGGATGGCGCGCATGCGGCGGGACAGGGCGAAGGTCGGGTGGGCGGTGAACACCACGCCGGCGCGGGTGGTCTCCACTGCGGCGCGGATCTCTGCCAACCCGGACTCTTCGAGTGGCGCCAGGGCGGCGGCGACGGTGGCCGTCCAATCGGCCGGCGGGCACTGCTCGCGCAGGCGGCCGGCGCGCTCGATCAGGGCGCGGTCGCTGATCTGGCGCACCACCGAATGCAGGGCGGACAGGTCGAGGCTGCCCTCTTCCAGATGCTCCAGCAAGTCGATGGCCAGGCTGCGCACGCCGGTGGCGAGCGGGTCGTGCTGGGCGATGGCATCGTGATGGTTCAGCCGATCCAGGCACCAGGCCACCAGGTCGTGCGGGGCGGGGTGCAGCGGGTGGACGGCCGCGTCGGCGGGCGCCTTGGGCTGGTCGTCGCGGGAGATTTCGGCCTGGGACACGGGAAAAACCCTCCTGTCACCGCGCCCGAGCGGGTGGTTCGCTGTCGTCCGGGGTGTTCCTCCCAAACCGGGGACGGTTTTCCGCTCCTCCGGGCGCGGTCCGATCGGAATCGGTGCCGCTAACGGTCAGTATTCCACGAATCCGGGTGCCGGTTCGAGGGGCTTCTGTGGCGGTACTTTTTGCCTTGGCGTCTTCCCGGCCTTGCGCCGGGATCGAGGATGGGAGGCGCTGGAGCGTTCGGAAGGATTCCGGAGCAAGGCTGGGGAGACATTCTTCCTGTCCTTTCAGCCACCCTTCACTCACTCCCCGGATTCAGTCCGGGGCAGGGCCAAGGCACGCTTCGTCGTTGGAGCATTGGTTCTCGGCGCCAACCATGCGGACCTCTTGCCCCGGAACAAAGTCCGGGGAGTGAGTGAAAGAGACGGGAGTGTGCGAGGGAGGAAGAGGAGCGGAAAACTCCTCACGCCTCCGCCCGGTAGCGCCACACCCCATTCTCATCCAGGCTGCGCTCGAGCTGGCCGTCTTCCACCAGGTAGTTCAGATGGGCCAGCGCCTCGCCGATGGCGAAGCGGCTCTGGTGGGCGTCGAGCTGGCGTTTGAACATCGTGTACATGACATCCGCCGCCGTGGACGGCTCGGCACAGACCTCCAGCGCCAGATCGAACCGCTCCTCGTGGTGGGCGATCAGGTCGGCGCGGCGCTCGTGCAGGCCGCGATAGGGCCGGTCGTGGGACGGCAACACCAGGATGTCGTCCTCCATGTAATCCAGGTTCTGCAGGAACCGGATGTAGTCGGCCAGCGGGTTGCCCTCCGGCTCGTTCCACCAGACCGACACGTTGGGCGAGATCCGCGGCAGTAGGAAGTCTCCCCCCAGCACCATGTTGTCGTCCGGGCAGTACAGGCAGATATGCTCCGGAGAGTGGCCGCCGGACAGGATCGGAACCCAGGTCCGGCCGCCGATCTCCAGCGCCGTCTCCTCGCTGATCCGCCGGTAGATCGGCGGCACCGGCGAGACCAGGCTGTGGAAGTGGTTGCCGAGGTCGCGCAGCTCGGCGACCAGCAGGTCGGAGAGCCCGGCGCGGCTGTAGAAATCCGGCGCGTATTGCTGGAACTGCTCCGGCGGCTCGGCGCGGTTGACCCGGGCGGACAGCCATTCGGTGCGGCTCATCCACAACGGCGCGCCGGTGCGCTCCTGCAGCCAGCCGGCATTGCCGACGTGGTCCGGGTGGAAATGGGTGACGATGATCTGCGTGATCGGCTTGCCCTGGAGCTCGTTCGCCAGCACCAGTTCCCACAGGTCCTGGGTCGGCTTCAGCGCGGCACCGGTATCCACCAGAACCCAGCCGTCCTCGCCGTCATCCAGCAGGAACAGGTTCACGTGGTCGAGGGCGAAGGGCAGGGGCATCCGGATCCAGCGGATTCCGGGAGCGACTTCCATGGCCGTGCCCGGCTCGGGCAGGGTCTCGCCGAAAATGTAATCAACGTCTGTTTTCATGGGGCGCGACGGTAACCGGATTCTTGCCCGGCGCAAGATGCGGTGTGGTCCGCTTCCGCCTATTGCTGAAGCTCGGCGGCGTCGTGCAGGGCTGCGAGGAACCGGGCGACCGCCGTCTCCACCGTGTCGTCGTTGACCACCTCGAACACGTTCGGTCCGGAGACCGGTACCGCGGCGGCGCGGGCGACCCGGGCTTCGATCTGCTCCGCACTCTCCCGGCCCCGGGAGGTCAGGCGCCGGCGCAGGACGTCTTCGGGGACCGACAGGCTGACCACGGCGGTCGGCGGGAAGGTCTCGCGGGCCTGGTCGATCACCGAGCGGGACACGTTCACCACCACCGACACCCCGGCGGCCAGACAGTCGGCGATGGCGGCCGGCACGCCGTAGAACAGTTCGTGGGCGCCCCAGCACAAAGCATAGGCGCCGTCGGCCTTGCGGGACTCGAAGGTGGCGGCATCGACCGGATTGTGGTCCTCGCCGCCGGCCTCGGCCGGGCGGGTGATGTCGCGCCGGGGGAAGTGGAAGCGGGGATCGTCCGCCAGCGCGGCTTTTGCGGCGTCGATCAGGGTGTCTTTGCCGGCCCCGGACGGTCCGACCACCAGGATGAGGGTGCCCCGCCCCCCAGTATGTTTGGTCATCTGCCGGTCAGTCCGCGTATTTTTCGGCGAAGGCCTCGGCCTCCAGGGAGCGGAAGTCCTCCATGCGCTCGCGCAGCAGGTCGTGGCTCCAGTCCCACCAGGCGATCCGGCGCAACTTCTCTTCCACCGCCTCGGAGACCCGGCGGCGCAGCACCCGGCCCGGATTGCCGACCACGATCGTGTAGGCCGGCACGTCCTTGGTGACGATCGCGCCGGAGCCGATGATGGCGCCGTCGCCGACGCTCACCCCGCCCATGATCACCGCGCCGTGGCCGATCCAGGTGTCGTGGCCGATGGTGCAGTGATGGTCGCGGCGCCAGTCGAAGAACGCGCCGTCATCCTCGCCCAGGTCGTAGGAGGCCGAGCGGTACATGAAATGGTGCAGGCTGGCGCGCCAGTGGGGGTGGTTGCCCGGGTTGATCCGGGTGTGGGAGGCGATGTTCGCGAACTTGCCGACCGTCGTGTAGATGATCTGGCTGTCGGAGACGACGTAGCTGTAGTCGCCGAAGCTGCTCTCCACAACGCTGGTGCGCGCGCCGACCTCGGTCCAGGCGCCGAAGGTGCTGTCCTGCACATGGGCGTCCGGATGGATCAGCGGGCCGTCCGCCTTCAGCTTCTTCGGGTTCGATTTCAGGCCGTCCATCACAGCACCCGCATCCCTTCGCGCCACACCCGCCGGACCGCCGGCACCCCGTCCGGCAGCGGCCGGAACCGCACCAGATCGGCCCGCCGTCCGGTCTCGATCTTTCCGCGGTCGTCCATGCCGACCATCGCCGCCGGGTTGCTGGTGACGGTCGCCAGCGCCTTCGGCAGGGCGATGCCGTGCTGGCTGTTCAGCAGCAGCGCGCCGTGCAGCAGGCTCGCCGGCACGTAGTCGCTGGACAGGCAGTCGAGGACGCCGGCCTCGGCCAGTTCGCCGGCCGAGACGTTGCCGGAATGGGAGCCGCCGCGGACCACGTTCGGCCCGCCCATGATGGTGCGCAGCCCCTTGTCGTGGGCGGCCTTCGCGGCCTCCAGGGTCGTGGGAAACTCGCTGATGGTCAGGCCCAGCTCGGCGGCCTCGTCCACATGCTCGACGGTGGCGTCGTCATGGCTGGCGAGGGGATAGCCGGCCTCGTGCGCCATCTCGACCAGGATCCGGCGGTGCTTGTCCGAATAGAGGACCTGCGCCTCCTTGCGGTCGATGATCATCTGCTCGAAGGCGGCATCGTCCAGGTGGTGGCGGCCCTTGTAGTAGACCCGCAGCTTCTCAAGGTTCACGAACTGTCGCTGCCCCGGGGTGTGGTCCATGAGCGAGACCAGCTTCACCAGCGGGTCGTTCTTGAACGGCTCGAACAGGGTCAGCACGTCCTTATGCGCCACCTCGCAGCGCATGTGCAGGTGGTGGTCGGCGCGCAGCAGGCCGTCGGCCCGGAAGGCGTGGATCGCCTCGGAGGATTCCCGCACCAGATAGTCGCGCACATCCTCGCTCAGGGTGCCGCCCACGGCGATGGCGTCGAGCACCGTCGTGATCCCGGAGGCGACCACCTGGGCGTCATGGGCGAGCAGCGCCGAGGAGGTCGGCCACTTCACCTTCGGGCGCGGCTGGACGTGCTTCTCCAGATTGTCGGTATGCAGCTCCACCAGGCCGGGGCAGAGATAGTCGCCCTCCAGGTCGTCGGCCGCGGTCACGCCGGTGCCGCCGCTGCTGACATCGGCGATGCGTCCGTTCTCGATCCGCAGGGTGCCGAGGACGATCTCGTCGTCGAGGACGATCTGCGCGTTGGTCAGGGTGACGGTGTGGTTCATGCGGCCTGTCTCGCTTCGGTGACGTCGTAGGACCGGGTGCCGACGGCCTCGCGCACCTCGGCATCGTGGAAGATTCCGATGATCGCCGCGCCACGGGCCTTGGCTTCGTTGATCAGGGCGATGACGGTCTCGCGGTTGTCCTTGTCCAGCGAGGCGGTCGGCTCGTCCAGCAGCAGGATCGGATAGTCCTGCACGAAGGTCATGGCGATGTTCACGCGCTGCTGCTCGCCGCCGGAGAAGGTCGACGGTGGCAGCGACCAGAGCGCTTCGGGAATGCGCAGGCGGGCGAGGATCGTCGACGCCCGCTCCTTTGCGCCCTCGGCACTGAGACCCTGGCCGATCAGCGGCTCGCAGACGAGGTCCAGGGTCGCCACACGCGGGATTACCCGCAGGAATTGGCTGACATAGCCGAGCGTGTCGCGGCGGATCTCCATGATCTGGAACGGCCGGGCGGCGCAGAGATCGACCCAGGCCTCGCCGTGGCGGACATAGATTGATCCGGCCTGCGGCTTGTAGTTGGCGTAGAGCGAGCGCAGCAGGGTGGATTTGCCGGAGCCGGACGGGCCGGCCAGGATCACGCATTCGCCCTGGCGGGCGGTGAACTCCACCTTCTCGAACACGTCGATCTTCACCCCGCCCTGGTTGTGCAGGATGAAGTGCTTGGAGAGCCCCTGGGCGTGGAGCATCACGGTGTCGTCGAGCTGGGTCATGGCATCACACCGGAAGGATCGAGGAGACGAGAAGCTGGGTGTAGGGGTGCTGCGGGTCGTCGAGCACCTGATCGGTCAGGCCGCTCTCCACCACGTTGCCGCCCTTCATCACCATCAGCCGGTGCGACAGCAGCCGGACCACGCCAAGATCGTGGGTCACGATCACGCAGGCGATGCCCAGCGTCCGAACCAGGCCGCGCACCAAGTCGAGCAGGCGGGCCTGCACCGACACGTCCAGGCCGGAGGTCGGCTCGTCCATGAACACCAGCCGCGGCTTGGTGACCAGATTACGGGCGATCTGCAGGCGCTGCTGCATGCCGCCGGAGAAGGTGTGCGGCATGTCGTCGATGCGGCCGATATCCATCTCCACCCGTTCCAGCCAGTCGACCGCCTCGGAGCGGATATGGCCGTAATGCCGGTCGCCGATCGCCATCAGCCGTTCGCCCACATTGGCGCCGGCGGAGACCCGCATACGCAGGCCGTCGCGCGGGTTCTGGTAGACGATGCCCCAGTCGGTGCGCATCAGCAGCCGGCGGCGCGCCTCGCTCATCGCGAACAGGTCGATCAGGCCGGCGTCGCGGGTCTCGTATTCGACGGAACCTTCCGTCGGCTCCATCTGGCCGGAGATGCATTTCAGCAGCGTGGTCTTGCCCGAACCGGACTCGCCGACGATGCCGAGGACCTCGCCCGGATACAGGTCGAAGGACACGTCGCGGCAGCCGATATGCGGGCCGTAGCGGTGGGTCAGGCCCCGCACCTGCAGCAGCGGGTCGGGCATTCGGAAAGCGGGTTCGGCGCTCATTGCTCGTCTCCTGCCGGGGTCTTGTCGCGGGTGGCATAGGCGCTGTCGCCGCCATCGCCCACATGGCCCGCCTCGCGGCGCTGCTCGCAGTAGTCGCTGTCGGAGCAGACGTACATCTTGCCGCCCTTGTCGTCGGTCACGACCTCGTCGAGATAGCTGTCGCCGGCGCCGCAGAGCGCGCAGCACTCGTCCCAGGTCTCGATGGCGAAGGGGTGATCCTCGAAATCGAGCGACTTCACCTCGGTATAGGGCGGCACGGCGTAGATCCGCTTCTCGCGCCCGGCGCCGAAGAGCTGGAGGGCCGCCATGCGGTCCATCTTCGGGTTGTCGAATTTCGGAATCGGGCTCGGCGACATCACGTAGCGACCGTTCACCCGGACCGGGTAGTTGTACGACTTGGTGATGCGGCCGAATTTGGCGATGTCCTCGTAGAGGCTCACATGCATCGCGCCGTATTCCTCCAGCGCATGCATCTTGCGGGTCTCGGTCTCGCGCGGCTCCAGCCAGCGCAGGGGCTCGGGGATCGGCACCTGATAGACCAGGATCTGGTCCTCGCTCAGCGGCGTCTCCGGGATGCGGTGGCGGGTCTGGATCACCGAGGCCTCCACCGTCTTCTCCGTCGTCGCCACGCCGGCGGTCTTGGCGAAGAAGCTGCGGATGTTGACGGCGTTGGTGGTGTCGTCGGCCCCCTGGTCGATGACCTTCAGGGTGTCGTCGGGGCCGATGACGGCGGCGGTCACCTGGATGCCGCCGGTGCCCCAGCCATAGGGCAGCGGCATCTCGCGGGACCCGAAGGGCACCTGGTAGCCGGGGACGGCGACGCCCTTGAGGATCGCGCGGCGGATCATCCGCTTCGTCTGCTCGTCCAGATAGGCGAAGTTGTAGCCGGTCGCGGCGCGCTTCTCGGCGGCGGCGGTGCGGCTCGGGTGGTCGATCACGTCAGCCATTCCTCAGTTCCTCATTCCGCCGCGTCGGAGACGGTCTCGGCGTCTTCGGCACGCTGTTCGAACGCCTTGCGCAGGGCCCGCACTGTGACCAGTTCGGCCTGGAAGTCGACGTAGTGCGGCAGCTTCAGGTGCTGCACGAAGCCGGACGCCTCCACATTGTCGGAATGGGCCATGACGAATTCCTCGTCCTGGGCCGGGGCGTCGATCGGCTCGTCGAACTCGCGCGCCCGCAGCGCCCGGTCGACCAGCGCCATGGACATCGCCTTGCGCTCGCAATGGCCGAAGGTCAGGCCGTAGCCCTGGGTGAATTGCGGCGGCTGGGTGGCTGAGCCCTTGAACTGGTTGATCATCTGGCACTCGGTCACGGTGATCTCGCCGATTTCGATGGGGAAGCCGAGCTCCTCCGGCGCGAATTCGACCGCGACCTCGCCCATGCGGATCTCGCCGGCGAAGGGGTGGTTGTTGCCGTAGCCGCGCTGGGTCGAGTAGCCGAGCGCCAGCAGGAAGCCCTCGTCGCCGCGCGCCAGGTTCTGCAGCCGGGCGGCGCGCTCCGCCGGATAGCGCGGGGAGTTGCGGGTCAAATCAAACACCGGGTCGTTCGGATTGTCCGGCTGCTCGGTCTCGATCAGGCCCTCGTAGTTCAGGATCTCGGTCACCCGCGGCATGCCGCCTTCCACCGGGGCGGCGGCGATCTCGGCGGCCGGCCGGTTGTCGCCGGCGGCCAGCGCGAAATCGAGCAGCCGGTGAGTGTAGTCGAAACTCGGGCCGAGCACCTGGCCGCCGGGCAGATCCTTGTAGGTGGCGGAGATCCGGCGCCGGACGTTCATCTCGGCGGTGTCGATCGGCTCGCCATCGCCGAAGCGGGGCAGGGTGGTGCGGTAGGCGCGCAGCAGGAAGATCGCCTCCTGCAGGTCGCCGCGCGCCTGCTTGATCGCCAGCGCGGCCAGCTCGGGGTCGTAGAGCGAGCCCTCGGTCATCACCCGGTCGACGGCGAGGCTCATCTGCTCGCGGATCTGGTCGAGGCTGAGCTCGGGCACCTTAGGGTCGCCCCGGCGCTCCTCGGCGAGCAGCTTCTGGGAGTTCTCGATGGCCTTCTCGCCACCCTTGACGGCGACATACATGGCTCAGGCCTCCGTGACTTTGGTGGTGCGGGGCAGGGCGGCGAGCGTGGCGCCGTCCGCCAGGATCAGGTCGATGCCGCAGGGGAACAGCACGCCGTTCTCCATCCACTCGCGCCACACGCCGGAGCGCAGGCCGGTGACGGCGAGGCGGTGGACGTCCTTGATTCCCGGCCCACTCAGGGTCAGGCCACCCTCGGCGCTCAGCCCTCCGGTCTGGACAATCACCGTGGTGGAGGTCTCCGGATAGGCGTCGTCGCCGATGGCGAAGCCGTCCAGCGCCGGCAGCTTCGCGCCCGAGGCGATGGCGAAGGCGGCTTTGGCGCGGTCGTCGACGATCGGGCAGCCGCAATGGAATTTCAGAAAGGTCTCCGCCGCCTGGGAGCGCAGGTCCGGCGCGATCCACAGGGGCGTGTCCTGATCCACCAGGGCGAGGCAGACCGCGGCGGTGGCGGGCGCCAGCGGGGCCGGGGGCTCGTCGAGCAGGGCGACGGTCTGCAGCCGGCCGGGCCGGGCCATGGCGTCGAGCACGGCGCGGAACACCGCCTGGGAGTCGAGCACCGGATCGCGGAAGCCCGGCTTGATGTCGGTCATCGGCGCCATGGTCAGCTCTCCCGCACGAGGGTGAAGAAATCGACTTTGGTGGAGGCCGCCTTCTGGCCGCGCTCCCGTTTCGCCGCGTCCTGGCGCAGCGCCAGCGGAGCGATCACCGCCCGCTCCAGCGCCTCGCGGCGCGACGGGGTCTGCATGATCGCGTCGACCACCGCCGCCAGCTCGGCATGGCGTTTGTTGCGGCCCATCACGTAGCCGAAGCCGACAGCCCCGTAGTCGAGCTGCACGGCGCAGCGGGTGACGGTCACCTCGCCGATGTTGAACCGGGCGCCGGTACCGCCGGCGCGGCCGCGGGCCATGACCATGCCGACCTCCGGTGCGCGGATGATGGTCCAGGCCGGCTTGGACGGCAGGTTGTTCCAGAGCGAGTCGAGATCGCTGAACTCGGCCTTGGCCAGGGCGGACATCCAGCGCTGGCGGGCGCGGCGTTCCGCACTCTGTTCGGGGGAGCAGGCTGTGGGGCGTTTCGAGGTCATCGACGAATTTCCAATTTGTCTAGACATCCAGACTTATCGAGGGCAATATGATCAAGATTTCTGCGGCTGTAAAGCCGTCGATGATGAACGTTTCGTGACTGGAGAAGCGCGCGTGTCGGGGATCGATCGGGAGTCCGGGCTGGCGGTATGGCGGCAGATCGAGGAGACGCTGGCCGAGGAAATTCGCAGCCGCCGGTGGGAGGAGGGACAGAAGCTGCCGACCGAGGCGGATCTGTCCCGGCGCTTCGCCGTGAACCGCCACACCCTGCGCCGGGCGGTCTCAGCCCTGGTCGACCGGGGCCTGGTGCGCGTTGAGCAGGGGCGCGGCGCCTTCGTGCGCGAGAACGTGCTGGAATATCTGGTCGGACAGCGCACCCGCTTCACCGAGAACGTGCGCCGCGCCAACCGGACCGGCGCCGGGCGGCTCGTCTCCTTCAAGCGGCTACGGGCCTCCAAGGAGGTGGCGACGGTGCTGCGGCTGGCTGTCGGAACCGCCGTGCTTCAGGTCGAAACGGTGGGCGAGGTCGACGGCCGGCCGATGTCCTACGGCACCAACTGGTTTCCGGCGAAGCGCTTCCCTGATTTTCAGGAGGTCTACAACGCCACCCACTCGATCACCCGGGTGATGGAGCATCACGGTATTCCCAACTACGCCCGTGCCGTCACCAAGGTGACCGCGCGGATGCCGGATGTGTCGGAGGCCGAGTTGCTGGGGCAGCCACGCAACCGGCCGGTGCTGTACGTCGAGGCGGTCAACGTCGATCCCGACGGCGTGCCGGTTCAGTTCTCCCATGTGAGATATGCCGCAGACCGCTTCCAAATGGTGTTCGAAACTCTTGCGGACGGGGCGAAATACCTGGAAGGGTTATGACTCTGTCCGCCGGGACGGTTTTCGGCGTACAATGAGTAGTAGCGAAGTCCACGAAGGTTTACCGACATTGCGTCGGTCCGGGGGCGCCCGGAGGATTGTGGGGATCCAAGGAGAGGACGCTTGGCATTCGATCCAAGCAATGTCGACTGGAAGTTGGCGGACACCATCAGGAAGCATGTGAACTTCCTGAACAACTACAGCGACGGCAAGCGGGCGGACCTGCGCGGCCAGCAGCACAAGGGCGCGCTTCTGAACGGAGTCGACCTGCGGCGGGCGCTGATCACCAATGCGGACTTCCGCGGCGCCCAGTTCGTCGGCGCCAATCTGTCGGAAGCGTCCGTGTCGGGCACCCAGCTCCGCGCGGCGGACTTCACCGGCGCCAAGCTGATCAAGACCGACTTCCGCGGCGCCGACCTGGAGCAGGCGCGGCTGGCCTCGGCGGACCTGACCGATGCGGATTTCCGCGCCACCAAGGTGGGGGCCCGCAAGGGCGACGAGACGGTCACCAACCTGGGCGGGGCCGATCTGGACAACGCCAAGGCGGTGCGCACCAATCTCGGCCGCGCCAACATGATGGGGGTGACGGCGCGCGGCGCGCATTTCGACGGCTGCGCCATGGACGCCACCAACCTGAAGGGCGCCATCCTGATCGGCGCCACCCTGGAGAATTCGAGCCTGCGCGGCGCCAACCTGCAGGACGTGAACTTCGCCGACGCCCGGCTGGCGAATACCGACCTGACCGGCGCCGATCTGCGCTCGTGTCATCTCGACGGCGCAGACATGTCCGGGGCCGACCTGTCCGACTGCGTCATCGCCTCGGACATGGAGGCTTTGGAGGCGGATGTGCGCGAGCTCCTGGTCCGGCATTTCGCCTGGATCAGTTCCGGCGGCCGCCGGGGCGCGCCGGCCGACTTCTCCGGCCGCAATCTGGAAGGGGTGAACTTCTCCGGCGCCGACCTGTCCGCCGCGGATTTCACCGGCGCCAACCTGAACGGCGCCAACCTGCGGCGCTGTTCCTTCCGCTTCACCAAATTCACCACCGCCAGCCTCGCCGGCGCGCAGATGCAGCGCAGCGACCTGCGCGGGGCGAACTTCCGCAACGCCATTCTGGACGAAGCCAATTTCCAGGCCAGCATCCTCACGCCCATGCGGGTGGTCGACCCGCGCACGGGCGAGGAGAAGGGGATCTGGGCGGCGGATCTGGCCGGGGCGAAGGCGGCCGGGGCGAATTTCCAGCGGGTGGATTTCACCAGCGCCAACCTGTCCGGCGCCGTGCTGGACGGCAGCGACCTGTCGCATGCGCAGCTGGCCGACTGCACGATCGACGGGACGAGCTTCGAGAACACCAATCTCGACAAGACCCGCATGCCCTCATCGCAGGGCGCGGAGGCGGGTCAGGATACGGCTGCGGCCGACGCCCACTGACGCCGGCCGCACCGGAAGAGTACCGCAGGAGAGGCCGCCGGGTTCCGGCGGCCTTTCGTTTTACGGCTGGATGTAGGTGGTCTTCACCGTGGTGTAGAACTCGGCGGCATAGCGACCCTGCTCGCGCGGGCCGTAGCTGGAGCCCTTCCGGCCGCCGAACGGCACGTGATAGTCGACGCCCGCCGTCGGCAGGTTGACCATCACCATGCCGGCCTCGGCATTGCGCTTGAAGTCGGACGCGTATTTCAGCGAGGTCGTGGCGATGCCGGAGGACAGGCCGAAATTGGTGTCGTTGGCGACGGCCAGGGCCTCGTCGTAATCCTTCACCCGGATGACCGACGCCACCGGACCGAAGATTTCCTCGCGGTTGATCCGCATGTCGTTCGTGGTCTCGGTGAACAGCGCCGGCTTCATGTAGTAGCCGTCCTTCGAGAGCTTCAGACGGTCGCCGCCGATCAGCTTGGCGCCTTCCTTCTTGCCGATCTCGAGGTAGTCCATGTCCTGCTTGAGCTGGTTTTCATCGACCACCGGACCGATCTCGGTGCCCTGAGCCAGGGCGTCGTCGACCTTCAGGGTCTCGATGCGGTCGGACATCGCCTTGACGAACTTGTCGTGGATGCCTTCGGTGACGATCAGCCGCGAGGACGCGGTGCAGCGCTGGCCGGTGGAGAAGAAGGCGCTGTTGACGGCGCAGTTGACCGCGGTGGCGATGTCGGCGTCGTCGAGCACGACGAACGGGTTCTTGCCGCCCATCTCGAGCTGGACCTTGGCCAGACGGCCGGCGCAGGTCGCTGCCACGTGCTTGCCGGTGTCCACCGAACCGGTGAAGCTGATGGCGCCGAGCGCGTCGGCGTTGAGGATCGCCTCGCCGACGACGGAGCCGCGGCCCATCACCAGGTTGAACACGCCCTCAGGCAGGCCGGCGCGCGACAGGATCTCGGCCAGCGCCCAGGCGCAGCCCGGCACCAGATCGGCCGGCTTGAACACCACGCAGTTGCCGTAGGCCAGGGCCGGGGCGATCTTCCAGGCCGGGATGGCGATCGGGAAGTTCCACGGGGTGATGATGCCGACGATGCCGACTGGCTCGCGGGTGATCTCCACTTCGACGCCCGGCCGCACGCTGGCCAGCTTCTCGCCCTGGATGCGCAGGGCCTCGCCGGCGAAGAACTTGAAGATCTGCGCCGCGCGGGTGGCCTCGCCGATGCCTTCCGGCAGGGTCTTGCCTTCCTCGCGGGAGAGCAGGCGGCCGAGTTCCTCGCGCCGGGCCATGATCTCGTTGCCGGCGAACTCCAGCACGTCGTAGCGCTGCTGCGGCGTGGAGCGGTTCCAGCCATGGGCCGCAGCCTTGGCGGCGTCGACGGCGGCCTCAACGCCCGAGGCGTCGGCCTGCGCGTAGCTGCCGATGACGTCGGTCAGATCGGACGGGTTGACGTTGTCCTTGGCGGTGGCGCCGTCAGTCCACTTGCCGCCGATATAGTTCTGTTGCACGCCCATGTGCTTTCTCCCTACAGGGTTCAGAAGCATTTTGGAGACTGAGGTAACGCTCCGGCCGGGTGCATGCAAGCGGTCCTCTTCGTTGCATCGCAGCGAAGAGAGTGGTTACCCTTGCACGAACCGCCGCAGTGCGGAGTGCAGAAGATCGGCCGGACAAGGTCGCCTCCGCTACACCGGTCACGGGACGGGCTTCACCGTTTGAGAGAGGGAAATAGCAAATGAAATCATTGAGATATGCTGGTGTTCTTGGCGCCGGCCTGGCCGGCGTGATTGCTCTTGCCGCGCCGATGCCGGTAGCGGCGAAAGACACGGTATCGCTCGGGATCGTTGCGTTTCTGTCCGGCCCGGCGGCGGGGCCGTACGGCGTTCCCGGTCGCAACGGTGCCGAGATGGTGATCGATGCGATCAACAAGGGCACGCTGCCGGCTCCCTACGGCACCAAGGGATTCGCCGGCGCCACGGTGGCCGCGGAGTACATCGACGAATCCGGTGGCAACACCAAGCAGGTCTCCGAGTACCGCAACCTGGTTCAGAAGCGGGGGGTCGACGCGATCATCGGCTACGTCTCCTCCGGCTCCTGTGCTGCCGTAGCACCGGTGGCCGAGGAGCTGCAGACGCTGACGGTCATGTCGGTCTGCGGCACGCCGCGGATTTTCGAGGAAGCGCCCCGCGAGTACGTCTTCCGCACGATGAGCCACGCGACGGCCGACAACATCGCCGCCGCGCATTACGTGAAGGAGATGATGCCGGACGTGAAGTCCTATACCGGCATCAACCAGAACTACGCCTGGGGCCAGGACAGCTGGCGCGATTTCTCGCTGGCCATGACCGGCCTCATGCCGGATGCCAAGGTGTCCGACAAGCCGCAGTTCCCGAAGATTTTCGCCGGCCAGTATGGCTCCGAGATCTCGGCGCTGTCGCTGGACGACGCCGAACTGGTGCATTCCTCGTTCTGGGGCGGCGATTTCGAAGCCTTCATCCTGCAGGCGACCCCGCGCGGGTTCTTCAGCCAGAAGAAGGTCGTGCTGACCGTCGGGGGCGTCAGCGCCTACCGCCTTGGCAAGCGTCTGCCGGACGGCGTGGCGATCGGCAGCCGGGGCCCGTACGGGATCCTGGTCCGCGACCGCGATACCCCGCTGAACACCTGGTTCATCAAGACCTATCGCGACACCTACGGCGAGTATCCGTCGGGCGCGGCCTACCAGTATGCCCAGGCGATCCTCGCCACCAAGATCGCCTACGACAAGGCGGCCGAGGCGGCCGGCTCCTTCCCGAACGAGAAGCAGGTGCGCGAGGCGCTGACCGGTCTCGAGTTCGAGAGCTTCGCCGCGCCGGTGAAGATGGCGCTGGGCAACGGGCACCAGGCGGTCACCGAGCACATGTACGGCATCGTCCAGTGGGACGAGGCCGCCGGCGAGCTCGGGCTGCGCGACGTGAAGGTCTACCCGGCGGAATGCGTCATGCCTCCGGCCGACACGACCAGCGTCGAGTGGATCGAGGCCGGGATGCCGGGCGCCAAGTGCTGAGCGTCTGATACAGCCGCAAATACACCGCGAGTGACGGCGCCCGGCGCCGTCACTCTTTCGTTGGATCCTTCCTCTCATCGCCGGCGGCTTCCGACTCCGCGGCAGCGCCGACTGGGTATCGATTTATGGACCTGGCACTGACAATTCTTGTCGAGGGACTGGGCTACGCGTCCTATCTGTTCATCGTCTCTCTCGGCCTGACGATCATCTTCGGGGTGCTCAAGATCCTGAACGTGGCCCATGGCGCGTTCTACGCCTGGGGGGCGTATGCCTGCGCCTTCCTGATCGGCGAGTTCTCGACCATGGGGGTGTCGGATCTCGGCACCATGGTCGCGATCCCGATCGCCGCCCTGGCGGTGGGCCTCGTCCTGGGCTCCGCCATCGAGCGCACCATCATCCGCAACCTCTACGGCCGCGACGAGGTGATCATCGTCCTGGCGACCTTCGGGCTGTTTCTGGTGCTGGAGGACGTCATCCTGCTGGTGTTCGGCGTCGATCCCTATTTCGCCTTCCAGCCGACCCTTGCGATCCCCGGCGTGCAGATCGGCGGCATCTATCAGGACGGCTACAAGCTGACGATGATCGCCCTCAGTCTCGCGATCGGCCTGGTCTCCTGGTTCGTGCTCAACCGCACCCATTGGGGCAAGCTGGTCTCCGCGATCATCTTCGACAGCGACCTGGCCGTGGCCATGGGCGTCAACGTGCGCCGCGTGTTCTACGTCGTGTTCGTCGTCGGCGCGGTGCTCGGCGCTCTGGGCGGCGCCTATATCGCGCCGACCATCTCGGTGTCTCCCGGCTTCGGCGTGGAGGTCATCGTGCTGTCCTTCGCGGTGGTGGTGATCGGCGGCATGGGCAGCATCGGCGGTGCGGCCATCGGCGCGCTTCTGGTCGGCCTGCTGCGCGCCTACGCCGTGCTGCAATGGCCCGAGATCGAGCTGTTCGTGGTCTATGCGGTCATGGCCGCGGTGCTGATCTTCCGTCCCGAGGGCCTCTTCGCGCCCGCCAAAGCCCGCAAGATCTGAGGTCCGGCGATGAAACACTTCATGGACCGGACCGTTATCGGCCTCACCGTCGGCTTCGCGCTCGTCGCGCTGCTCGGCGTTTTCGTTCTTCCCGACTGGCTGATGAGCCAGATCCTGATCGCGTTCTCCCGGGCGCTCGCGGTGCTCGGGCTGCTGGTCCTGTGGCGCACCGGGCTGATCTCCTTCGGTCACGCCCTGTATTTCGGGCTGGGCGCCTATACCGTGGCGATGCTGGGCAAGGATCTCGGCATCACCGAGGTGCTGATCACCCTGCCGGCCGCCGGGCTGGTGGCAGCACTCGTGGGGTTCGCGCTCGGCTTCATCATCCGCAAATACCGGGAGATCTTCTTCGCCATGCTGAACCTGGCCTTCTCCATGGTGCTGTTCGGCATCCTGGTGAAGACCGAAGCGCTCGGATCGAC
Source organism: Thalassobaculum sp. OXR-137 (assembly GCF_034377285.1). NCBI lineage: Bacteria > Pseudomonadati > Pseudomonadota > Alphaproteobacteria > Rhodospirillales > Thalassobaculaceae > Thalassobaculum > Thalassobaculum sp. OXR-137. The sequence continues at coordinate 4,137,969 of NZ_CP139715.1, read as the reverse complement.
GGACGGGTTCAGCGTCGAGCAGCCGACCCTGTTCGGCATCGGGACCGATGACTCCACCACCAAGCTGACGGCCCTGTTCCTCGGCATCTGCGTCATCGGCTGGCTGGCCGCGATCTTCGTCCACCGGTACCTGCGCTCGATCCTCGGCAATCTGACGACCGCCGTGCGCGACAACGAGATCCGGGTCGAATATCTTGGCTACTCGGTGGCCGAGGCGATCCACGGCAAATACGTGATGTCGGCTGCGCTCGCCGGCCTGGCCGGCGGCTTCATGGCGCTGGCCTTGGGACAGGTCGATCCGGAGTCGATGGTGAACTGGACCGTCTCCGGCGAACTGGTCTTCGTCACCGTGCTGGCCGGGCCCGGCAGCGTGGCGGCGCCGTTCATCGGGTCGCTGGTCTTCGAGCTGCTGCGGACCTACGCCTTCGAGCTGGTGCCCTATGCCTGGCAGCTCATCGTCGGCGGCACGCTGCTGGCGGTGATCTTCTTCCTGCCCGGCGGGCTGTGGTCGGTGATCTCCAAGCTCGGCGGCCGGAGCCGACCGAGCGACCCGCCTGCCAACCGGGAGGAGGCCGGACGATGACCGCCATTCTGGAGGCCACCAACCTCAACAAGACCTTCGGCGCGGTGACCGCGGCCAAGGACGTCAACGTCGCCGTCGCCCCGCATGAGATCGTCGGCATCATCGGCGCCAACGGGGCCGGCAAGACCACCTTCGTCAACATGGTCACCGGCTGGCTGCCGCCGACCTCCGGCACCATCCGGTTCGACGGCAGGGACATCACCGGCCTGGCCCCGCGCAAGATCACCCGGCTGGGCATCTGCCGGTCGTTCCAGGTCGCCCAGGTGTTCATGACCGCCACGGTGTTCGACAACCTGCTGATCGCGCTCGGCATCGCCGACAGCCACGGCTTCAGTGTCCTGCAACTGCTGCGGTCGGAGGAGCGCGCGGCCCGGGCGGACGCGATCCTGCGGCGCTATCGGATCCACGAATATCGCGACCAGGTCGCCAGCACGCTGCCCCAGGGCATCCGCAAGCTTCTGGACATCGCCATGGCCATGGTGGCGGAGCCGAAGATCCTCCTGCTGGACGAGCCGACCTCCGGCATCTCGGTGGAGGAGAAGTTCGGCCTGATGGACATCGTCATGTCGGCGCTGAAGGAGGACGGGGTGACCGTGCTCTTCGTCGAGCACGACATGGAGATCGTGGAACGCTACGTGAGCCGGGTCCTGGCCTTCTATCAGGGCGAGATCATCTGCGACGCGCCGCCGGCGGAGGCTCTGGTCGATCCCAAGGTCATCGAATTCGTCATCGGCGACGAGCCGCAGGGACAGATGATGCGCGAGCGGGCGGGCCTGGCCCCGGCGACATCCGTGGGGGAGGGCAGCGATGCTTGACGTTCAGGGGCTCGACGTCGATATCGGGCCGATTCCGATCCTGCGGCAGGTCTCGCTGCAGGTCCCGACCGGTGCGATGTGCGGCCTGATCGGCCGCAACGGCGCCGGCAAGACCACCTTCATGCGCAGCGTGATGGGCCTGTTGGCCGCCTCGGCCGGCAGCATCGGCTTCGACCACCACGATCTGGTGAAGGTCGCCGGCTTCAAGCGTGCGCATTTGGGAATTGGTTACATGCCGGAGGACCGCAAGCTGGTTCCGTCCATGACGGCGGAGCAGAACATCCTGCTGCCGGTCTGGTCCACCGACATTCCAGACGCCGAGGACCGGCTGGCCTGGGTCTACAAGCTGATGCCGGAAGTGGCGGATTTCCGCGCCCGGGCTTCCACCAGCCTGTCCGGCGGGCAGCAGAAGCTGGTGGCCCTGGCCCGCGCCCTGATGGTCGGCGAGCGGCTGCTGCTGCTGGACGAGCCGACCGAGGGCATTGCCCCCGTCCTGGCGCGGCGAATTGTCGAGGTTCTATCCGATTTGAAACAAGAGGGGTTGTCGGTCCTGATCGCCGAGTCCAACGATACGCATCTGCGCGGTCTTCTCGACCGGACCTACGTGATCGAGCGGGGAAGCGTGCAGGCGCAATGATGGACAATGAAGACCGCAATGGTCTCAGGGAGGTAGCGATGTCGGAAACGGGGTACAAACTCCGCCACATCGTCGATCGTCTGGCTGCGGGGGCAGCCTATTTCGAGCCGCTGCCGGCACTCAACCGGGTGCTCTACTGCCACGAGGGGTCGTTCGTGGTGGCCGGCAAGGAGGAGGATACGATCGGCGAGGACCGGGCCTGGTTCGGGGCGGGCGCCGTGACGGTACGTGCCGGCGACGACGGGGCGGTGATCTGGCGCTATGAGCTGGCGGCGGCCGACTCGCCGGCGAAAATGGCCGCCGGAACCGGTGTGTCCTCGGTGCTGACCCTGGAAACCGAGATCGACGGGCCGGATCCCTCCGGCGACTGGATCCTGCGCTGCGACGGGGTGAAGTTCCCGATGGGCGGAAAGGCCTTCGCCCATATCCACCAAGGCCCCGGCATCCGCTGTCTGCGCGAAGGCAAGATCCGCATCGAGACGGCCGGCAAGGCCAAGGAATACACACCCGGCGAATCCTGGTTCGAGCCCGGCCCGGAGCCGGTCGTCGCCCAGGCCTGCACCGAGCGGTGCACCTCGTTCGTCCGGGTCATGGTGCTGCCCGTGGAGCTGCGTGGTAAGAGCTCCATCCAGTACGTCAATCCGGACGATATCGATAAACCTAAGTCACAGCGGTACCAGCATTATGTCGACGAACCCATCGAGCACTGACCAACGACGCAACGCCGGCAAGATCGGCGGTCACATCCTGGTGGAGAGCCTGCGCGCCCATGGCGCCGATCTCGCCTTCGCGGTCCCGGGCGAGAGCTACCTCGCCGTGCTCGACGGTCTGGTCGACGCGCCGGAGATCAAGACCATCGTCTGCCGCCAGGAAGGCGGTGCCGCGATGATGGCCGAGGCCTATGGCAAGCTGACCGGTAAGCCGGGCATCTGCATGGTCACCCGCGGGCCGGGCGCGACCAATGCCAGCGCCGGCGTGCATATCGCCATGCAGGACAGCACCCCGATGATCCTGCTGGTCGGCCAGGTCGGCCGCGAGATGTTCGACCGCGAAGCGTTCCAGGAACTCGACTATCGCCGCATGTTCGGCCAAATGGCCAAGTGGGTGGCGCAGATCGACGATCCGGCGCGCATTCCGGAATATGTCAGCCGTGCCTTCCACGTCGCCACCTCCGGCCGGCCGGGTCCGGTCGTGCTGGCGCTGCCCGAGGACATGCTGACCGAGCGGGCGGAGACCGGCGATTTCGACCGCTACAAGCGCACCGAGCCGCATGTGGGCGCCGACGACATGGCCCGCTTCCGCGATCTGCTGTCCAAGGCGAAGAAGCCGCTGGTGATCGTCGGCGGCGGCGGCTGGGACGCCGGCGTGGCAGCCGACGTGGCGCGGTTCGCCGAGGCCAACAACCTGCCGGTCGGCGCCTCTTTCCGCTGCCAGGACTATCTCGACAACCGGCATCCGAACTATGTCGGCCATGTGGGCATCGGCATCGATCCGAAGCTCGGCGCCCGGGTCCGGGATTCCGACCTTCTGATCGTCGTCGGCTCCCGCCTGGGCGAGATGACCACCAGCGGCTACACGCTGCTGGAGATCCCGCGTCCGCGCCAGGGCCTGGTCCATGTCCATGCCGGCTCGGACGAGCTGGGACAGGTCTATCAGGGCGATCTGCTGATCAACGCCAGCCAGCGCAGCTTCTTCAAGGCGGCCGCCGCCATGGAGCCGGTCGACAGCTCTGCCTGGGCCGAGGATACCAAGGTCGCGCGCTCGGAATACGAGGCCACCCGCGCCGTGCTGCACGGGCCGGGCGACGTGCAGATGTCGGAAATCGTCAAGTATCTCGACGAGAACCTGCCGGAGGACTCGATCGTCACCAACGGCGCCGGCAACTACGCCACCTGGGTTCACCGCTACTACGGCTACAAGGGCTGGCGGACCTGCCTGGCGCCGACCTGCGGCTCCATGGGCTACGGCGTGCCGGCCGGCGTGGCCGCCAAGCTGGTGCATCCGGAGCGCACGGTGATCTCGTTCAACGGCGATGGCTGCTACATGATGCACGGCCAGGAGCTGGCGACGGCGGTTCAGTACGGCGTGAACACCATCTTCATCGTGGTGAATAACGGCATGTACGGCACCATCCGCATGCATCAGGAGCGCGAGTATCCGGGCCGCGTCAGCGCCACCGGGCTGAAGAATCCGGACTTCGCGGCGCTTGCCCGCGCCTACGGCGCACACGGCGAGACCGTGACCCGTACAGCCGATTTCGCCGCGGCGTTCGAGCGGGCCAAGGCGGCGGGGACTCCGGCCCTGATCGAGATCCAGGTCGATCCGGAAGCCCTCACCATCGCCAAGTCGCTCTCCTCGATCCGCGAGACTGCCCTGGCAGACGGGCGCTAACTCCCTATTTCTAATACGTCATCCCGGCTCCCGGATCTGATCCGGGGCCGGGCTCTACCCGGGGTGCGGCCGGGACCGCGTACAGAACGGCCCCGATAATCCCGGGAAGCGCCCCGATCACGTCCGGGATCTGCGGGGATGACGGAGAAAATTTCACGGGAGTTCCCATGCGCCTTGCCAACCGAACCGCCATTGTCACCGGTGCCGCCGGCGGTATCGGCAAGGCGATCGCGCTCCGCCTAGCCCAGGAAGGGGCGAGCGTGATCATCGCGGACGTGACCGAGGAACCCCGGGAGGGTGGCCTGCCGACCGTCGATGCGATCTTCGAGGCCGGCGGTACGGCCGAGTTTCTCAAATGCGATGTCACCAGAGCCGAGCACTTCGAGGCCGCCGTCGCCCGCGCCGTCGAGCTGGGCGGCCGGCTCGACATCCTCGTCAACAATGCCGCCATCGGCATCGACAAACCTCTGCACGAGACCTCCGAGGAGGAGTTCGACCGGGTCATGGCCGTCAACGCCAAGGGCGTGTTCCTCGGCTGCCGTGCCGCCGTGCGCCAGATGATGCGCCAGGCGCCGCAGGGCGACGGAGAGGTGCGGGGACGCATCGTCAACATCTCCTCCCAGCACGGCATGATCCGCGCGCCCCACGACTTCGCCTATGGGGTCGGGAAGGCGGCGGTGGTCTACATGACCCGGCAGATCGCCGGCGACTACGCCGAGTACGGCATCGTCTGCAACGCCGTGGCGCCCGGTAAGATCCTGACCGGCAAGTCCGGCCGCGCCATCGCCCCGGAGATGCTCGAATACTCCCACAGCCGCGCCCCCTGGCCGCGTCTCGGCCGGCCGCTGGACGTGGCGAACGCGGCCCTGTTCCTCGCCAGCGACGAGGCGAGCTACATTACCGGCGAGAACCTGATGGTGGACGGCGGCTGGATGGCAAACTGACGCCGCCGACCCACATACCCTGTTCCAACCGACTTGCCTGAACCCCCGAGGATCCCGATGGACCGCGCCGACGCCGCCGTGAAGACCGAACCGAGCACGATCTTCCTGAAGGACTACACCCCGCCGACCCACCTGATCGACACGATCGAGCTGACGATCCGTCTGAACGACGACGTCACCACCGTGTCCAGCAAGCTGGTCGGCCGGCGCAACCCGGCCTCGGGATCGGGTCCGGCGGATCTGTATCTCGACGGCGAGGACCAGGAGCTGGTGTCGCTCACCCTGAACGGCCGGGCGCTGGAGACGGGCGAGTGGCGGCAGAAGCCGGAGGGGATCGTGATCCCCGGGCTCGCCGGCGACTTCACGCTCGAGGTGGAAGGCCGGATCAAGCCGCAGGACAACACCCGCCTGGAGGGCCTGTACAAGGCCGGCGGCATGTACTGCACCCAGTGCGAGGCGGAAGGCTTCCGCCGGATCACCTATTTCCCCGACCGGCCGGACGTGATGGCCGTCTATACGGTGCGGATCGAGGCGGACAAGGCGCGCTATCCGGTGCTGCTGTCCAACGGCAACCGGATCGAGACCGGTGACCTGGACGAGGGGCGCCACTTCGCCGTCTGGCACGACCCGTTCCGCAAGCCGGCCTATCTCTTCGCCATGGTGGCAGGCGACCTGATGGTCGACCGGGACAGCTTCACCACCCGCTCGGGCCGCGAGGTCGCGCTGGAGATCTATGTCGAGCCGGGCAACGAGGGCCGCACCGGCCACGCCATGGATTCCCTCAAACGCTCGATGGCGTGGGACGAGGAGGTCTACGGGTTCGAGTACGATCTGGACATCTTCATGATCGTAGCCGTTTCTTCATTCAATATGGGAGCAATGGAAAATAAGGGATTGAATATATTCAACGATAAATTCATCCTGGCCGATCTCTCCACGGCGACGGACGCCGACTTCCAGCGTATCGAGGCGATCGTCGCCCATGAGTATTTCCACAACTGGACCGGCAACCGCATCACCTGCCGCGACTGGTTCCAGCTCTCCCTGAAGGAGGGGCTGACGGTCTTCCGCGACCAGGAATTCTCCGCCGACACCCATGACCGCGGCGTGAAGCGGGTCAGCGACGTGCGCCTGCTGCGCGCCGCCCAGTTCCCCGAGGATGGCGGCCCGACCGCCCACCCGGTGCGCCCGGACAGCTATATCGAGATCAACAATTTCTACACCGTCACGGTCTACGAGAAGGGGGCCGAGGTGGTGCGGATGATCCACTCCCTGCTCGGCGCCGAGGCCTACCGCAAGGGCATCGACCTTTATGTCGAGCGCCATGACGGCCAGGCGGTGACCTGCGACGATTTCGTCGCCGCCATGCAGGATGCCAGCGGCGTCGACCTGACCCGCTTCAAGCGTTGGTATTCCCAGGCCGGCACCCCGCGCGTCTCCGCCGACTGGACGTATGACGAGGGCGCGCGGACCCTGACCCTCGACCTCGCCCAAGTCACCGACCCGACCCCGGGCCAGCCGGACAAGCAGCCGGTGGTGATCCCGGTGCGCACCGCGCTGATCGGCGAGAACGGCCAACGCCTGCCGCTGACCGTCGACGGGGATGAGGCCGGCGACGAGACCGTGCTTGTGCTGGACGAGGCCGAGCGCAGCGTGACCTTCAGCGACGTGCCCAAGGGGGCAGTGCCCTCGCTGCTGCGCGGCTTCTCCGCCCCGGTGAAGCTGACCGCCGCCTGGAGCGATGCCGATCTCGGCTTCCTGGCCGCGACCGACGACGACCCGTTCTCGCGCTGGGAGGCGCTGCAGACCCTCGCCACCCGCGCCATCCTGGCTATGGTCGAGGCGCATCGCGCCGGCCGGGCGATGTCGCTCGACGCGGCGGTGGTCTCCGCCGTGCGCGACGGGCTGGAGGATGCGCGGCTGGAGCCGGCCTTCCTGGCCGAACTGCTGGCCCTGCCGGGCGAGTCGATGCTCGGCCAAGCCATGGATGTCTGGCATGTGGACGCGGTGCACGAGGCGCGCGAGGCAGCGATCCGCACCCTGGGCGACACCCTGTTCGACACCTGGCTGACGCTGTACGACCGGCTGTCCGGCGAGACCGCGTCCGACGATCTCTCCACCGCCGCCATGGGCCGCCGGGCGCTGCGCAACCGGGCGCTCCAGTATCTGGTCTCCTCCGGCCGGCCGGAGGGACTGGCGCGGGCGGCGGCGCAGGCCAAGGCCTCCTCCATGACCGACGTCATGGGCGCGCTGGTGGCGCTGAACGACACGGACTGCCCGGAACGCACCGAGGCGATGCAGGCGTTCCACGACCGCTGGCAGGACAACCCGCTGGTGCTGGACAAGTGGTTCACCCTGGAGGCGTCCGCCTCCCTGCCGGGCACCCTGGACCGGGTGAAGGAGCTGCAGTCCCATCCGCGCTTCGATCCGAAGAACCCGAACCGGATCCGCGCCCTGGTCGGCGGCTTCACCATGGGTAACCCGGTGCGCTTCCATGCCGGCGACGGCTCCGGCTATGCCTTCCTGGCCGACGAGGTGCTGCGGATCGATGCGCTGAACCCCCAGATCGCCTCGCGCCTGTGCCAACCGCTGGTGCGCTGGCGCCGGTTCGACGGCGAGCGGGCCAAGGCGATGACCGGTGCCTTGCGCCGGATCGTCGAGCAGCCCACTCTGTCGAAGGACGTCTTCGAGATCGCCTCGAAGGGCCTGTCCTGAGATCCGCTCTCCCGTGAGGACCCCGCCATGACCGGACGCATCATCGTCATCAATCCGAACTCCACCGACGCCGTGACGCAGGCGATGGACCGGGCGCTCGATCCGTTACGTATGGCCGGGGCGCCGGAGATCGAGAGCGTGACCAACACCAACGGTCCGGCCGGGATCGAATGCCAGGCCCATGCCGACGACGTGTCCCGCGACATCCGCCGGATCATCGCCGAGCGCGACGCCGACGCGGCCGCCTTCGTCATCGCCTGCTTCTCCGACCCGGGCATCTACGCCGCCCGGGAGGCGACCAGCCGGCCGGTCTTCGGCATCGCCGAGAGCGGGATGCTGACCGCCATGTCCCTGGGGGCCAAGGTCGGCGTCATCGCCATCCTCAGCCGCTCGGTGCCGCGCCACATGCGGTATTTCCGCGGCATCGGCGTGGAAGGCCGGGTCGCCGGCGACCGGGGCATCGAGCTCGGCGTCGTCGAACTCTCCGACGAGGCAAAGACATTCGAGCGGATGGTTCAGGTCGGCACCACCCTGCGCGACACCGACGGCGCCAATGTCCTGGTCATGGGCTGCGCCGGCATGGCCCGGTACCGCGAGCGCTTGTCCGACCGGCTCGGCATCCCCGTGGTCGACCCGACCCAGGCGGCGGTCTCCATGGCGATCGGAGCGGTGATGCTGCGCCAGACCAACGGTCTCGCCGCCGCCCCGGCCATGGCCGCCGAATAAGGATCGGCGCCCGGTGCTCGCCGATCACGGCCGCTACGCCTATTCCTCCATCGAGACCCGCGACGCCCCGGACTGGCCCGGCGGCAAGCGGCTGGCCGTCTATATCGCGCTCAACGTGGAAGTCTTCGGCTTCGGCGAGGGGCTGGGGGCGGAGCTGGCGCCCGGCGCGTCTGCCGGCATCCCCCAGCCCGACGTCCTGAACTACGCGTGGCGCGACTACGGCAACCGGGTCGGCGTGTGGCGGCTGCTGGACGAGTTCTACCGGCTGGAGCTGCCGGTCAGCGTGCTGGCCAACAGCGAGACCTATACGGCCGCACCGGGCATCATGGAGGCGTTCCGCAAGCGCGGCGACGAGGTGGTGGCCCATGGCCGCACCAACTCGGAGCGCCAGGGCGTGCTGGACGAGGCGGGCGAGCGGGCGCTGATCGCCGAGACCACGCAGGCGATCGAACGCGAGGAGGGGCAGCGGCCCAAGGGCTGGCTCGGCCCCTGGATCTCCCAGAGCCGCACCACCCCGGATCTGCTGGCCGAGGCGGGCTACGACTATCTGCTGGACTGGTGCCATGACGACCAGCCGGTCTGGATGGCGACCCGCGACGGCGGTCGGATCCTGTCGGTGCCCTATCCCCAGGAACTGAACGACATCCCGGCCGTGGTCGCCCGCAAGGTCGAAGGCCGCGCCTTCGCCGAGATGATCATCGACGGGTTCGACGAGCAGTTGGAACAGTCCAGGAAGCAGCCGCTGGTGCTCGGGATCGCGCTGCACCCGTATATCGTCGGCCAGCCCCACCGCCTGCGGCCGCTGCGCGCGGCGCTGGAGCACATAGCCCGGCATCGCGACGACATCTGGCTCTGCGAGGCGGGAGAGATCGCCGCCCATTGGCGGGAGCACGCGGGGTAAATAAACCCTCGACCTCGCCCTGAGCAGCGCCCCGGCGTAAAGCCGGGGAGCGTGTCGAAGGGCATTGAGGCCACGCGCGAGGTCCCGGCCCGCCCCCGGATCAAGTCCGGGGCCGTCCGGGATGACGGGATTGGACTTTCATTTTCATCGTCATCCCGGCGAACTCCGGGCTCGACCCGGAGGTCGGCCGGGACCCAAAGACGCGCAAGGCCCTTCGACACGGGCCTCCGGCGCTGCTCAGGGCGAGGTCAACAAGCGGGAAGGGGCCTAGGGGCGTGCGCTACCCGAACGCCTTGAACGTGATCAGCGTGAAGGTGTCCTTTACCCCGGGCAGGGTCTGGACCTGTTCGGTGACGAAGCGGCCGATATCGTGGTCGTCGCCGAGATAGCACTTCATCAGCAGGTCGTATTGGCCCGAGGTCGAATACACCTCGGAGACCTCTTCCACGTCGAGCACCGCCGCGTCGGCCACGTCATAGGCCTTGCCGAGCTCGCATTTGACCTGGATGAAGATGGTTTGCATGTCGGGTCACCGCGCGTTGCCGTCCGCCGTCGAACCGGGGCGACCGCAGGATCGGTCAGCGGCCGGTTCGAATCAAGGGGCGGAACGGAAGAGGCCGTCTTGACGGGAGGACAGGGAAGGGCGGCTCAGCCGCCCATCGCCTTCTTGGGCACCGGGCGCAGCAGGAACGCCGGCACATCGTCGCCGAATCCGACCACGCGGGAGCTGTCGTCCCGGCCGCCGCGACGGCGGTTGTCCGGGAACTGTTCGACCACGCCGCCACCGGTGACCGCGTTGGACGGCGTCCGGCCCTTGGCCGCGACGGGGTCCTTCACGCCAGAATCCCTGGTGCCATGGTCCCTGGCACCGTGTTCCTTGCCGCCGTGCTCCTTCGCGACGGGGGCTTCCCGGGCGGGAGCCGCCTCGCGCTGGGGAGCGGAGTCCTTCGCCCCGGACTTGCGCCCGCCGCGGGACCGGCGCGAGCGCTTCTCGCCCTCGGCCTTTTCCTCCGGCGCGCCCGCATCCTGGACGGCCTCGGGCTTCGCCTTGGCGCCGCCGCCGGACCGGCCCTTGCCACCCTCGACCGGGTTGCCGTCGGCATCGATCTCCGGAATGTCCTTCTTGATCAGGCGCTGGACGGCGGCCAGGAACTTGGCGTCGTCCGACGTGGTCAGCGTGAAGGCGCGTCCAGTCATCCCGGCCCGGCCGGTGCGGCCGATCCGGTGGATGTAGTCCTCGGCATTGGAGGGGACGTCGAAGTTGAAGACATGACTCAGCCCCTTGATGTCCAGGCCGCGTGCGGCGACGTCGCTGCACACCACCATGCGGGCTTCGTTGTTCTTGAACTTCTTCAGCGTCTCCATGCGGGCCGGCTGGGTCATGTCGCCATGCAGCTGAACCGCATCGAAGCCATGACGCACCAGCGAGCGGTGCAGGACGCCGATGTCGCGCTTCCGATTGCAGAAGATCAGCGCGCTTTCGACATTCTCGCGGTTGATGATGTTCCGCAGAACGTCCCGCTTGTCCTTGGGATCGCAGCGCACCAGGTGCTGCGCGACCGTGTCCGCCGTGGAGGTCGGCGGGGCGACGGTCACTTCCTTCGGGTTCATCAGGAACTTGTCGGCGATCCGCTTGATCTCCGGCGCCATGGTGGCGGAGAAGAACAGCGTCTGCCGGATGGTCGGCAGCAGCGACACGATCCGCTCGACATCGGGAATGAACCCCATGTCCAGCATGCGGTCGGCCTCGTCGATCACCAGGACCTTGACGTCGGTCAGCAGCACCTTGCCGCGCTCGAAATGGTCGAGCAGGCGGCCTGGGGTGGCGATCAGCACGTCGACGCCGCGATCCAGCTTGGATTCCTGGTCGTCGAAGGAGACGCCGCCGATCAGCAGCGCCATCGTCAGCTTGGTGTTGGCGCCGTATTTCGTGAAGTTCTCCGACACCTGGGCGGCGAGTTCACGGGTCGGCGCGATGATCAGCGACCGCGGCATGCGCGCCTTGGCGCGGCCTGCCGACAGGATGTCGATCATCGGAAGGGTAAAGGACGCCGTCTTCCCCGTACCGGTCTGCGCGCATCCGAGGACGTCGCGGCCCATCAGGACATAAGGGATCGCCTTTTCCTGGATCGGGGTCGGGGTGGCGTAACCGGCGGCTGTAACCGCCTCAACGATCTCGTCCGAGAGGCCGAGATCGGCGAAAGTTTTTTTTGTATCTGACATGTCGGCTTAGGTTGTGGACTCTTCCGGTATAACCCCGGTCGAGATGCGAGCGGACTATAAGGACAAAACCTTTCATGTCAATCCAAGAGACGCTGAAAGGCGCGGATTCACTGGACATTGTCCGATTTAGTCATCGGCGATGCCCGGCTGAGTCTTGTTTCGTTCTTCTCATCGACGCTCAGGCCCGTTTGGTTCCGGCGATTTCGCAGGGCGAGGCCGTGGTTTCGGCCATGGATCGCCTGGTCCGTGCCGCCGGGATTCTGGGCGTCCCGGCCTATGCCACCGAGCATTGTGCGGACGCCATCGGGCCCACGGTTCCGCTGCTGGCCGACCGGATCGGGCGGGAGCGGATGCTGGCGAAGCGTCACTTCGACGCGACCCGGGCGCCCGGCCTGACGGACCGCCTGGCGGAGCTGGAGCGCCCGGTCGCCGTCGTCGCCGGGGTGGAGGCGCATGTCTGCGTCGCCCAGACCGCGCTCGGGCTCGGCAGTCTGGGCTGGCGTGTGGCGGTGGTTGAGGACGCCTGCGGCAGCCGCCGGCAGGACGACAGGGAGGTCGGACTGGCCCGGCTGCGGGCGGCGGGGGCGGTGCCGGTGACGGTGGAGGCGCTGATCTTCGAATGGCTGGGGAGTGCCGATCACCCCGCCTTCCGCGAGGCGCTGGGGATCGTCAAGGAGGGCTGAGTCAGAGAACCCCCGCCTCCAGGCCGGCGGCCAGGTACAGGCCGAGCTCGCGGGCCTGGTCGAGGAAGGTGTCGTCCCAGTCGCCGCGGCACAGCAGCGGCTCCTGCACCGCCTTCCAGCGCAGCCCGGTGACGATCGTCTCCACCCCACGCCGCGTGCCGGTCCCATCATGGCCGGCGCGGATATACAGCGCGTAGGGCCGGCCCTGGGTCTCCTCCAGGCAGGGGTAGTAGCAGCGGTCGAAGAAATCCTTCAGGGCGCCGCTCATGTAGCCCAGGTTTTCCGTCGTCCCCAGGATGATCGCGTCGGCGGCCAGCACATGCTCGGGCGTGGTGTCGAAGGGGGAGAGAACCACCACCTCGACCCCGTCCACCTCCTCGCTGCGCGCCCCCTCGACCACGGCATCGCGCAGCCTCCGGGTGTTCGGCGAGGGGGCATGGGCGACGATCAGCAGGCATTTGCGGTCGGTCATGGTCGACGGCATTGCATCACAGGGCCCGGAAGGTCAACGTGTCGTCGCCCGGTTACCCGAAACGGGATCATCGCTCGGGCGCTGGGGGGAGATTCTCACCATGACATACTGCCTTGGCATCCTCCTGCCGGAGGGCCTCGTGCTCGCTTCCGATTCCCGCACCAATGCGGGGGTCGACCAGATCGCCACCGTGCGCAAGCTGTCGATCCTGGAAGATCCGGACAAGGCGGTCATCGCCCTGCTGTCCGCCGGCAACCTCGCCACCACCCAGACCGTGATCACCACGCTGAAACAGGCAGCCGGCACCGGCACGCCGGAGCGCGACCTGTTCCTGCACAATTCCATGTTCGACGTGGCCCAGACGGTGGGCAACCTGCTGCGCCGGATCCTGGAGCGCGACGGGCCTTATGTGGAGCGGTTCGGCGATCCGAACGGGACGTTCCTGCTGGCCGGCCAGATCCGGGGCGAGCCGCCGCGGCTGTTCCAGGTCTACTCCGCCGGCAATTTCGTGGAGGCGACCCCGCGCAACCACTATCTGCAGATCGGCGAGACCAAATACGGCAAGCCGATCCTCGATCGCGCCCTGCGCTTCGACAACAGCCTCGCCCGGGCGGCCAAACTGGCGCTGGTGTCCTTCGACGCGACGATCCGCAGCAACCTGTCGGTCGGCGCGCCGATCGATGTGCTGTGCTACCACACGGACAGCTTCTCGACCCGCAACCTGATGAAATACAAGAACAGCGACCCGTATTTCCTGGATCTGAAACAGCGCTATTCCGACGGCATCCAGGCAACGGTCGATGCCCTGCCGGAGCCGAGGCTCTGCCCGGATCCGTGACGGGAGCGCCATTTACCTTTTTCTCATCGTCGTCCCGGGTCGGCGCGCAGCGCTGAGCCCGGGACCTGGGTCCACGCGGATGAGCCCTGGTCCCGGCCAGCGCTCCGCACTGCCGGGATGACGGGGTAAAAGGTGAGGGCCTGTACACCAACGAACGAACACACCTCCCAGACTGGTTTGGCTTCCTGGACCGCCGGCGTTATTGTCCCGCGCTGCGTAACCTGACGGGCTTTCCCACGTGCCGACCGATCCTTCGTCCGAAACGCTCGTCGCCGAGCCCTGGAGCGACTACGCCCTGCTGGACAGCGGCGAGGGCCGCAAGCTTGAGCGCTTCGGGTCGCGCATCCTCGACCGGCCGGACAGCCAGGCGCTGTGGGCGCGCAGCCAGCCGGCCGATGCCTGGGCCGCCGCCGATGCGCGGTTCACCGGCGGCAAGGACGAGGAAGGCCAGGGCAACTGGGACATCCTCAAGCGCCATGCCGACAGCACCTGGCCGCTGACCTATGGGGAGGTGCGCTGCGAGGCCCAGCTCTCCGGCTTCCGCCATGTGGGCATCTTCCCCGAGCAGCGGGTGCATTGGGACTTCATGGCCGAGCGGGTGGGGGCCGAGTTCAGCCTGCTGAACCTGTTCGGCTATACCGGCCTCGCCTCGCTGCTGCCGGCGGCGAAGGGCGCGAAGGTCACCCATGTGGACGCCTCGAAGAAGGCGATCGCCTGGGCCCGCGCCAACCAGGAGGCGTCGGGCATGACCGAGGCGCCGGTGCGCTGGATCTGCGACGATGCCGCCCGCTTCGCCGCCCGCGAGGTCCGGCGCGGCAACCGCTACGACGGTATCGTCCTCGACCCGCCGAAATACGGCCGCGGTCCGAAGAATGAGATCTGGCGACTGGAGGAGCAGCTGCCGACCCTGCTCGCCGATGTGCGGGCGATGCTGGACGGCGGTTCGTCCTTCATGGTTCTGACCGCCTATGCCACGCACCTGTCGGCCATAACCCTGCGCCGTCTGGTGGAGGATGCGATGGCCGGGCTCGGCGGCGCGATCACCCATGGCGAGATGACGATCCGGGAGGAGGGCAGCGGCCGCCTGCTGCCGACCTCGCTCTTCGTGCGGTGGGACCGCCATGGCTGATACGTCACGGGCTGATCTCGTCGTTACCAGTTCCGCCAATCCCGAGATCAAGGCGGTCAAGGCGCTGGCCACCAAGAAGGGACGGCAGCAGCAGAACGCCTTCGTGTCGGAAGGCCTGCGCCATGTGGTGGAGGCGGCCCGCGCCGGCTGGGTGATCCGCCGGCTGATCGTCGCCGACAAGCAGGCACCGAGCCCGGTGATGGACGAGGCACGCCAGGCTTGCCTGGACGCCGGCGGCCGGGTGATCACGGTCAGCGGCGAGCTGATGACCCGCATCGCCAAGCGCGACAACGCCCAGAGCGTGATCGCCGTGATCGAGCAGAAGACCAGCCCGCTCTCCGCCGTCACGCCGGAGCCGGGGGCACTCTGGGTCGCCTTGGAGAGCGTGCGCGATCCGGGCAATCTCGGCTCGGTCATGCGCAGCGCCGACGCCTTCGGGGCCAAGGGCGTGATCCTGGTCGGCCACACGGTCGATCCGTTCTCCATCGAGTCGGTCCGCGCCACCATGGGCGCCATCGTCAACGTGCCGCTGGTGCGCTGCGACGAGGCGGCGTTCCTGGACTGGCGCAAATCCTGGCCGGGCCGGGTCGTGGGAACCCATCTGGCCGGACCTCATCGGCCCGAAGGCCTGCGCGCGCCCACGCCGACGGTGCTGCTGATGGGCAACGAACAGGCCGGGCTGCCGACCGAGATGGCCCGGGCCTGCGACACCCTGGTGCGCATTCCCATGCGGCCGGGTGCGGACAGCCTGAACCTGGCGGCGGCGACCGCGATCATGCTGCACGGCCTCGCCGGCGGGGCTGGGGGGCTGGAGTAGGATGGCCAAGCGCCCGCACCCCGCCGACCAGCGCCGCCGCGACGCGTTCCTGGCCCGTGCGGCCTCCGTGTGGGAGGTGAAGCCCTACGAGGCCGAGCGTCTGGCCAGCGGCGGATTGCGCTCCAGTGTGCGGATCAATCCGTTGAAAGCGCGTCCTGTCAATGAGATACGGGCCGATCTTGAATCGCTGACCGAGGTCGAGCCGATTTCCTGGTGCCCCAACGCCTTCCACATCCTGGGCGACCGCAAGGCGGTGACCGAAAGCGCGATCCATGCGGCCGGCGAGGTCTATGTGATGAACGCCTCGTCGCTGATCCCGGGCCTGGCCATGGACCCGCAGCCGGACGAGGACATCCTCGACATCTGCTCCTCGCCCGGCGGCAAGGCGGCCCATATCGCGGCACTCACCGGCAACAAGGCTAGGCTGCACGTCAATGACGGGATCAGAGCACGTCTGAAGAAACTACGGGAAGTCATTGATTTATTGGGTGTTGAGATCACCGACATGACGGAAATCCAGGGCCAGTACCTGGACAAGTTCCTCGACGCCGCCTACGACCGCATCCTGCTCGACGCCCAGTGTTCCGGCGAGGGCATGGCCGACCTGTCGCGCCCCGACGCGCTGAAATTCTGGACCCCGGACCGGATCGAGAAGATGAGCCGGCTGCAGCAACGCATGCTGGTCGCCGCCTTCAAGCAGCTCCGCCCCGGCGGCGTGCTGGTCTACTCCACCTGCACCATCGCGCCGGAGGAGAACGAGGCCCCGGTCGACCATCTGGTCAAACACAACGAGGACGCGGTGATCGAGCCGATCGGCGTCGACGTGCCGGAGGGGCGGCCCGGCCTCGCGAAATGGGAGGGGCGCAGCTACCATCCGGACCTGCGCCATGCCATGCGGGTGGTGCCGAGCGACTTCCTGGAGGCGTTCTTCGTCTGCCGGATCCGCAAGCTTCCCCCCGGCGAGCTTCCCCCCGGCGAGCTTCCCCCCGGCGAGCTTCCCCCCGGCAAGCTTCCCCACGGCGAGCAGCCCACTGGAGAGACGGCATGATCGAGCTGGTGGCCACACCGATCGGCAATCTGGAAGACCTCAGCCCCCGCGCCCGCGAGGCCTTCGAGAAGGCCGACGTGGTGGCGGCGGAGGACACGCGGCGCACCGGACGGCTGCTGCAGGCGGCCGGGCTGAAGAAGCGGATGGTCGCCTATCACGAGCACAACGAGCGCCACATGTCCGCGACCCTGGTGGAATGGGCCGGGCAGGGCCAGCGGATCGCGGTGGCGACCGACGGCGGCACGCCGGGGGTGAGCGACCCGGGCTTCACCCTGGTGCGCGCGGCGGCCAGGGCCGGGGTGGAGATCACCATGGTGCCCGGCCCGGTGGCCTTCGTGATGGCGGCGGTGCTGTCCGGCCTGCCGGTTCACGGCATCACCTTCCGCGGCTTCCCGCCGAAGAAGTCGGGCCAGCGCCAGCGCTTCTTGGAAGTGGACATCGCCAGCCCGCACACCCTGGTGCTGTACGAGAGCCCGCACCGCATCGGCAAGCTGGTGGACGCGTGTCTGGAGGTCTATGGCGACCGACCGGCGGCCCTGGCGCGGGAGCTGACGAAGCTGCACGAGGAGGTGGTGCGCGGCCGGCTGTCGGAGATCAAGGCCTTCCTCGACGGCCGCGGCACCCAACCGACCGGCGAATGCTGCCTGGTGATCGCCGGGGCCGAGGTCGCGGCGGACTGGTTCGAGGCGGAGTAGAGCCCTTCGACACGCCCTTGGGGCTGTTCAGGGAGAGGTCAATATTTTCATATACTTATCGACCTCACCCTGAGCAGCGCAGGATGTAATCCGGAGCGTGTCGAAGGGCCGGCCGGCGCCGTTATAGTATCGGCAGATCCTTCAGGATTTTGGGCAGCCACGGGTGCGCGGTCACCAACCGCTGATAATCCTCCGCCGCTTGCGACGCCCCCATCTCCTCGGCACGCCGGTAGAGCAGGGCGGCAGTCCTCAGATCCGGTGGGGCAAGATGGGGACCGTTCTCCACGATTTTTCCGGCAAGATGTGCCCCGTCCGCGCTTCCGTTTGCCGTCGATCGAGCGGCCCAGTAGAGGCCTTCCAACTCCAGCTTCCGGTTTCCACCGGGGTCGTGGGCGAGGGAGACGGCGAGGTGATACTGGGCTTCGGGTACGTTTGAATCTGCCAGAAACTGGAGCGCCTTTCGCGCTTCCAACCTGATGGCGCTATCTTCGGAAAGGGCTTCCGCGGCGAGGGTCTTAAGTCGGCCGTCATCTTCGTAGATCGGCGCAGGTACCCCGATCTCGCGGAAGCTGTGCCCGGTCGTCTCATCGGTGGCCACGCGCGTGTTGAACGAGGTAGTCTGAGTTGTCGGATCCCACTCAATGTCGATGAAGAAGTCGGCCACTCTGTCGCAGGCGCGCACGGTCCAGACTTCCCTTGTGGTGGTGATTCCCGGCGCGGAGTCCAGAAACTGCGTCGGCTGCGAGTTCATGATGATGGGATATGGGCAGTCCTCGCGCTCAGTGATCCTTCGAACGGCGGCCGTCAACTGGTCATGGAGGACTGTCTTTAGTCGGTAGGACGATGCGGATCGGCCGGGCACCACAGCCAACACGATGGGCGTCGCCTGTGGGTGTGCGATGATCGAGAATTTGGCTCTGAAGCCGTCGTCAGGACACATCGCGAACCGGTAGTCGACAAACGTGTGCCAGACCCCGGATACCGGCCAAACACGGCCATCGACGAACTGAGCATCCGCTGGACCGACAATTCCGAACTCGACCTTGGCGCTGCCGCTGAAACAGCCGCCACCCATCAGGCCTTTTTGCAGGAGGGCGGCGGACCAGAGAGCTGTGCGATAGTCGGACCGCGCTACCAGTTTCTCAAAGCGGTCTGGGGTCTGGTCGGTATGAGCTGCAGGCGACAGGACCAGAAGGGCGGTAATCATGACGCCAACTAGGCGCCAAGACCTGTGCACGGCCGCGCCAGGTCTCAAGGTCCGAACCGGTGCGAGAAAATCTGGTGAAAAGCGCATCAAAATGCAGCCCAGAGTCGAGCGTTTCGCTGAAAAGTACCGCGCTGGTGCGGTTCATGCCATGGCGGATCGAAGTTTATGGGCTGGCGCTTTCTGTCACTCCACTCGCTCTACCCTATTGAACCTTCCCCGGCCTTGCGTCGGGGGCCCCGCCCGACGTGGGCCATTCTCCTGATCGATCTGCACTGTCGGATGGGTAGGCCCCGGCACAAGGCCGGGGCGGGGTTTGGCGAAGGTGGTGTGTACGACGGTCCCGTGAACCGGTTGGCCAGGGAGCCGACTTCGGAACGATTTCCTGGGTCCCCCGTTAGCAGAAGGTACCCGCGCCCATCGTGCCACCACCGCGACCGTCCATGCTCTCCTGGATCCAGAACAACTCCCAGCTCATCAGCGTCGGCGTGAACGCGGCGATGGTGCTGATCTGGCTGGTCTATCTGCGGCTGTTCATCCAGACCATCCGCAAGAACGAGCGCTCCTCGATCCTCATCACCCGGGGCGGCGGCCAGCGGGCCAGCGCCCATTGCATGATCTGCAACATGAGCGCGCAGATCGTCTATGTGATGAGCGTCACGGTCACCATCCGGTCTGACAGCGGAAATTCGACCCACGCGATCACCGACGTGCGCCGGCCGTCGGATACCGGCAAGGGCGGCGACGTCCGCGAGCACACCCATCAGGGACCACTTGAGTCCGGAGAGATGATGGATCTGGGCTCGTTCGAGAGTGTCCTAGAGCGCGCCTATGACAGCGCCGGATCCGGCTCGCTCGACCTGGAGACCGGCCACTACAGCGTCGAGATCCTTGTGATGGCGCACTATTCCTCGGAGAACCTGCCGATCGCCGCGACCCGCAGCTTCGACATCCGGCCGGACGGAGACGACCCGCTCATCGTCCCGACCAGCCCACGCACCCGTCAGATCCGCTCCAACCGCGAGCGCAAACGCCTATGGAACACCCTGCGCGACGAGCTTTATGCGGAGTAGGGGCCGCCAGGTTGGAGCATACCGGTCATTTTCCGGGATCAGGTCGGGTCCAGAACGCGAAACCCGGTACCGCGGCGTAAAACGTGTCCAGGTTCGGATAGGCGCCGCTGAACGCGTCGTACGCGCCCACCCCTTTCGGGAGCTTCCGCGAGGCGGAGTAGGGGCAGGCTGCGCGTCAGAACGCCGGATGGTCCTCAAGGACCGGGGCTAACCAGGGGTATGTCGAGGTCACTCGTTCAAAATCTTGGGTACCGTCTGCAGATCCTAAAGCCGCCGAGCGTTGATACATCAGCGCAGCGGCACGCAGATCTGGCGGGGCTTTGAAGGGGCCCATCTCCATGTACCAGCCGGCCAGACGTGCGGCCGCGGCATTACCGTTCGCCGTGGCGCGAGCTGCCCAGTAAAGTCCTTCCAGATGGAACGAACGGTTGTGCTCCGGATCCTTGGCCAAAGCGGAGGCCAGAAGATACTGCGCCTCCGCGATATTCTCATTTGCCAGGTATCGAAGGTCGTTTCGTGCGTCCTGCACCTGCTCGTGGTCGCCGGAAACAGCTGTATCGAAGAGCTCCTGGAGCTGGCCGTCGTCAATATAGATCGGGTGCGAGATCGCTACCTCACGGGAGACGGTGCCGGTGGACAGATCGATATTCACGCGCAGATCCGATGTTATCTCGTCAGTGTCCGGGTCGATCGTCAGGTCGATATGAATATCGGTCTCTCGTCCGCAGGCCCTTACCGTCCAACTCTCCGTCCAGGTGAGATGCTTTACAGGTCCCTTGGGGATTGAAACGCCGGTAAGGCTGGACAGCCCTTGTGTGATCCGAGAGTTGGTTATCTGCGCAATCTCGCAGTCTTCCCGGTGCATTATCCGGCTAGCAAATGCGATTACGTCGTCTCGGAGAGATTGCTTCAACGGGTAGCTGATTTCGGACTCGCCCGGCACCGTGGTGACCAGGAATGGCGCGCCTTCAGGTTGGGCAATGACGGCGATGTTGGTCCTGAAGAGTTCTCCGCAGCGTTTGTACGCGATGATGGCGTCCCAGGTTCCAGATACCGGCCACACCCGACCCTCGGCGAACTGAAGGTCGAGCGGGTAATAGGATCGGATACGGGCGTCGAGGTTTCCTTGAAAACAACCGCGGCCAAGCAACCCCTGTTGAAGGAGTGCTGCGGATATCATGGCGAATTCGTAGCCGGGCAGATCTACTGTGGCTGAGAAGCGCGGGTCCAGTTGTTGAGCGTAAGCCGACGAGGGAAGGCATGAGAGAGCGGTAACCAGCGCGATCACAAGGTGTGCTGGTCCGCCAGCGGCCCAACTATTCCGCGGCTTCCGCCATCGGGGACAGATCGTAGGCTTTCGCCAGAAGCTCATACGACTTCATCCGTGCCTTGTGGTCGTGGGTAATTGTTACAACCACGGCTTCATCCACGCCATAGCGCGCCAACACCGCATCCAGCTTCTCACGGACCTGGTCCGGGGTGCCGACGATGTTGCGGCGGCGGTGGAAAGCCGCGCGCTGACGCTCCGACTCGGTGAACTCGTAGTTCAGGGCCTCCTCCGGCGTCGGGATCGGGGTGATATGGCCCTGATCCAGCCGCACACGCCACAGATCGCGCGACGCGGCGTGATACTTCGCCTCCTCCTCGGTCTCGGCGCAGATCACGAAGACGCCGATATTGGCCTGGGGGTCGGCCAGGGTGGAGGAGGGCTGGAACCGCTTCTTGTACATCTCCACCACCGGCTCGCCGCCCTCGGTGATGAAATGGGCGAAGGAGAAGGCGGTGCCGAAATGGGCGGCCGCCTGGGCGCCCTGATCGCTGGATCCCAGCAGCCAGACCGGCGGCGAGGTGGGGCCGGCCGGTTGGGCGGTGACGCCGCGGAACGGGTGATCGTCCTCCAGCTTGCCGTCCATCCAGTCCATCAGGTCCTGGACTTGGCGCGGGAAATACTCGATCGGGATCGGATCGCGGACATAGGACAGGGCGCGGGCGGTGCGCTGGTCGGAGCCGGGGGCGCGGCCGATGCCGAGATCGATCCGGCCCGGATACATGGTCTCGAGCATGCGGAAGGTCTCCGCCACCTTCAGCGGCGCGTAGTGCGGCAGCATCACCCCGCCGGAGCCGACCCGGATCCGTGACGTCTCGTTCGCCAGCCGGGTGATCAGAATCTCCGGCACCGAGCCGGCGAGGCCTTCCGACGAATGGTGCTCGGCCACCCAGTAGCGGTGGAAGCCGAGCCGGTCGGCCAGCCGGGCAAGCTCGATGGTTTCGGCGACCGCATCGCCGGGCGTCGCACCGGCGCGGATCGGGGACTGGTCGAGAACGGAAATCAGGGGCATGGCACCGGTCGGGCTCTGTGGTCGATAATCCTATGGTGGGGGTAGGGTGCGCCGATGCCAACCGGTGCGCCGGCACGAGTGTCGTGAAACGCCGGCCCGAGATGCCGTAATGGTGATCGGCCGTGTCGTTCCGGATGCCTGGACGCGGTCGCCCGGTCGCCTCATGTTCTGGCAACTTCCGTCGGTTAGCGGCGGCGGGCAAACACGATATCCTACGGAAGGATCCCATGGCGCTGTGGCATGACCGGGCCGGACGGGTTTCGGGGCTGAAGATCGCGACCCTGGTCGCCGTGTCGGTACCGGCACTTCTCCTGGCCGTCGATACGCTGCTCGGCGGTCTCGGCCCCCGGCCCTACGACGAGGCGATCCACCGCAGCGGCGACTGGGCGATCCGCATCCTGGTCGTCTCGCTGGCGGTCACGCCGGCGATCCGGATCCTGACCTATCCCCGGCTGATCTCCATCCGGCGCATGCTCGGGGTCAGCGCGCTTTTCTACCTGCTGCTGCATTTCGGTCTCTACATCGCGGATCAGGGCTTCGATATGGGCAAGGTGGCCAGCGAAATCGTGTTGAGGACCTACCTGACCATCGGCTTCGTCGCCCTGGCGATCATGGCGGCGCTGGGGGCCACCAGCTTCGACGGCATGGTCCGGCGCCTGGGGCGGCGATGGAACCAGCTTCACAAGCTGGTCTATCTCGCCGCGCTGCTGGCGGCGGTGCATTTCTTCATGCAGACCAAGATTCAGGCGTTCGAGGCCAGCCTGATCGCCGGCTTCCTGCTGACCCTCGGCCTCTACCGGCTGGCGGCGAAGCGGCGGCTGGCGCTGACCTCTCCGCTGGTTCTCGCCGGCATCGCGGTTCTGGGCGGTCTGCTCACCGCCGGAGCGGAAGGACTGTGGTTCTGGGTCGGCACCAGCGTGCCGCCCCTGCGGGTGCTGGAGGCCAACCTGATGCTGCCCGACACGATCCGGCCCGCCTGGTGGGTGCTGGCGGCGGGGCTGGCCGTCGCGGTGCTGCCGGTCCTGCGCAAGGCGCTCAAGGGCGGGGCCGAGGCGGGGATCCGGCGAACCGCCTGAGGGGCGTCGGGCAGCGCGGGGGGACACGGCGCGTCTATCGCCTGCGGCGACGACGGATCTAAACTGCGCCCATGCGCATGACCGGCTCCACGACAGGCTGGGCCGCTCTCGGCGTGCTCGCCCTCTGCTTCCTGCTGAACGCCCTGGCCCGGGGAGCCGGTGAGACCTACGCGGTCTTCCTGCTGCCGATCGGACGGGAAACCGGCTGGGACCGGGCCGACCTGACGTCGGTCTACTCCGTCTACATGCTGGCCAACGGCCTGGCCTCGCCCTTTGTCGGGGCGGCGTTCGACCGGTTCGGCGGCCGCGCGCTCTACGTCTTCGGGCTGCTCTCGCTCGGCGGCGGGTTCTGGCTGGCCGGGCATATGGAGCAGCTGTGGCACCTGTCGGTGACGGTTGGGATCATGGGCGGGCTGGGCATCGCGTCCCTGGGCATGATCCCGGGCTCGATCCTGATCAGCCGCTGGTTCGACGGCCGCATGGGCACCGCCATGGCGGTCGCCTCGACCGGGCTCGGCACCGGGACGCTGATCCTGGCGCCGCTGGCCCAGGTCATGGTGGACGGATTCGGCTGGCGCGGCGGCTACGGGATGCTGGGGGGCGCCATCCTGCTGCTGGCCCTGCCGGTCGGCCTGCTGCCCTGGCGACGGATCACGGCGGGCATCGTCCAGCGGGCGCCGGCCACGACCGCCTCGGGCCTGCCTTCCGAAGGGTTGGCGCGGGCGATCCGGTCGCGGCCGTTCTGGGCCCTGTTCTGCGCCTTCTTCTTCACCGCAATCGGCGGATACGCGGTCGCCCTGCAGACCGTCGCCTATCTGGTGGAGCACGGCTTCGCGCCGATCGAGGCCGCCGGCGCCTTCGGAGCCGCCGGGATGCTGTCGATCGTCGGCATGCTGGTGGTCGGGGCCGCGGCCGACCGGTTCGGCAACCGGATCACGGTGAGCGTCAGCTACGTCAGCACTCTGCTGGGGATCGTCTCGCTGGCCCTGGTCCAGGTCCATCCGGGGTTCGCCTTCGTCGTCGGCTTCGTGATCTTCTTCGGCGGATCGATGGGCGCGCGGGGACCGGTCATCTCCACCCTCGCCGCCACGATCTTCAGCGGGCGCGGCATCGGCGCGATCTACGGGACCATCACCACCGGGCAGGGGCTGGGCGCGGCGATCGGGACCTGGATGGCCGGTTTCCTGCACGACGCCACCGGCGGCTATACGGTCGGCTTCGTGACCTCGAGCGCCTTCATTCTGGCGGCGATGGTGGTGTTCTGGGTGGTGCCGGAGCTGGCCACGCGGCGGCGGATGGCGAAGACCCCGGAGGAGACTCACTCGTAATGGGAGACCGCCATCAGCATGTCGACCGTGACGCCGTCGGCGGCAAGCGGCAGGACGAGGGACTTGAGGGTGCGGTGCGAGCGGCCGGTATTGCCCAGATCGTCCTGCAGAATGCGCGGCTGGCAGTCCCTGACGACCTGGTCGAGGACCAGATGCACGCGGAGCAGGCGCGCCTCGTCATACAGATCCTCGAACCAGCGCCCGGTGCCGTCCCGGTTGCGCATGTCGACGATGCCGGTCCCGACCAGCCGGTGGCGGTAGCGCAGCGCCCCGCCGTCGCGATGCACTTCAATGAGGTTGATCCAGGGAAGCAAGGATCGAGGCATCTCCAGTGGATCGATATCCTGGCGCGACGGGACTAGGCCGACCCCCGGCTTTCGCGCCGACCAAAAGGCATAGGCAGCCATATGTTCGGGCGCGGCGAGGTCCAGATCGACGGGCCAGTTTTGGTCTCCATCCATTTGTGGTGTCCGTGCCAAGTGACTCGATGTGCCAAGGGCTGACATACGACCGTATGCAAAAGTCGCGCGTCAACTGAAGTTTGTGTTGTATCGCACACCCTATGATAATTTTCGACTTTTAGAAAGTTAACGATTCGGCGGACACCCGTTCGGTGTGTTGATCGCCGCCCGTGTCTGCGCCACGCTGTCGATCCCGCCTCGAGCCCCTGCCTCGACACCCCGTCCTTCCGTATCCGGAGCCCTCCCATGACCGACATCGCCTTCGCGTCTGCGCATGACCTCGCCGCCAAGATCCGTACCAAGGAGATCGGGGCGCGGGAGCTGCTGGAGCACTATCTGGCGCGGGTGGAGAAGTACAATCCGGCGCTGAACGCGATCATCGCCACCGACTATGACGGCGCGCGCAAGGCGGCCGACGAGGCCGATGCCGCCCTGGCGAAGGGCGAGATCGCCGGCCCGCTGCACGGCGTGCCGATGACCTTCAAGGAGAGCTACGACGCGGTCCACATGCCGACGACCTGGGGGCTGGAGCACCTGGCGAAGAACGTCCCCGATGTGGACAGCGTGCCGGTGGCCCGCATGAAGGCCGCCGGGGCGGTGGTCTTCGGCAAGACCAACGTGCCGGTTCTGCTGGCCGACTGGCAGAGCTTCAACCCGGTCTATGGCAGCACCAACAACCCCTGGGATCTGAGCCGCACGCCGGGGGGATCGTCGGGCGGATCGGCGGCGGCGCTGGCGGCCGGGCTGACCGGGCTGGAGGCCGGCTCCGATATCGGCGCCTCCATCCGCAACCCGGCCCACTACTGCGGCGTGTACGGCCACAAGCCGACCTGGGGCATCCTGCCGCCGCGCGGCCACGCGATGCCGGGCACCATCACCCCGTCCGACATCTCGGTGATCGGTCCGCTCGCCCGCTCGGCCGAGGATCTGGAGATCTCGCTCGACATCATGGCCGGGCCCCACGGCCTGGACGCCGCCTGCTGGACCCTGACCCTGCCGGAGGCCACCCAGCGCGAGCCGGGCGACTTCAAGGTCGCGGTGGTGCTGGAGGACCAGAACCTCGATCAGGACACGGTGCTGACCGACGCCCTGCAGAAGGCGATCGACGCGCTGGCGGCCAAGGGCATGAAGATCGTGTCCGGCGCGAAGCCCGCCTTCGACACCAAGGAGGCGCACAGCCTCTATATCCGACTGCTGCGGGCGGCGACCTCGGGCCGGGTCAACGACGAGGAGATGGCCAAGCAGCACGCGCTGCTGGCCGAGTTGGGCGCCGACGACGACAGCTACATCGCCGAGATGGCGCGCGGGAACACCATGCTGCACCGCGACTGGATCAAGCTGAACAACCGCCGCAACCAGATGCGCGAGACCTGGCAGGAGCTGTTCGAGGAGGTCGATCTGCTGCTCTGCCCGATCGCCTCCACGACCGCCTTCCCGCACGACCAGGAGGGCGAGCGCATCCACCGCAAGATCGTGGTGAACAACAAGCAGGTGCCGGTCACCGACCAGCTGTTCTGGGCCGGGTATACCGGTGCCTTCAACCTGCCGAGCACGGTGGCGCCGGTGGGCCTGGCGAGCGACGGACTGCCGGTCGGCCTGCAGATCGTCGCCCCGCACGGCCACGACAAGCGGGCCATCGCCTTCGCCAAGATGATGGAACGCGAGATCGGCGGCTTCATCGCGCCGAAGGGGTACGAGTGATCCTCTGAGGTGAGGAAAGCGGGCGCCAACCAAGCGCCCGCTCCTCGGTCAGCCCAGCGCCCGTTCCAGATCCGCGATGATGTCCTCGGCCGTCTCCAGGCCGACGGAAATCCGGATCACATCGTCGCCGGCGCCCGCCGCCGTGCGCTGCTCCTCGGTGAGCTGGCGGTGGGTGGTGCTGGCCGGGTGCAGGATCAGCGAGCGGGTGTCGCCGATATTCGCCAGGTGCGACAGCAGGCGGCAGCGCTCCACCACGGCCATGCCGGCGTCGTAGCCGCCCTTGACCCCGAAGGTGAAGACCGAGCCGGCCCCCTTCGGCAGGTAGCGCTCGGCCAACTGCTTGTACTTGTTGCCCGCCAGCCCGGCATAGCTGACCCAGGCGACCTTGTCGTGCGCCGCCAGCCATTCCGCCACCTTCTGGGCGTTGGCGACATGCCGCTCCATGCGCAGGGCCAGGGTCTCGATGCCGGTGATCGTCAGATAGGCGTTCATCGGCGCCATGGTCGGCCCCAGATCGCGCAGACCCACCGCATGGCCGTAGGTGGTGAAGGCGAGGTCGCCGAAGGTCTCGTAGAAGGTCAGGCCGTGATAGGCCGGCTCCGGCTGGGACAGGGACGGGAACTTGTCGTTCTGCGACCAGTCG
The DNA here is from genome assembly GCF_034377285.1 of Thalassobaculum sp. OXR-137. Taxonomy (NCBI): domain Bacteria; kingdom Pseudomonadati; phylum Pseudomonadota; class Alphaproteobacteria; order Rhodospirillales; family Thalassobaculaceae; genus Thalassobaculum; species Thalassobaculum sp. OXR-137. The sequence continues at coordinate 4,110,527 of NZ_CP139715.1, read as the reverse complement.
AAGGTGCCGCTGTCGACCACCGCCCCGCCCATGGCGTTGCCGTGGCCGGACAGGAACTTGGTCGTGGAATGCACCACCAGATCCGCCCCGTGCTCGATCGGCCGGCACAGGTAGGGGGTGGCCATGGTGTTGTCGATGATCAGCGGCACGCCGGCTTCCTCGGCAATGCGGGCCAGGGCCGCGATGTCGGTGATCACGCCGCCCGGGTTGGCGAGGCTTTCGGCGAAGATCGCCTTGCACCTGTCCTGCATGGCGGCGGCGCGGACCGCGTCCAGATCCTCGGAATCGACGAAGTCGCAATGCCAGTCGAACTTCTGGAAGGTGCGGCCGAACTGGGTGATCGAGCCGCCATAGAGCCGGCGCGAGGCGACGAAGCGGTCGCCCGGGCTCATCAGCGCGAACAGCGCCAGCATCTGGGCCGCATGGCCGGAAGACGTGCAGGTGGTGCCGCGTCCGCCCTCAAGGGCGGCGATCCGCTCCTCCAGCACCGCGACCGTCGGGTTCGACAGGCGCGAGTAGATGTTGCC